>NZ_ALVZ01000218.1 GCF_000332055.1 Xenococcus sp. PCC 7305 | reverse complement strand
TTTTGGCGTTGCTGATTTAAAACATGAAAGAATTTTGGACTAATCTTCTTTGCTTCTTTCTTTGCGTCTTTGCGCCTTTGCGCGAAACGAATTCATATCTGGATTCAGCAACGCCGAATTTTTTATTGTCTAACTACTTATTTAGGTGAAACTGATTGATAATGTCGAATATCAACCGGAATTATGCGTAGATCTAAGTCCATTGCCTTAACATTCTGAGTCGAAGAGATAGAATCGAATATTTTTTGTTCTGCATCCTTTAAGTAGTCATCTGTCAATAAACCTTTTGGTGCAATAGTCAAAATTTTAATATAAGCAGTAGTTCCCTCTAGCTGCACATGCACATAACGGGTTTGAGTTTTTTCAGCAATTTCGGGGTTGGCAATTCTGATTTTATTAATTTCTTGGTTGATTTGGTTAGAAAGAAAAAATTCCCTTAGTGAATTATTCAAAGGAAAAATCAAGATAACAATAATCAATAACCAAATCAGCAGCGCTTGAAATGCCTTGGCAATACTGCCATAGGCTTGAGAAAGAAACACAACACAGGCGGTAAAGGTAATTCCAGCTAAGTTAGCCAAGAATAATAAAAAAGCTCCTTCTGATACATTAATATCAGTGAATGTAGTTTGTCCAATCTCTGTAATAATTCCTTCGCCGATTCCCAACCCGATCCCCACTACACATAAAGGAGGGACTAGAGCCACTGCAATGGCAACACCAGCGATCGAACTTGCGATGCTTTTGCGAGTTAAAGAAAATGAACCAGCAGCCCCAGCCGCGATCGCAATACCTAGGTCAATTAAATTAGGAGCAGTTCGGGCCATAATCTCTGAGCGAACCACCTCAACTGGCAGGACAACGCTTATTAGGCAAGCGGTGAAGATAGCGACAAAAGACCCAAGAGCTACAGTTGCAAGCGATCGCTTATACAATCGCCAATTAGCAGTAACGATACCAAAGGACATACTCAAAATAGGGTTCATTAAAGGTGCTACAATCATTGCGCCAATAATCACTGCCGTACTATTGGCATAGAGTCCCAAAGTAGCGATAACTGTCGCGCTGATCAACAAAAAAAAGAACCCAAAAGAAGGAATAGAAGCGGCCTCGCGAGATTTGGCTAATTCCTCTATCGGAACAGGTTGTTCCAGATGAATGCGCCAACTAGCTGTAATTGCTTTCCATAGAACAAAAAGTTGACGAAATGGTGGAATGCGAAACAATAATTTAAATACTTGTCTAATTTGATTCATTAAAAGTTTAATAGATATTTTTAAAACTGATAATCTACTCCTGTGGAAAATACAAACTCCAGATTAGGGTTGTTATCAAAGATTTTCTCATTACGATAGCGCATAAATAAACGATTACTAAATGACCATTTTGCACTTAAAGGAATAGAAAGATCACTATCAGAAACAATGAAGAAATTTTCTAAACTACTTAGAGAGGGGAGAATGGCAAAAGTTTGATTTAGCTTGACCTTGCCTAGAGGCACATTTCTCCCCAAAAAACCAAAAATAAGAGTGGGATCTACTTGATTACGCCTGCGTTTAAAATCGATGTAATCAAACTCATAACGAGGACCAAAGCCTAGTTGAAAATCTAGAAAATTACTCGGAGAATCTCCCCGCCACAAATTTAGTCCCCCACCAGCATAAACTCCAGTAATAATAGTCAAATCCTCATCATCATTTTTTGAGGAATATAAGTCTTGGTTAGTACTGTTAAAAAATTCGGTAAAAAAATTCCATTTTGCGTTCAAATGACGACGGTAAACACTCACAACATAGGTGATGGGACGCAGTTGATTGACGCTACGGCTGCTATCATAATCAAGACTCAAGCTACTATCAACAAACAAATCATTTTCTGTCCATTGTTGAGAATAATCAAAATTAAACCCCAGCAAAGCAGCCGTATCTCGAAAACTATGCAAATTCCCGACAACTCCTAAGCTGAAAGTAGGAGGAGTTGCGGAAAACGGGAACTCTGTTGGGGGTTGATTGCTTGCGGCAATGACAGTCTGACTTTGGGTCAAGAGAGTTTGGGCTAGTTCTTCTTGTCCAATTTCGTCATATTTGAGGGAAATCTCGAACAACAACTGTCCTTGGAGAGATTTATCAATAACAGTAGTTGCCAGCTCGACAACATCGTTGAGAATCTCAAATGCTTGGGATTTTTGATCTATTTGGTCGTAAGACTTGGCAATATTAGTTAAGCTAGTTACTTTTAACTCCAGATCCTCAAAGCCTCTGGCGATCGCTAAACATTGTTCTAAAATTTTGTTGGCTATGTCAAGATAGCCTAATTCAGCATAGGATAGAGCGTGATTGTTTAGCAGATTAATTTTATGTTGAGATTCATCCATCTCGTTAATCAATTCTAAACTTTGGTCAAGTCGGGATTTTGCTGCGGAATCTTGCTTTTGGGATGAAGAAATAAGTTGAACATGGCTGCTTTGATTGGAGTCTGAACTGGCGATCGCCAAACTATCCCAGCTTAACAACAGCAATTGAATGAGAAAAAATATCCAAATAATTTTCGCTCTAAATAGCAATAGAACCATTAATTTAAATAAAAAATTGTTATGGCGCATCATCAGACCTGTTCCATTCCTTCAGTTTCAATTCTTGCAGCGTCCTTACAGAATTCGCCAAGTCACGACTGACGATTGATTGTAGCTTTTCCCTTATCGCGGGTCGTTTGTCAGTAAACTGTCGCAGTTGGACAACTGACCAGCGTATGTAGCGTGAAGGAGTGCTGAGTTTAATTTCAATATTTGTGGGTTCTCCTACCAAAATACTTGTAGGACCAAGAAGCTTACCTTCAGGAATTTTTATCAGCTCTTGATTTTCCAAAAATGCTATTGCCTCCCCACGACATAAAATTGAAACATTAGAACTTTGCTGGCCTGGGATAATGATTTGTTCTCCTGGCTCGCCATCTCGCCACTCACCAACTGTCAGTAGAGCCAGAAATTCGCGAGGACTTAGGGTCTGGAATGCTAAATTGTATAATTTCTCTTCATCAGAGCTCAAAATAACTGGACGTTTTTCCAGTAGCAGCTTGATAACGTTAAAGATATTCACCCCCATAAACAGAAGGTTCCAGGCAATGGGTGTCCAGAGAGGAGTAGGTTGGAAGAAGCAGTAGGGAATAAAAGTCAACTGAGCACCGATCGCGAGGATTCTTAAGGTAAGTATGCTCCGTACAGAAAAAGAGATTAGAGTAAGAATACTGGATAGATTGACCAAATAATCTGGCTTAAACCAGTTTGGTGGCAGTTGCGATAGAGCGATCGCGATCGCCAAACTGAAAATAATTAAACCGCCAAAAATCCCAAATTTTTTTTTAGTCATTGAACTTAATTAGGTAATAGAGAATATTTTTTTACTTGGCGCGATCGCAAATTGCTCCGATGGGTCAAAAGTAATAATCAGTTATTTTCTCGATAAATCTTTGATTTAGCAAAATTATCGCTAAAATACATCAATTGTTGCGGAATTCCCACCTTTATACCCTGTTCGTCCAAGGCTTTCTTCAGACGGCGACGAAATTCTCTTGCCACCGACCATTGTTCTAGGGGTTTTGTTTTGATAATTAATCGAATCAAAACTCCCGTATGGGAAATATTATCAATACCCAAGATTTCGGGCGCTTCTAAAATTTTCTCCTGCCATTGAGAATCGCCATATAATTGCTGGGCAACTGCTTCAATTACTTCCAAAGCCCGATCCACATCGGCATCATAGCCGATCTCAATCGCATAATTGACCCTTGACCAATCACTAGAGAGATTTCGTACCATTTCTATTGACCCATTGGGAATGGTGATTAACTCCCCATCAAGATTCCGCAATTGAGTAATCCGCAAGGTGATCTTCTCCACCAAACCCCCTTGGTCACCAACCAGGATTACATCGCCCACCGCATATTGGTCCTCCCATAAAATAAACAAACCAGAGAGTAAATCTTTGAGCAAGTTCTGAGAAGCTAAGGATAGAGCAAAACTAGTAAATCCGAGGACCACTGCTAACGCTTGAGTAATTGCCCCTGATTGATGCAAGCGATGGAAAATTGCCAACCCCAACAATAGGAAAACTAAAACTCTCAGAGAGCTTTTGATGATTGGGACTATGGTAGGAGAACGCAAAGTTTGACGATGCGGCGATCGCTTTTGGCTCATCCAATACCGAGTGAGAAAGTCACTAAGGGCATCTCCTCCTTTGAGCATCAAACGAGTCACCATCAAGAGCACTAATACAAATAATGGTGTTCCAAGATTAGCTTTCTGTCCGAAAGTGAGAACCCAATCGACCGGAGGCCAGTGATTAATTGTCGCTGTACTCCAAGCTCCGCGAATGGTCACGCCAATTATCCAATTACTCAAGGGGCGAGTAAGGTAAAATAAGCTACTTAGATAGCCAATTCCAACCATCCAAATCAGCCATTGTAGCCAAAATAATATAGTTCTATAAAAAGCATTGAGACTGTAGCGTTGCCTCAGAAAGAGATTTCGCTCTAAGAGTATATCCTGGAGCGGTTGAGCAATCCCTCCTGATTTGGTGACAACTGGCGATGAATCAGAAATCGAATTATTTTTGGTTTGAATAGTATTATTTTTATGTAAGCTATTACTAAGCTTTCTTTTTTTGGAGACTAGAAGTTTCTGTATCCATGCAACAGTAAGGCTGGTAACAGTCAGGGCAAGAAAGAGATGCAGTGCTTTTTTCGCTTGAGATCGTAGATGGGGAGGCTGGCGTTCTTTCCAAGCTTGAATCAAGGAATTGTAAGCCACCTTGGCTGCTCTTTCTGCAATTTTTAATGATTGTGAACCTCCAAATCGAGGTCTAGCAACTGTTGCTTGGGTAACTGTGTAAATTATTTCTGGCACCTCATTTTTAGGAAACGCTATCAAAACAACCGCAGCCCCTTTTTGTTCAGAGACATCAGTTATCAGCTGTTTTTTCAGTTCTCTTGCTTGTTCTTCTAGCCCAGAAATCCCACGCTGAGGAAGAACCTCACGAGAGTAGCGGTTCATATTGTCGAGGATTTTTTGCAGCTTACTGTGAATTATGTGGGAGCGAACTGCCGAACTATAGTTATTAGCTTGACCATCCTCTTTATTTGTTCCTAATTGGATGAATGATTCAATAGTTCCGATCATTGTCCCATCAAGAAACACTGGAGAAATTTCCAAGTTTCCAATGTTAAAGACAGGAATATAGGACTCCGGTCTGATATCGTCTTTAGACCAGTTCAAATCTGGTATAGCTTGGGCTGCTAAGGGGAATTCCCAGATTAGGTTTAGGCTTAAGGCCAGCATTACTACAGAGATCAGAAATACTAGAATCCTAATAGTTTTCCTAATCATAGAAATTTTCAAATTTACCCAGATGGACAGGTCAGAATAAGCCTGCTTCGACAAGGCTTTACAATAATGGGATTATACCGCATGACAATCGCATATACTACTTCAAGATATGCAACCAACTCATAAAAAATATTAAAATCATTTTGGATGATTACTTATTACTTATTACTTCCGCGAAGCGGCACTAGTCAAAACCAATTTTTTTGTCAGTTTTTTCTGATCCATCGAGTACTTCCTTTCTCTCGATATACTCTTCTTGAGTAATTAAATTTCGCTCAAAAGCAATTTTCAAATTATAAAGCCTCTCGAAATTAACCACAGGCTTATTTAACTTTGCTTGCGTAACTTCAAATTCAGTTTGATCTATAACATCTAGATCCCTAAGTTCTTTTAGTTTGGCAATTTCATTTTCGACTTCTTTTTTCACCCGAATTAAAGCTTGTGCTTTTAATTGATCGGCTTGTTTAGCTTTTATTTCCTTAATTTTTGCCAGAATTTCCTCTTTTTCTCGATCTAGTTTGGCGATCGGACTGAATAGAGATTGAAGCAAATTTTGATCAACAGTTTCTGCTCTACGCAATGTATCTGCAACTTGCTGACCTATCAAAGTATAGTTTTTTTCAAGTTTGAGTTCGACTTCTCTTTTTTGAACTTCTAGTTTTGACATCTCGTCTTGCCTTTGAGATGTTGCTAAACCCGTAGTTGCGGCTTCGGAAAAGCCCTCTCCAATTGCACGACTAATATTCCCAATATTACTAAAAAATTTTGACATTGCTATTTTCCCCGATATATAAAAATTTATTACTGACTCATGCCTAAATTCAGATAGAATCAAGAAGTTTTTGTTTTTCTATTTGAAACTCTTCTGTAGAAATTTCATTGTTTTCGTGTTTACGTTTTAGCTCTTTTAGCTGTTCGTATTTGTCATTTGTCTTAAATGTGTCAGCAGTCCATGTCGATTTCCCTTGTAGTCTATTCTGAGCTCTTTTGACAGTAATAATCTGTTCAGTAGTAAAGAGTCCCAAACCAATATAAGCAACTAAATCATGGGATTTTTCTTTTGTTTTTACGATGAAACCTAATAGAAAAGACACAGCACAAATATAACCTAATATTTTGAGACCATTTATCCCTCTATTCAAGTAAATGAGTCCAGCAGGAAAAAAAACAAAGCTGAGTGCTCCTGCCGTCACTACATTTTTGCTGGCAAGTTCTTCCGTTCTTGCCAAATCTTTCGCCGTCGGAAGAAAGGGATTCCAGCGGCTTTTTATCAGATTATTCATTTTTTGAGATAGGGGGCCTAATTTTGACCACCAGAAATACTTTTATTATTTAAAGTCAAGCAGATGATGCAGACTTCACTATTTATTTTCGCCGAATATTTTCAGGAACGTAGTGATCTAAATCAATAAAAAACAACCTAATTCTTTGCGAAGCACATCAAGTATACGTTCATTTAAGTGCTAATCCTTGAGATGTTAAATCTAAACTTCGTAATTAGTGATTCTAATTGGGATACCAAAACATTCCTTTAATGCCTTCTGGATCTACTAAAAAGCCTAGTCTCCGATAGAAGTTGACTACTTGAGGATCGGCAAACAGAGTAATATTGCTTATGTCGGCCGTTCGCAATTTTTTGATGGTATATTTCATCATTGCCTTTCCCAAACCTTGATTTTGGAACCCAGGATCGACTACCACATCCCAAATAGTGGCATTAAATGCACAATCGGAAGTGGCTCTAGCAAAACCAATTAGACGTCGTCTTTTTCCTTTGATTTCCCACATTGAAACGACAAGGAAACTATTCTGTATGGCCTTGCGAACTTTTCTTAGAGGACGACGCGCCCAACCAACGCGATCGCATAACTCCTCAAGCTCATAGATATCAATATCTCGTTCTGTGCTAAACATGATTTGGGACTGAGTAATTGATTCCCTACCCGTACTAAATATTTCACCAGGAAACTCCTCAGTTTCTGAGGTGGCTAGCGATTCCGAAGTACTAAACAACTTTCTCCAAAAAAGGTTTAAGGTAAGCATTCAATCCTAATCATTTAACTACTATTTTTATTTTCAGATTTTCTGATTGATTCTTATCGATATTACTTTATATTTGCAACCAATCCCCAGTTTTTTTTGGGTTATCAAATTTTGAGTTTTTTTTCAAACTGCCAGTTCGATTTAAGTATAACAATGTTAATCAATGTAGTAAACTGTATATTTCTCAGGATTTTCTCAGGAAATTTTCAGGCCAGTATATTTCGATACTACTGCTCAGGAATAATTGAGTAGGGTTTTGCCTGATTAAACAGTAGTTAGGTCATAGTAGGACTAATATGTTTCGATGATTGTGATTTTATTGGTGACAGGTTAAGGAAACGAAAGAATTGTCGCTCATAGCTTATAAATGATAACGAAGCAACTTTAATCTGTTATTAGTGGGAAGTGATAATTAAGAAACAAGTGAGACAAAAACAAATTAATAGGAAACAAAGCCTAATTATTTTGGTAGTAATTTGGTTAATAGTCACAGCCTGCGATCGCCTTTGGTTTTTTCTCGATCATTCTGTTCCTGCTTGGGATCAGGCTGACTATCTTAATGGGGCTCTAAACTATTGGCATGCTCTACAAAATCCTCAATTGTTTGATGGCGATTGGTGGCGTAGTTTTTGGCTAATTTCGAGTAAAATTCCGCCATTGCATTATATTCTCACGACACCTTTGATTAATCTTTGGGGAACTAGTGCCGATGCTGCTAGTTTGGTGATGATTTTTTATAATGCTTTATTGCTAATCTCTATCTATGGTCTGGGGACAGCTTTGTTTAATGCCAATATCGGCTTATGGGCAGCCGGATTATGCCAAGTTTTACCAGGATTATATTATTATCGTCTCGAATTTTTATTGGATTATCCTTTAACTGCGATTGTTGCTTTTAGTTTCTATTTATTAACTCTCTGGAAAATTGGCAAGAAAAAATCCTGGCTACTCGCGATCGCCTTTGGACTGAGTTTTGGCTTTGCTCTGCTGCTCAAACAAACAGCATTATTCTTTTTGTTTGTGCCAATTGTTTGGGTATTATCTGCTTGCATTAAAGATCGGCAATGGTTAAGAGTTTCCCAGTTAATCACAGCATTTTTTGCTAGCTTGGTTGTCTTTTATCCTTGGTACCGTACCAACTGGCTATTGATTTTAACTTCAGGCAAAAGAGCTACCTTAGATTCTGCGATCGCGGAGGGAGATCCCGCACTTAATAGTCTTGATGCCTGGACATACTACATTAAAATACTACCTTATCTATTATCCTGGCATATTCTGATTATTCCCCTTGTCGTATTTTTCCTATATCTAATTTATCGTTTTCTTCCCCATGCCTCCATTTCTCGATTTCCCCATAATAAAAATAATCTAAAATGGCTAGTAATTTATTTGATAGGAGGCTATTTATTATCTTCTGTCAATATTAATAAAGATGCTCGATATATTTTACCTTTATTGCCTGTTCTATCTTTGATGATTGCGATCGCTTTATTGTCTTGGCGAATCAGATGGCAACAGAGAATCCTTTGGGTAACTATTGGTTTATCGATTGGCTTGATGTTATTGAATATGTTTCCCTTAGGCTTAAACTTTATTGCTCATAGTCTAAGTCCTCGCGTGGAGCATTATCCCTATTCGGGAACTAAATATCCTAACGCCGAGGTTGTCCAAGAAATTATGAGAACATCTCCCTATTTGCGATCGACTTTGGGAGTTTTGCCTTCTACTCCTGCGATTAATCAACATAATTTCTCTTTTTATGGCGGACAAAATAACTTTCAAGTGGTTGGGAGACAGGTCGGAATTAGACTTGAGGAAATTAACCAAGATGCTAATTCTCTAGACTGGTTTCTAACTAAAACTGGTGACCAAGGCTCGATTCCCGAAGCGCAACAAGCAATTACTAAGTTGATAGAAACAGGTGGCGATTTCAAACTACAGAAAGATTGGACACTTCCGGATAATAGTACGTTAAAGTTATATCATCGTAGTCAACCATTAGTTACAGTAGAAAAACTAGAAGCTTTTGTTAATAATTCCGAAGAAAATAAGATTAATGAAACAATCAAACTAAGTGAAATTATTTTTCCTGACACTGCTGCCCCAGGTATTCCTATTCCTGTTACTTACCAATGGCAAGGAACTTGGAAGCAGTTGCAACAAGGGATTGTTTTGCTAACTTGGCAGTTAGATCAAAATCTAGTTTCTAATCTAAATCAAACAGATAAAGTTAAAGATTCTTCCTGGTTACACGATCATGGAATTGGCATGGGAATGTTAGCTGATAGTAAACATGATCAACAATCATTATTTCAAGTAACAGAAACCACAGCAATGTTAGCTCCTGAAAATATAATTACAGGGGACTATAAATTAACTGCGACTTATCTCGATCGCCAAACCAAAGAAACGTATCCCATAGCTATTCCCGACACCAAGATTACTGTTGACCCTAATGCAGCAAACATCCCCGCACCAGAGTTGGATTTAGTTACTCAATTACGAACTATTGCCCCGAATATGGGACAAGACATAACAGGATTAGACCCAATATTTGCTCAAACTGCTCGCATTAATCAATATGATGGTAAACAAGATTATTTAGCACAAACAGAATTGGCTTTGTCTTATCGCCTGGCACAAGATGATATTACTCTGCAACAGAGATTGGATTGGACTTATGCGGTGGGTTTAGCTCAAGTATTGCAACAGGATGTGGGAGGTGCGATCGCATCTTTTAAAAGTCTTACTGAACTCGATAGTAATAATCCCTATAATTATGCTTATCTTGCTTTTGTTTATCTTTATGATTGGAAGCCAAGATTGGCAACTAAGGAATTGAATATTGCATTGAAAATTAATCCTGACATTCCCGAAGTTAAAACTTTAAGTGGCGTGGCAGCAATCATGCGAGGAAATTTTGTTAAAGCTTGGAGATTGCTCACATAAGCATTTAGCTCAAAATTATCAAGTATGTTCTTTTGGCGTATTTACCCATAGCGGGACTAGTGCCGCTGCGCGGAAGTAATGAGTAATGAGTCTTGATATATCAGCTTTTTGCTCTTCGTTGATGGTTGTCTTATTTACGCCCGCGTCCACTAGATTATTTTACCTGAATCCGATATTTAGACATTTCCTGATAAAAAGGTAAACAATGTTTATAGGCATCTTGAACAACTTTATTATTTAAGATAATCTCATCATCTTTATTCTCTTGGGACGGCAAGAACCTCGAACTGTTCATCACATTGTCGTACCAATCTTTCCACAATTCCATTTGAGCAAACTTTTTTCCGGGCTGCCATTTGAGTGCCTGAGGGATAAAGGGAATATCGACAGCCTGGCAATAAGCTTTCACCACCGCCTCTGGATTTGCCCTCAATTCGCTGCCATCAATAACAACAGGAACTTTTCCCGTGCTTTCTCGTACCATTTGCAACATTCTATATTGCTGTTCATATCCTGTTTCTTCTAAAGTAAAATCAGGCATTATTTTGTAAAGCGAAGGCAGTGCATATTTAGGATCTCGAATGATAAAGGTATTACGAAAATGACTAAGAAATTCCTTGCTCATACATTCCTTGACGTAATAAGCTATATCTTTTAAAAAAAGAGGTTTTTTGGTAGAAGTATTTTCCAAGGAAGAGAGTACTGCTTGATAATCATAAGAATCATCTGCTTCTACCCCATAACGGTCAAAAACACGGTCGTGACTGAAATAATAATAAACCGAGAAGGATGAATTAAAAACATGAAAATCATCTCTTTCTATCATCATGCGGACAAAAGCTGTGGAGACAGAGCGAGGCACCGCCCAGAGTGCCAAGATTGAGGGTGTCTTTTTCTGTAAATCTTCGTTGTTTTTTTTTAAATTGTTGTCAATGTTCATTGTTGCTTTCCTGTTAGGTTTAGTGAGCAAATTTTTGATAAAATTCTCTGATTCTTGGCAATGCCCCTTGAAATTCGGTTTCCGAGCCAGATAAAACGAAGCGACAATAGTTGGGCAGATTGGTCCAGGTTGCACTATTAATATTTAATCCAACTTTAGAAAATAAAACCCTGGTAATGGTATCTCCATCAATTACAGTTTTGTATTGCTTGCCATCCTCCTCATAAGATAAAGTTTTGCCAAGAAAAGCTGAGGGTTTGGCGACTAGAAACAATCCCCCTTCAGGAAAAATCACTGTCCAACCAGATTCCTGGAGAGTAGTAGTTAATAATTGGGCCCGTTGTTGCAAATATCTGCGCTGGTTTTCTAGATGCAACTGTAAGCCCGCATCTCTACTGGCCAGTTTTTCATAAAATCTTACCATTGCATACATAGTGCTTTGCGGAAGTTTAGTGCGCATTAATTCCTTAATTTGCTTAACGATCGCCATATCAGGAGAATATAAATAACCAAAACGTAGTCCTGCCGCCGCAAATTCTTTGGAAATTCCGCCCATAAGAATTGGACCTGAGCTTCTTTGGCGTCTTTCTTGTAACCAAGATAAGTCGATCGCCGTTTTCGCCGCCGCAAATTCTAAACCAGAGAAAATAAGATCCAACACGACCCAAGTATCATATTGATCAGCCAACTCAATAATTGCCTGTAATTCTGCTGAAGAATAGTAAGTGCCTGTAGGATTAGCCAAAGGCGCATTGAGATACAACCAAGGTTGCTTGGTGCTTTGCAAAGTTTTTTCTAAAATCTCTAGATTAATTTTGAAATTTTCTGATTCTCGACCTGTTATGGTTTTAACCGGGACTCCCTGGAAATCTAATGCAGCGCGAAAAACACCATAGGCTCCTTGGGGAAAGATAAAAGTACCTTGAGTTTGACGACATTTCTCTATGATCGCCGTAAAAAGGGATGAGACCCCTGCACCACAGAGCAAATGATTTTGATCCAAAAATTTGATTTGATATCTTTGGGCAAACACAGAAGCCAAAGGAATGTCAATTGCTGTGTCCTCTTTGGTAATTTCTTGGCGAGCAAAGGCTTCTGCGATCGCCTCTTTCAATACTACAGGACTTGCTAGACAGTTATCGGCATTATCAAGCCGAATTGTTGCGGCGGTAAAAGGTAATTCACTTTCTTGAATTGCAGGATGCTTAAAGGCTTGAGTCACCGCAGGCGATCGCGATAATCGGCAAAAATCAGCCGCATTAGCTGGTTCAGTCACCTCAATAGTAGTTTGTCCAAATCTGGGAGTCTGAAAATATAGTAATTGTTCGAGAAGTTGTTGATAGAAAAATTGGGCAATCCAGGAACAGCGACTATAGGTTAGTTCCGCTGCTCTCATCAAATCTTGCCTCAGCTCACCATGGCTGGTAACCCCGATACAGAGCGAAATGTCAGGGTACAAGCGGTTCTTGATCAAATCTGCCAGTAAAATTACATTGCTTGGTAATGTTCTACTTGCTAAATATTCAAACAGCCCATTATTAGCTGGATGACTCGAAAGGTTTAAATTATCGGAAATATCTACTACTAGCAAAGCTCCGATCTTTTCTGCCATTTCAACCAAAGACGCCAAAGGCTCTTCGGTAAGCATCTCAAATGGAGTCAAACCAGTAATTACCAGAGATGGTTTCAGTTGGCCCATTAATTGACGCAATAGCTTGGTTGTTCTGGGAGTTTCAATCAGTTGTGATTCGTGATTAGCCTGCCAATGGTGGGGAATTAGCGATCGCAAACTCTTATCCACCGTCACCAACTGGGGTTCATAAATAGCCAATAAATTATTAATAATCTCGATCCGTGATGGTGTGATTACTAAATTGTTATTATTCCAGGGAATGGAATGATAATTACGGAAATAGGCTACAATTCTCTCTCTTAATCCAAAATCACCTTCGATCAGCCCATAGGGGAAATGGGAACAATTATCGAGATAGGTAAACAAAGATGCCAGCCAGTAAAATCTCTCTTCTGCTACCTTAGAATCATTTTCCGTCAGATCCAAGGCATTTTTAACCTGCTGAAACTGAGGTTTTTCTAGGACAGCAAAAATCTGTTTGAGCCAGTTCGGATAGGCTAGAATCCCTTCATAAACTGCAACAGAATGAAAAATTTCGCCACCATGTTCGCTATAAACCTGAGCTGTCGCCGCAGAAATTGGTTGATTGCCCCGTGGTGTCATAAAAAATTCAAAGCGATGCCCGGTCGCTTTTTCAATAGCCACTAGCCCCGAGATATCGGTATCAGGATCTTGTCGCACTCTAGTTTCCCAAATCCGGCGAATTTCCAAGCCTCTTCTTGTCAACAAACGTTCGAGAACCGTTGCTCCCGGTCGTCCGCCAAAATTGAGGATAATCTTGCCTGTCGGTCGTAGCAGTTTGATGGTTTGCTCTACGGCTTTGGCTAATAACCCTAACCCAAATTGATCCTCCACATAGCCTTGTTTTTCACAATAATTACTCAAAGAATGGAGAAATTCGTCATTAGCTTCCTGTTTCACTAAATTTCGCATTACTTCCAGTTCAGGGTTTAGCACTTGGGGAATACAACCAATGATGCGATCCAAGGGTTTGGGATGGACGAAAAAATATTCTAGTAGATTGGATTCGGCAAATTCAACTCGCTCTAATAAAGTGAACTCTTCTTGGTCTAGAATTGGTTCGCCTTCTTTGTCCAGGGCATTGAGATAAAGATTTAACTGGGAACAAATAATCGCTCGGGGATTTATATCGACGCCGTAAATTTTCTTCGGCAAAGAATGTAAGGCGATCGCGAGGGTAATCCAACCACAGCCACAACCGAGTTCCACAACCAGGCGATCATAAAATTCTTCCGCAGGATAACGGAGTAACCCTTCATAAAAGGTAAATGACCATTCTTCTGGGGCAAAGATACTCGGAAATAATAGTAATAATAATTCTTGGCGATCGCCATTAGCCGTTTTGACCGCTTGAGTAACAAAGGAAAAATAAAATTGCTCTTGATGCTCCCTTTTCAACCAAGCTTGGTGCAATGATGACAAGAATTTTCGAGTACTGATTCTCGTCTCAGGCGATCGCAAATTGGCTAACAGTTCGGTAAAAGCATTAAAGGTATGTCCGCTAGATTGGCTGCAATGGCTGAGAAATTGCTCAACATTCAAAAGATAAGACAATGAAGACACAATTATTTACCTTATAGGGTGGGGATTCCGCTTTCATATTGCCGAAAAACGTCAATCTCCGCAACTGTTGGGGTCTGCAATTATTTCACATATTTATTCGGATCTTGAAATTCTCCATTAACCTCGATCCTAAAATCAAGATGGGCTCCCGAAGACCAGCCCGAACTGCCAACTTGGGCAATTTCTTGGTTTTGCCAAACCTTGGTCCCTTCGGTAATCTTGATCGAATTATGCAATAGATGACCATAGGTTGCGATCGCGCCATTGCCATGATCGATTTCAATTCTATTGCCAAACTGTTGACCACAGGAAAGATTGCGAAAATCGGCACATCCCGATACCACTTTGGTCACAATGCCATTGCCCGCTGCCACCACAGGAGAACCCAACGGAGCTCCATAATCAATACCTTTATGAAATTGTCTTTGACCACTATAGGGTCTAATTCGCCAACCAAAACCACTAGTAATATTCTTCATTTCCGGTGCTGGATTGACCAAACTTAATTGCGTCGAAAATGCTTTATTCTCTGGAAGATTAACAATTAAACTACTGCGCGCAATCTTCGGATAACGAGGTGAATTATTATTTTTTGTTAAGGAGCTGGTTGATTCTAATGGTGGTTTTGCCTGTTCAATATTAGTCGTCGCAATTTCTGTTGTCGCCATGGGAAATTCGACCAGCAATAAACTATTGATCTTTTCTAATAAGTGAAATTTTAATTTTATTTGACCCACCGTTTGAGCTGTGACAAGATTGTCTGGGTAAGATGCAGAATCGTTAGGGATCAGTGAATTTGGTATCTTGCTGGTCTGCTGTGGTGATCGCCTAGTAACCTCATTTGACAGAATATTATCCTGGAGAATTCTGGTCATCAAATCTACTTCTGGTATTTTTACTGTTGCTAAAACCTGGTTACTGCCAATGGCTCCGACTAGTACAAATACACTCAAAAGCAAATTCTTCACTAACAAATTCTCCCGAAAAATATTACAGCAACTTAAAATATAGAAATCTTAATCTTTAAAACTTAACGTATCTTTACATATTATCTTCTAGAAGAAAAGAGCTATATTCAGTTAACCGTTATCATCAATAGGGAATAGGGAATAGGGAATAGGGAACAGCAAACTGTATCTTATGAATATGAGAAACGCTTTTCACAAATCTTGGAAAAAATTTCGTCAATTTCTATTAGCGATTTTGAGTTGCAGCTTAGTCGTAATGTTTGCTGGTTGTGGAACTCAAAACGCCACTCAATACGAAGCTGCGGCTTTAACTATTTTGACTTGGCAGGCAAATTACGCTAATACCTCCACGGAAGGGAAACTAGGACGGTTTGAAGAGTTCGCCTCGGTTTCTTTGCTGAATATCAATGGGGAAAGGCCAGAAAATGCAGCTTTTGGCCCCGATGATCAGGGGTTATGGTGGGCAAAAATACCGCCCAAGCCCAGTTTAGATGAAATTGAAGCCCGACAAAAAAGAGCCTACGAAAAACCAGGCAAGCCGGAACTTTTGAGACAAGTTAAGTATCATATTACCTATCAGCAAGATGGCCAAAATATTACTTTGCCAACTAACCATGCTGTATATCGACAAGTCGTGAAGGCTTACCCCAAGAACATTCCTTTGCAGTTAACGATGGGCATTAATAATGGTTCTGTAGAAAAAGCAACACCTATTAATAATTGAATTAATGAGTACTTATTTAGTAACAGGAGCAAATCGCGGCATTGGTTTAGAATATTGCCGTCAACTTCAGCAGCGAGGCGATCGCGTTATTGCGGTCTGTCGTTCTGCATCATCAAAGTTAGAGAATTTGGGCATTACCATCGAAACTGGTGTCGATATTACGGACGAGGAGCAGGTTGGTGATTTGGCCAGAAGACTTAAGAACCAATCAATTGATGTTTTGATTAACAATGCTGCTATTGTAGAGCGCATTAGTCTTAATAGTCTCGATTTCGACAGTATTCGCCGACAATTTGAAGTTAATGCCATTGGAGCTCTACGACTAACTAAAGCTTTGCTTCCCAATCTCAAACAAGGCTCAAAAGTCATTATGATGACTAGTCGTATGGGATCAATCGATGATAATACTTCAGGTGGTTCCTATGGCTATCGTATGTCTAAGGTGGCTTTATCCATGGCTGGGAAATCCCTATCTGTGGACCTCAAACCCCAAGGCATCTCGGTTGCGATTCTTCATCCAGGATTGGTCAAAACTCGGATGACTGGTTTTACTGATTCAGGCATTACCCCAGAACAATCTGTTAAAGGATTACTCGCCCGTATTGAGGAACTAAATCTTGAAAATACAGGAACGTTTTGGCATGCTAATGGGGAAATTTTGCCTTGGTAAGCTTGATTCTTGCTAATGCTGTTTATTGCTAGCAGAAGTGGACGTAAATAAGCTATCTATCAACATTGTGCCTCGACTTTTCATCTGCAAAGTCTAATTTTGTCTCAGTTTTAACTTTTTCTTACTATTTTGATGCGATCGCTGCTTAATTAGCTGAAAAAGTAAAGAGGTTTCAAGTTTTAGTATTTAAAAACTTGCGATCTCAGAGTAGCTTGTGATCGGACTTTATACAATGTCTCAATTTCCTAAAAACGGAATTATCGGCACTTCAGAATCAATTTCACCTTCCCTGAGTAAGGATGAAATTGAGAAATTCCGAGCAGAATTACAATCTACTCGGAAAGAGTTAAGTAATTGTCAGCAAAATTTGGTAGTGCTAAATAAGTAATGATCCATTGTAGTGGTGAACGAAATATCAAATAGCGCCGATATGGTTCTTTAAGGATTTGGAGAAAGACAAAGTTTTCCTTGCTAAACGGGAGACTCTTTGTCTAAGAGTGTTATTAAATCTTTCTATATAGCTAGTCTTGCCTGTTTCTTTGCCAACTGCGCGATGTCGTTTGCTCGGAAATACTGCTCCATAAGCTGCCCAAAAGTCTGTGTAGGCAACAGCACATTGACGATAGATTGGGGGTAAACAATTCCATAATTTTCTAGCTGCTGACTCGTCGCGATCGCCAATATGAACCCCGACAATTTCTCTGGGATCAGCGTCTAATGCCAGCCAAACCCACTGTTTATTACCTTTGTTATCAACAAATGACCATAATTCATCACATTAAATCGTTAACTTTCCTTTTTTTTGCCGCTACTGAGATTTCTCGCGGTACTAGAGCATATTTTTCGTTAACGTAGGTTTGCAACCATCTTTGAGAAACCTGTACCGCACGGGAAATTCCTGCCAATGAAATCCGCTCTAAAAGTAATCTGTCAATCAGTTCTCGTTTCTCTTGGTCAATCAAGATCTTGGTGGGATTTTCAATAAATTGACGTCCACAATCATGACATTTAAATCTTTGTTTGCCGTTGTGAATATGCCCATTTTTGACAGTTTTTCCAGAAGAACAATTGGGACAAGTTGGCATCAGTAGAAGTTTCTTAATTTCAACGATTATTTTATATCATTACTTCTACATGACTACCCAAAATTTAATTAATAGTAATCCTTAATCCTAAGATAGCTTCCTTTAAGCATAAAATTTACCGATAATTAACTATTACCAAGGTTATCGATGACATCCAGAGCAAGGAGGATTCCAGTCAGGTTCTGCTGTGCTAGTGCCTGCTGTAAAACCGATTAAGCTAGTTGTTGCAATAATAGTAATAGCAAGAGTTGCTAATAGGCCTTTTGATAGCAACGGAGAAATTTTGGTCGCTAAGGAAAATTTAATGGCTGAAATCCTTATGAATCAAGGGCTTTAATTTTTAAAATCAAAATGCATTGAAACTATTTATGGAGGCAAGTCAGTATATTAGGCTACTGTCCCGCTTATGTTTTTTACTGGGACAGTTATTTTCTGAAACTATTGCTAAATGGTGATTACAAACAATAATAAATTCAATACTCAATAATCGTAAGTGGGACAGTTTTGACCAGAAAATTGCTTAGCGACCAAAATTTCTCCGCTGCTATACAAAGGCCAAAGAAAAGTTATTTCGGAAATCAATTTTTCCAACAGACAAAATTATTGGAACTTAAAAGACTCATTCCCTATTATGTGAATAATAGTCAAATTTCCAAAAAAACTGATGTTTTTAAATATCTATGCTATCTTAGGAAAACATTAGCTTGAGTCAAACATTCTTATCCATTATTGGACAAAGTACCAGTACTTTCAGACAACGAGATAATAAGGGTTTTAGCTTATTCCGGACTCTGGTTAGAAATAGTATAGTAAATATGCTTTATTAAATGAATATTACGAATAAATTACATCCACTTGAGGGAACTAATAATGAATTTCGCTATGGAGATGTAGTTTTTATTCATGGTTTAGGTGGTAATGCTTTTTCTACTTGGCATCCTCAAGGTAAAGAGGAATCTCAAAATTCTTGGTTGCAATGGCTAGGTCAAGATATTAAATCAGTTGGAATTTGGACAGTATCGTATCTCGCCAAGCCTTTTGGTCGTGAAAATGGAATGCCCTTAGTAGATTTAGCTACTAATATTGTTGCTTTATTAGAAGATCATGAAATTGGCGACCGACCGATTATTTTCATTGCTCATAGTATGGGAGGATTAGTCGTTAAGCAAATTTTAAGGCATAGCAATGACTTTGGAAATGAATCTTGGAAAAGAATTTTAAAGTCTACTAGAGGAATAATCTATTTATCTACTCCTCATATGGGTTCAAATTTAGCAACGTGGTCTAAGTACATTAAATGCATTTTGGGAAGTAGCATTAATGTAAAGGAGTTAGAAGCACATAATTCTCGTTTGAGAGAGCTAAACGAAGTATATCGTAATCAAGAGCAATTATCGCAAATTCCAATTAAAGCTTTTTGTGAATCACTACCAACCAGAAAAGTAAAGCAGATACCATTAGAACTAATTGTAGTTGATAAAGATAGTGCAAACCCAGGAATTTCTGGCGTTACTCCTATACCATTAAATAAAGATCATATTGATATTGCAAAACCAACTGCAAGAGAAGATCGGCCCTACTTATCAGTAAGAAAATTTATTCAAAAGAATTTCGAGATTAACAACAATACAGAGCGAGGAATATTATTACCAACTTTAGAAAGTCATTTTTTGAATTCCCAGCATCATTTAGAGGCGACTGACTTAAAAAAAAAGAGTTAACTGAAAATCAGCAGCAAAATAAAATTGATAACAATATTATTTCAATGAGCGAGATAAATTCAGAAATCAAGCCAAGATGTCACGCTAAATATTATGAATATATCCAAGAAATAGATATTCAATTTAGCCATCCTCGCGTAGAAAAACTAAAGCTCAATAATCTGTTTATATACCCAGATTTAGAAGTGAAATCCAACTACTCAGAGGATGTAAATTCAATAATTAATAGCGAACGATTTCTAGAATTAGAATCAAAAATTGTTATTTTAGGCGAACCAGAATCAGGAAAAACGGCATTAATCAAACAATTATTTGTATTTTCACTAAGACACAACTATTTACCAATAATTATTGATGCTAATTGTTTTAAATTTTTTGAATTTGATAAGTGCTTGGACAAAATAGTATCTAATACCTATGAAAACATTTCTTATAAATATTTTATTAATTATTCTCAGAGAATTTGCTTTGTTGATAACTTTTCAAGCACAAATATAAGTGAAAGAGCTAGAAAAGAGCTTTTGAAAAAGCTAGATAAAAATTTTGATAGAATAATTATTCTGGCTGAGGATATATTCCGTTATGATATTCCCCATTATAAGGAATTAGATGAATACCAAGTATTAAAGTTATTACCTTTAAATAATGTTAAAAGAACGCAATTGATTGAAAAATGGGTTGGACTCGAATCCGAAGAGGATTACCAAAACAATCATTATTGGCAGCGTATCGATACTCTAAAACGTCATGTCAATAGTTTAGTTAGCACAACTATAGTACCTGCTAAACCTTTATATGTCTTGATGTTTATATCTTCTTTTGAAGTTGTCAATACTAAGAAAATTGAGTTGACTTCATACGGTCATTGTTATCAATATCTAATTTATCAACAGCTTGAAAGAGGCAGAGTTAAGCCAGATGAAATAGAAAAATATTTTAATGTATTATCCGAGCTTGCTGGTACTTTACTTGATGGTAAACAATATACACTAAGCGAGCTTGAATTAGATGATTTTTTTGATAATTATTCGCAAAAATATTTATCTGTAGATCGGAGTATAGTAATCAATAAGCTTACAGAAGCAAACATATTAAACAACTTGGAAGGAGGAATTCGATTTCGCTATCAATATTCATTTTATTTTTTTGCAGCTAAAAACTTAGCTGATAATCTTTACCAAAATATAAAATCAGAAGAAAAAATCAAGTACCTTATAAGCAAAATACATTTAGAAGGTATACGAAATATCATTCTATTCCTCACTCATCATACTAAAGATCCTCGAATTCTAGATGAAATTCTTTACTCTGTCATGGAGTTATTCTCAAATAATATAGCAATAACTCTAGAAAAAAATTCGCTTCCTTTTTTGCAGAGTTTTGCCAGTCAAATTCCTGATTTAGTCTTAGAGAATCGAGATACTCGCCAAGAGCGTCGTAGAGAAGACGAGCTAAAAGACGAAATTGAAAAAAATAATTCAAGCGACGAAGAGCCACAACTAAATATTGAAGCGACTCCTGAATTTAAGTTGTTTAATGACATTCGGCAAGTTTTTGGCGCAACAGAAGTATGCGGACAAATATTCAGAAATAGAATGGGGTCTTTGGATAGAGATTCTTTAGAATTAATCTATGAAGAATCTTTGATGTCATCATTGCGCTTGTTAAGCATTTTTATGCAAATCAATGATTATGCTAGAGAGCAAACTATTAGAAAAATTGAATATTTTATAGAAAATAATCCTGAGTATTCTAATTCTAAGATAGTCAAAGTTGTAGAAACTTTTTTTTGGGATATAAATTACGATTTGATTTTGTCAATACTTACTAAGATTGCTCATGCTTTAGGTTCTAATAAAGGAGAAGATATTTATAGTAAAGTCACTAAAAATATTAATACTCCTGCAGCTTACTTAATCAAGCTAATAATAGATCTTCAATTCAAGAAAGATTTGGATGTAGATAATATTTCAAAATTGTATCGTAAATATATAAAAAATTATATTTTCATACGTATGCTAAAGCAGATTGTTATTAAGCATTGTTATATGCACGATATTAACTTTAAAGTACGACAAAGACTAATTAGTATTTTGAAAATTCCTGTCGATGTAGAAAGAGAAATAGTATTCCTAAAAAGTAGGAAATCAGATTATTGATACTTAACATTAATTGAATTATCAATCCAGATCGACTACTCCTTTCTGCAATCACTAATCTTAATTTATCATCACCATTATGATTACAACCTGGATTTCGCAGGTGAAGGAATAGAGGTAAGGTATTTTATGAAGAGTTCAGAATAATATATTTTGGATATCCAAGTTAAAAATATAGATCACTTAGGAATAGTAGCAGGAATAGTTGACCAAATTGGAATAGTAGAAGAAATAGATCGGCACATAAAGAAGCATCCACAACAAATAATAAGTACAGGTCAAGTGCTCAAGGCAATGATTCTCAATGGATTGGGCTTTGTAAGTGCACCACTATACTTGTTTAAAGAGTTTTTCGTAGGCAAGGCAACAGAACATCTCCTAGGAGAAGGCATCCTTCCAGAACATCTCAACGATGACCGAATCGGAAGGGCATTGGATAGTTTATGGGATTATGGATTAACTCCAATGTTCACTAACATTGCAATGCTAGCGCAGCGTCAAGTGAAGATTGGGGTTGAGAGTCTACATCTCGATTCCAGCAGTTTCAGTGTAGAGGGTAAATATGAAAGAGAAAACAGTGAATCAATAGAAGGCGTTCGGATTACTTATGGATACTCCAAAGACCATAGACCAGATTTAAAACAATTTATGATGGATGTAATTTGTACGGGAGATGGAGATATTCCCTTGTTTCTGAGAATTGCAGATGGCAATGAAGCGGATAAAGCTGTATTTGCTAGATTAATGAGAGAATTTCGTGAAGAATGGGATCTTGATAGTATTTATGTTGCTGACAGCGCTCTCTATAGTGCCAATAATCTCCAAAAAATGGGACAATTGCGTTGGATTACTCTAGTTCCCGCAAGTATCAAAGCAGTGAAGATACTAGTAGAATCGCTAGGAGAGGAAACATTTGAAGCGAGTGAAGTTTCTGGTTATCGAATTGCATCCTGTTGTAGTGATTATGGAGGAGTTCACCAGCGTTGGTTAGTGATTGAAAGTGAATCACGTCGTGCTCGTCAGCTGGAACAATTAGACAAGAGAATCCAAAAGAAACTAATCTTAGCTCAAGGAAAACTGAATCGCTTAATGAAACAAGATTTTGCTTGTGCTATGGATGCGGAAATTGCTGCTCAAAAATTGAGTCAAGAATGGAAATATCACTGTTTAGAATCCTTGGAAATTGAGACTAATCTTCATTATTCTCAGGCAGGAAGACCGAGCAAAAAACCAGCAACCTGAGCAGATTACCTATCGTGTTACGGCATCTATTATTGAGGACTCGGAAGCAGTTAAGATTGACCGACGACGAGCTGGCAAATTTATTTTAGCGACCAATGTTCTTGATGTGGAAATTCTCTCTAACGAGAAGGTTCTCAAAGAATACAAAGGTCAGCAAAGTTCGGAGAGAGGCTTTCGTTTCCTCAAAGATCCTTTGTTTTTTACTTCTAGTGTCTTTTTAAACACTCCTCAACGAGTTGCTGCTTTAGCAATGGTTATGGGTTTATGCTTACTAGTTTATACTTTGGGTCAACGGCAGCTCCGTCAAGCTTTGGCTCAAGAGCAATCAACTATTCCTAATCAACTTGGTAAACCGACAGCATCTCCTACTTTGCGTTGGGTTTTTCAATGTTTTCAGGCTGTCCACATTGTTACTGTCAATTATCAGAAGCAAGTTTCTAATCTTACTGATGAGCGTTTGTTGATTTTGCGCTTTCTCGGCAATGCTTGTCAAAAATATTATTTACTTTGTTGAGTAACCTGCGAAATGTCGGTTACAAGGTGTATCTTAATTTATAAATTTGGAGACACTCCAAAACGTCCTTGAGACACTGTCTCTTAAATCATTTTCATCGCATTAAGAGACACTAATGTCTCTCAACCGATTTAGGAGATAATTTTAATGCAGGAAACTTTTCGATGGCTGTTTACCAAAAGTCAAATCTCTCCAAATTGTTTTACCGCTGAAGATAATAGCATTTTGAATTGTCATCAAACTTCTCAAACCGAGAGTGTAGGCGATCGCGCTACCCGTTCCCTCCACAAGCAAATTCTACTCGCAACCGAAGGCTAATTCTAATTATTACCAGTGTAAGCTTTCATTGGTTCTTGGATAAGAAGAATTGTTAGTTAAACGATGTCGTGTCCTCAGCAAAATGAAAGATGAAATTCAGATTAAAACACTTCATTAGTCCAACTGCCATGCAACCCATAGGGAATATGATGTTTCAAATGCAATAAAGCCACAGGCTCCCCTTCGATATTTTGCCCATCTAAAATTGCCAGACTAGAGCGATGATGCTCACCATCATAGACAAGAGTCAAAATCCAACCCTCATCTTCTGCTACGGCATTGGGTTTAGAAACAAAAATCGGTTCTCCAACATAACCATGGGGGGCAAAAGAATATAACTGACGTTCTCCTGTTTCCATGTCTAATTTTAGAATGGCTTGCAAAGGAGAATTTCGGCCAGTATCTTCATGGGCAGCACCGATAAACAAATAACGGTAATCTCTCCCCACTTTTTCAGGATTGATTGTGGGGAATTCACAACAACTATTCTCTATTAATTGGCGATCGACAATTCCATCTTCTAGATTCAGAGAGAATCGCCATAACTTTCCTGGATCTAAATCATCAAAGTTAACTTCTTTATAATCTGAATTGGGTTGTACTTGGGGCAATGTGGCATAGGCAATGGAGTCGATACAAACTTGATTTCCTGTTTCAAACGCATTGGCATGGTGAAAAACAAAGCCAGAATCAACCATAAAAGTCTTAACCTGTTTATTCTCAGGATCACGAGGAATCAAAACCACACGAGTCGGGTTTTTCGGTTGAAACTCCACACATTCTCCTGCTCCTTTTAAACCAAACAGAAATGGCAAAGGATTAAAGTTCACCGAATTTTGAAAGAAGATGCAGTAATGAGGCGTAATCGCGAAATCATGGATAAACGAAAATCCGGGAATCACATGGGAATGACGACGTAATATTTTTCCATCGGGGGCAAATTCAAATAAAGTGATTTTGCTGGAAAGTCCCGGTTTAATGGAAAAATTCACCAGGCAAGGTTGACCATTATCCATTACAGAATGAGGATCTACCCAAGGATGAGCCGCCCAAGATTCTCCCGGTTGCAAGACCCCATCTAAATAATCGATGCCAAGCGTTGCCAATGTTTGGGGGTTCAACTGATAAGGTTCGGCTGCTTCCCATAATGCAAGTAATTTACCGCCCCAGTAGATAACGTTAGTATTGGCAATGTTTTTTAATTTAAGATCAAAAATATTGTTTAGTAAGCCTCCAGGCTTCTGCGTACCAAAGACCCCTCGGTATAATATCTTGCCCGCTGCTTTTTCTTGCAAATAAGCTTTTGTGCCAACAAACCGATTCCGAAAATAGGCTTTGCCATGCTGGAAATAAAAAGCGCTAATCATGCCGTCGCCATCAAAAGGATGATGAATTGGGGTTCCTGCGATATCTAGCAAACCAGGGCCATTGCGGAATAATGTCCCCTCAAGTTCTAGGGGGATCTTCCCTACTACATTATCTATTTCATAGTCATATTCGTTGGGTTGGGAATCATAGCCTCGTTTCCACTCGTCCAGATAATAGGATTTTTTGTTGGTGCTTAATGTTTGATTCATAGGTTGGCTAGATGATCTCGTCTTGTGATTCAATCCCGATTCTTTAGTGCAAGATAAAAGCTCAAAGACAAGAATTATAAAATTTATCTACAAAATATTAACTTTTATTAATCTAGCATTTTTCTCCGATATCTTTAATTTGCTCAATCAGGAATCCCATAAGGATAGCGGCAAATCTTAATTCTAAATAAAGCTTTGTTCCCGGCTTTGCTCTAAAATCTCGAAAAATCGAGGTTTTCACTGATCAGCAATGTTTACCCAAGGAAGCAGATACTAGATATCTATACTTAACATGTGTTAACCTAATTGATATTAGTCTGATAAACTAAGCTTGGGGCAATAGCCGTAATCATTAGTTGTGCAATCGAGACTAGAACGAAAACCTAACTTAAATAACTAAGGTTTAAGTGAGTTTGGGATTATCTTTACCCTTGGTTGCATGTTTATTAAATAGTAAAAAAATTTTACAGGAGCCGTCTGATTGATGGACTATTTAGAAGAACTACTAGGAAAATTACGAGAATTAGCACGAAAAGTTATGGATGTGCTTGCCGGTCCTGAAGTAGAAACAGAACCAGAGCTGATTCCAATTCCTGTTAACGATCGCAGATCTCGTAACTATCGCTGATTGTATATAGCTATTAATTTTGGATCAAATAAGCATTTTAGCCATTCATGGGCCGAATCTCAATCTTTTGGGCATTAGAGAACCTCAAACCTATGGCTCGACGACCCTGGCTCAAGTAAACGAGAGTCTGCAACAAGAAGCTCAAAGATTGCAGGTAGGTTTGTCTTGCTTGCAGTCGAATCATGAGGGTGCCTTGGTAGATGCCATTCACCAAGCTCAAGGGAAGCACCAGGGAATCATCATTAACGCAGGGGCTTATACTCATACAAGTGTAGCAATTCGTGATGCTCTTGCTGGGGTGGCTATTCCAACTGTAGAAGTTCATCTCAGTAATATATATCGTCGAGAAGAGTTTCGCCACCATTCTTATATTGCTGCGATCGCGATTGGCCAAATTAGTGGTTTTGGTGCCAATAGCTATCTTTTAGGCTTACAAGCTTTAGTGACCCACCTAAAATCACAGGGAAACTAGGGGCTCGGTGCGTACCGCAAAACCCGATCGCGTTAATCTGTTAATTGCAATAGTTTCATCTTGCACCCAATATTGCGGGCCTAGACGAATAAATTGGCGGTATTGTCCTTGTTGGATGATCGCTACGACCGGAATTCTTCCTTGTTTTTTCTCCCCCGCTTGTTCCTGCAAAATCGTTTTGAGATGATATTGCCGAGAGGGATCTAAGATATGTTCGGGTTCAATTTCGAGCATGAGCATTTTGACTTTTTCAATCGGCTCAGCATCGTCAATAATTAACTGATATTTGTCATCTCTTTTTTGAACCTTACCCCAAATAATCAGGCGCGCATTTTCCTGTAATAAAGGGTCGATTTTTTCATAGGTGCTAGGAAAGACTGTTCCTTCAACATCTCCTGTGGTGATATCTTCTAGGGAAAGGAATGCCATGGGAGTGCCTTTTTTGGTGATAATTCTTTTAACGGCCGTTAACATCACCACTGCACTGACTTTTTGACGAGAATTCTGCTCAGCAAGTTGACTAAGGTTAATCGGAGAAAGAATTTGGGCTGCTTGAGTTGCCGCTTTGAGAGGATGATCCGTAATATAAAATCCTAAATATTCCTTCTCTAATTTGAGCTTTTCTTGCAGAGGATAATCTTCTACTGGGGGCGCGCTGGGGGCTTCTTGAAAACTATCATCAGATTGCTCAGTTTCTGTGCCACTCATCATGTCAAATATATTCAGTTGACCACTAGCTCGTTCTTTGGTCTTTTTTTGTGCCCAGGGAACAAGTAATTCGAGATCATTGACTAACTGTCTGCGATTAGTATTAATCCCATCAAAAGCAGCAGAATAAATTAGGGTTTCGAGGGCCCGACTATTGACAACCCGCAGATCTACGCGATCGCAAAAATCCGCTAAGGACTCGAAGGTTCCGCCGGCTTCTTCTCTGGCTTCGAGGATATTTTCAATTGCAGCCTGTCCCAAATTTTTTACTGCCGATAGACCAAAAAGTATTTGCTGTTCTTCCGAGAAGGGGACAAAATCGTTTTGAGAGCGATTAATATCCGGTGCCAGGACATCAATGCCCATTCTTTGGCAGTTTTCCCGATATTTATCAATTTTGTCCTGATTGCCACTACTAGCAGTCAGTAGTGCTGTCATATATTCCGTCGGATAATTAGCTTTCAGATAGGCAGTCTGATAGGTAACATAGGCATAGGCAGTGGAGTGAGATTTATTAAAACAATTAGAAGCAACAGTACCATTAGCCAATAAAAAATTATGATCTCTGGCAACTCCAAGATCATATACAGTTTGAGTTCCTAAAGATTTGCGACTAACGATTTTAACCATATATTTCGTAAATTGTCTAATCTACACTAGTGAATGTGGGCGTAAATACAACACCTATTCAAAAATATTGAGATCTCTATTCTAAAAGACTTTTGACTCTTGACTCTTGACTCTTCAGAAGCTAAAAAATCAACAAAATTCACTAAAAGTCTTGCTATCATTGGTTTCTAGCCCTTTATTTTCGAGGTATTTTTTCCTTCTGCCCTCTGCCCTCTGCCCTCTGCCTTCACCCCGTCAGGGGCTCTTGACTCTTAACCTACGTTACCTCAATCTAACTGTTCTTCCCCTAGATCACTAAGACCTACTCCATTTCCTTCAGGAGAACGTAACCTCGCAACCATTGCTTGAACTTCTAATGGTGGTGGAGGCGTTAAGCGAGAAACAGTATAGGTCACGACAAAGTTGAGAAGCATCCCCACTGTGCCAATGCCTTCGGGAGAGATTCCGAAAAACCAAGTTGACATGCCATAGAATTTCACGCCAATGATGTAGAAAATCGTAAATAGCAAGCCAATAATCATCCCGGAAATTGCCCCTTCTCGATTGGTGCGACGATCAAAAATGCCCAGGAGAATTACAGGGAAAAAACTAGCAGCAGCTAAACCAAAGGCAAAGGCCACAACCTGAGCGACAAAACCGGGAGGATTGATGCCCACATAGCCGGCGATCGCGATCGCAAAGATCACCATAATCCGACCCACCATCACCCGCTGATTTTCTGTAGCTTGGGGATTAATAATGCGATAGTAAACATCATGGGCGATCGAACTAGAAATCACCAATAATAAACCTGAAGCGGTAGATAGAGCAGCAGCCAGCCCACCTGCGGCCACTAGGGCAATCACCCAAGGAGCAAGTTTGGCCACTTCTGGAGTCGAGAGCACAATAATATCGCGATCGATGGTAATCTCACTGGTCGCTTTGTCTGGGGTCAATTCAATTTTGCCGTTATTATTTTTATCTTCAAAACCAAGTAAACCTGTATTAGACCATTTAGTTGCCCAATCCAACTCCTGAACTTGGGCAATGGTTTTATCGTGTAGACTATCAATCAGGTTATATCGCGCAAAGGCCGATACCGCAGGGGCAGTTGTGTAGAGAATGGCAATAAAAAGCAAGGCCCAACCTGCCGAATAGCGGGCGGCACGGGCTGAGGGGACAGTGTAAAAACGCACGATTACATGGGGTAAACCTGCTGTGCCCACCATGAGAGCGATTGTGATAAACAGCACATCCAACATGGATTTATTGACAAAGGGTTGCGTATATTCGGCAAATCCTAAATCGACTTGAACCTGATTTAATTTCTCGACAATATCACTAAAGCCAAAAGCTAATTGGGGGATGGGATTTCCTGTGAGAATAAAGGCGATCGCGATCGCCGGTATCAAATAGGCAACAATCAACACTCCATATTGTGCTACTTGCGTCCAGGTAATCCCTTTCATGCCTCCTAGTACGGCAAAAAAAGCGACGATTATCATCCCAATAATCACCCCAGTATTGATATCTACCTGGAGAAAACGACTGAAAACAATCCCCACCCCACGCATTTGGCCTGCTACATAGGTTAGAGACACGAAAATCGCCGCGACCACGGCAACTAACCTAGCCCAAACTGAATAATAGCGATCGCCGACAAAATCAGGAACGGTATATTTGCCAAATTTCCGTAAATAGGGAGCAAGTAACAAAGCAAGCAAGACAAAGCCGCCTGTCCAACCCATTAAATACATCGAGCCATCGTACCCCAAAAAGGAAATGAGCCCGGCCATCGAAATAAAAGAAGCAGCAGACATCCAATCAGCAGCAGTTGCGGCACCATTGGCGATCGCGGGAACTCCACGATCAGCAACAAAAAAGCCTTTGCTATCTCGAACTCGCGATTTCCAACCAATATAGAGATAAACGATAAAAGAGATAATGACAAAAATTGTAGTCCAAGTTTCGACTGTCATAATATATTTTTAAATTAGTTTTTAACGGGGCTTCGCCCTTGAAGGCAGAGGGCAGAGGGCAGAAGGATAAAACTACTTCTAACTTATCCCTTTAGGTTGAATTCCTCCACTTCTTTAAGTGGAACAGGGCATAGTGGGAGAATTAGACTCAGCCACTATGCCAGTTACCTTCTGCCTTCATTCTTCTGCCTTCGATTTAATTGCTATTTTCTGCGATATCGGCGATCGAGTTTGTCCATTCTGATGGCATAGACAAAAATGAGAATCACAAAGATAAAAATTGAACCTTGTTGTGCCATCCAAAAACCGAAAGGCAGATTTCCGATGGCGAGATTATTTAATAGCGGCACCAAGAGAATGCCACAACCGAGGGAAACAAACACCCAAATAATTAATAAATTGCGAATTAATCGCACATTAGCATTCCAGTATCTTTGCTCTCTTGCTCTTTCTTCTTTGGTTTCTGGGGAGAGATTTTCTTCGTTAGAAGACTCTTGTCCTGAATTTGACATACAAAAAACCCTAGTTTTTTACTTAAGGCTAGAGTCTACAGGGAATTGGTAATTATCAGCAATTTTTGTGAATTTTTGTATTGAGTTTATTGACTGATCTCAATCTAGTAAAATATCAGTTATTACAACCGTAATAAGTTCAGATTACTCCTCATGCTTGGAAAGTCCCATCACTACCAGTTTTTTCTTCTGCGGCGGAAACTCTCAAAGCTTCTCTGGCAATATTGAAATATTTGATTACCCTTTGCAAAGGAGACTCGGGAATTAAACTTTCCGATTGATATTTATTTCTGCTGGGGGGAACTTGATTATTCTGAGATCGCTTAAGTTTTTCATTGAACAATTCAACAAGATAGAGAATCATCCCAATACCCAGCCAAAAAAGTAAACACAAGACAATGGTTAAAGCTTGAACCGAAAGTATGCCAACCAATTGACCCAAAATCTGTTCAGCTCGATTTACTTCTTGCTCAATATAAGGTGGTAATTGATTGACAAATAAACCGACAGCAAAAGTACCCCAAACTCCACAACCAAGATGGACAGGAACAACTCCTACAGGATCATCAATCCGATAATATTCTAATAAAGCGTCGGCCAAAATCACACATAAACCACTTACCGCACCGATAAACATTGCCACGCCAAGAGTTACATAGGCTGAAGATGCCGTAATCCCTACCAAACCACCCAGAATACCGTTAATCACTAAAGGTAATGGTGGTTTATCGCGGCGCAGACCTCGCAACAGTAAAATAAAAACCCCACCAGAAGCCGCCGCAATCATAGTTGTGACAATTACATGGGGAATATGAGCTATCGATTTAACAGAACCGCCATTGAAGCCTAACCAACCGAGCCAGAGAATCAAACAACCCAAAGTGGAAAAAGTCAGGTTGTAGGGCGCAAACTCCTTAGTTGCACCAGAAAATTGCTCTTTATCCTTCTGATTTGATTCGTATCCTTGCCAGCCTATTCTTGGCCCCAAAAGCATTGTGCCTAACAAACCGGCTGTCCCGCCAACTGAATGAACTACCGTTGAACCAGCAAAATCGAGAAAATTAAGATTACTAGCTAACCAACCATCAGGGCCCCAAACCCAACGACCAGCGATGGGATAGGCAATGCCTACCAAACAAAAACTAAACCAAAAAAAAGCCCAAAACTTAATGCGCTCAGCAACAGCACCAGAAACGATAGTTGCAGAAGTTCCAGCAAAGACCAGTTGGAAAAAGAAGATGCCCAGAAAAGATCTGCCCGGATTCAATTGGGCTATCTGTTCAAATCCAGCAGGGAAATAATTATTTAGAGGAGTAGCAAATGTTTGAAAAAAGAAGCCTTCCTGCCCCAAAATCCCATTGCCATCACCAAACATAAGTCCAAAACCCAACCACCAAAAGGCTAGGATGGAAACACAAAAGACAATGAGATTTTTGGCTAGAACATTGACGGCATTTCTGGTCTGACAAATACCAGCTTCGAGCATCGCAAAACCAGCATTCATAAAAAACACTAATGCACCAGCAATAATCAGCCAGACAAGATTAATATAATCAGCTTCGAGGGAGTTAATAGTTTGGGCTCTAGCTAGGGGATGAAAAGATAAAACCCCAACCAAAGTGACGACAAATAAGCAGAGATAAAAAGTGATACGTTTGGGAGTGAGCAAATTTTTCCTTAGTCTCGTTATCTAGCAAGGCTTGATCTACAACAATAATTGTAATAATAAAGAGCCAACTCCCCCCATAAACTTACCAACATTCGCAGCACCGCGTTCTCTTTTCTCAATATCTGCTTCTATTTGAAGAGCTAATTCCATATTTTCAAGGAATTGGGACGAGCTTTGATGCCCTAGTTGATTTTCCTGTTCTTCAAAGAGTTGTACTGCAAGTTCGGTATTTGCGATCGCCTTGGAATGCTCATCATGTTTGTAGTAGATGACTCCTAACCCCAAATAAGCAGGAGCAAATTCGGGGTCGAGATTAATTGCCCGATGGTAATGGGCGATCGCAGCTCGGTAGTTCCCACGCTCATTCTCCCTAACTCCCCAACGATGGAACTGTTCTGCGGTTCCTGCTTCGAGAGAAATCCCTTTAACCCCATTGAGATTGGCACTATTAAGATCTACTCCTTCTATCTGAGCATTTAACAAATAAGCATTCCTTAAATCAGTTCCGGTCAAGGTAGCATCTGTCAAAATTGCTCCACTGAGGTTGGCTCCGAATAAAGAAGCTCCTGTAAGATTAGCTCCAGTCAGATTTGCGCCCGTCAGATTAGCTTGCGAGAGATTAGCATTAACCAAGTTCGCACCAGTCAAATCCGCACCAGCCAAATTAGCGAGCACCAAGCCTGCACTGCTGAGGTCGCATTGACTACATTTTTTGCTGCCTAATAGTTGGTTGAGATGGTTGAGATTTTCCGCTTGAATAGGATTAGCGATCGCGATCGCGCTAAGCAGAGCTAGAGTTCCGACTATAGTATTTTTCATAGGGCTAAAATCCAGTCTAGGAGAAGATTCCGCTATTCTAGCTTTGCTCACGAAGAACGTCATTTTCAGTAAACAGTTATTAGTCAACAGTAATCAGTTATCTTCGATAGCGATAAATAATAGGTTCGCTGCCACTGAAATAGGGATCGCTAATAGTTAGGATTCGGTTTCCAGTGTTATTGTAGCGACCGCTTATCGAATCGAGAAAGTTATGTCTGATGGTTCCCCGATGGCGGATGATTGTGGTATTTTTCCTCGTCAGAGTTACATATCTACGAGGAGAATTATTATTAATGATTTGAATTGGTGGCAGATTGTCAATTACATTAGCGTTGGATATATTTCCTCCTTCACTGGCTCTTCTAGAGCGACTGGAACGAACTGGTCTGGGAGCGTCGCAGATTGAAGATAAATCAGTGTATTCCCCATTTACTCCAACCATATAGCAGTCGGACTGTGCAACAGCTTTTTCTGGGTTGACAAGATTGGGAAGCAAAGACCCGATAAAACCAATACTGGCTAAGGAGATTAATAAAATATTTAGTTTTTTCATGAGGACTCAGAGGGCTTATTTTTAGATAGGGAACAGGGAACAGGGAATAGGCAGTCCTGATAAAGTTTGCTTATTCGTAAAATTTGAATTTATTTTGTAACCGTAAAATTACGCACACTTAAACTATAGCGAAACCGTTAGGAGCTGAAGTTTAAGAAATGTAACGAGGGCAGAGGGTAGTTCTTACAAGGTTAGTTTTTTTTACAATTAAGAAGAATCGGCAATAATTGATAATTGTTTGCACACAAGCTTTACCACTAATCAAAAATTAGCTCTAGTCGTTTTTGCGATCGCGTTAAAGCTTCTTCAGGAGTTTGGGCACCAAGTAGAGCAGCTTCAATTGCTCTTCCTAAATTTTCCGACAAACGAGTATATTTCGGGATAATGGGACGCGATCGCGTATACTTCATCTGGTCTAAAAAGACCTCCAGTACGGGATTTTCCTGAACAAACTTTTGATAAAGCTCGCTTTCTTGAGATTTGATGTTAATCGGTAAATATCCAGTTTTTAAAGCCCAAATTGTCTGAAAATCCTCACTCAAGACATATTCTAGGAACTTTAAACTAGCTTGTTCTCTTTGGGGATTAGATTTAAAAACAAATAGATTTTCTCCGCCCAAGACTGCTGCGGGAGTTTCTAACTCGGGAATTGGGAAAACGCCATAGTCGATATCTAGCTGCGATAATTGACCCAAAGTCCAAGGCCCTGTCACCTGCATTGCTGCTTTTCCTGAGAGAAAATCATCCATTTCATAACCTCTTTCGGGAGCAGATAAAATCGCCCATTTTTCCGCCACCAGATCTGCGCCTAATTGCAAAGCTGCGATCGCACCTTCGTTTACTAAATTGGGTTGGCGATCAACTAATAAATTTCCCCCCGCACTATAAATAAACGGTAACCAAACAAATACTGTCCATTCTCCTTTACCTAGAGACAAAAAGATTCCATGCTGATCAATTCGGCCGTCATTGTTTGTATCTTTAGTTAGCTTTTGTGCTGCAAGTTTAAACTCTTGCCAAGTTTGGGGAATTTCTGCAATCCCAGCCTCGGCAAAGAGACTAGGACGATAAAAAATCGCTGCATTATTGGTCGCAAAGGGAATCGAATAAATATGTCCGTTCAATTCCATGCTCGAAAACATGGTTGGATCTATTTCAGCTTTAATTGGTGAACTATCTAACCAATTTTCTAATGGTAATAAAGCCCCAAGTTTGGCCAACTCGCCTGTCAACTGAGCCACAAACCAAAGCATATCAGGGGCTTCTCCACTGACACTGGCCGCAAAAATTTTCGGTAACTGGGCATCTGGTTGCCCGATATACAAAGCTTCGACTTCAATATCAGCATGTTCCTGGTTAAACTTTGCTACCAACTCATTGAAAATATCACGATTTTCTGGCGGATTGATTCCATGCCACAAAGTAATTTTGGTAACTTGACTATCTGTCATATCCTGAGGTTGACAACCACTGAGGAATAAGCTGCTACACAATATCAAGATACATATCAATTTAAGACATTTACTAGCTTGTTTTTTCAATGAAGGGAAATTAATATCCAACACGGTTACTATATTCAATACATCTCAATTACTATCGATTATGATGATAGTGCTTGTATTTATAAAGATAATTTAAAACGCGATCGGTGCTCTTAAAACTATTTCTGCTTTCTTTAATCAGCTTCCTGGTGGTTTACTTTCTTCGAGGAGTCGGCATATTATCCTTCCTTCCTGGAGGTATCATTTTGCTGTTACTGATTCTAGCGCTAGGATCTGGGTTAACTTGGGGAATTAAGGAAACTACAAGATTTTAGTTTGAAGGCAGAGGGCAGATGTAAAAGGTAAAATATATTTTGCTAGCATAATTTAGTTTAGATAAATGGCATTAGTTCCGTGTAAAGTATGTGGCTCACTAAATAGCGATCAGGCAGAGATTTGCCTTAGTTGTGAACATCCAACTCAAGGCAGAAAAAGACCGCTGATATTTCAAGTAGCGGCAGTCATTATTGTCTTGGCCTTTGTGGCACCTGTATTATTAAGCGCTATCTCCTGGGTAAAATTGCGATTCAAACCCTCTCCTCCTCAACAGCAAGAGAGAATCAGTTTAGATAATTCAATCATGAAACAATGAAAGGTAAAATCATTCGCCTTTGTGAACAAGGACAGTTATCTTGAAAACAACTCGTTATTTTGAGGAACAAGTATTATTAAAAAGACCTTATCTTAAGAGAGAATGGTGTCAAAAAGCTATTCTAGAGCCTGTAAAAAAAGCAATCCAACCTAATGGGCGAATTCGTCATTGGACATACATTGCTGAACTTGGTAAATATCTCAGGGTTGTTACGCTAGAAGATGGAGAAACAATTCATAATGCTTTTCCAGACCGAAATTTTAAGATCCAGTAACTATGAAATTCAATTATTATCCCGAAACAGACTCACTATATATTAGCCTTATAGAAAAACCTAGTACTAATTCCCAGGAAATATCTTCTGGTATCGTACTTGATTTTGATGACAAGGGTAATTTAGTTGGTATAGATATAGATCATGCTAGTAAGGTCGTTGATCTAACTCGTTTGGAGTCAGAAGCTTTACCAATTAATTCAATTGCATTAGCTAAATAATGATTGACACTAACTATAGTTTTATTTAAGCTTCTTGATGTGATATCTGCATTATTCATTCTTATCTTCTGGATAAATCTGATAAATAGCGATAGAAGCAATAATTTCTGAAACTCAGAAAAAACTACGTCCCGTTACAGTCAAATGAGCAAAGCCCAATAAACAAATAACGCTTGCGATCGCATTTGCCGATGAAAATTCACCAAACAAAATTTAATCACAAGCGCCTTAATACCTTAAGCAAAAATTATTGCCAGAGGATTTTTAGAATAAACCTAAAGTCAAAGATTCATCAATAGGCATCGCAGCACCAATTCCTAGCCAGATAGTTACCAAAGTACCAAAAATAAATACAGTGGTTGCTATAGGACGACGGAAAGGGTTTTGAAACTTATTAACACTTTCAATGAAAGGAATTAGCATCAAACCTAAGGGAACTGCACCTTGACAAGCAATTCCGAGTAGCTTGTTAGGCAGAATGCGCAAGATTTGGAAGACAGGATATAAATACCATTCAGGCAAAATTTCCAAAGGTGTTGCAAAAGGATCAGCCGGCTCACCGATTAGAGCAGGATCTAAGACTGCTAAACCGACTACCAAACCGATAGTTCCCAAAATCACAACAGGGAAAATATATAATAGGTCGTTTGGCCAAGCAGGTTCGCCATAATAGTTATGACCCATCCCTTGAGCTAGCTTGGCGCGTAATGCGGGATCACTAAGATCGGGTTTTTTTAAAGTGGACATTGGTTTCTCCTTAATCGACTCAGAATCAGCAGATGCGATCTCTGGGTTGAATTACACTGATTTGTAGATTGAGATTTGGACTGGGGATTCTAAAACCCATGGTAAATGATGAAGTTATTAAACAGGCAATAACTAAAAGATCACTTTACAAAGGACCAGAAATACCTTGTTTCCGAATCATCAAGAAATGAGCCAACATAAATACTGCCATTAACCAGGGTAAGACAAAAGTATGTAGACTGTAGAAGCGAGTTAGAGTGGACTGACCAACGCTAACACCACCACGCAATAGTTCAACCATTTGGTCGCCTACAACGGGAATTGCTGCGGGAACTCCAGATACAATCTTAACCGCCCAGTAACCAACTTGGTCCCAAGGAAGAGAATATCCAGTGACACCGAAGCTAACTGTGATCACAGCCATTACTACTCCAGCAATCCAAGTCAACTCACGAGGTTTCTTAAATCCACCAGTTAAGTAAACGCGGAAAACATGTAGGATCATCATGAGAACCATCATGCTGGCAGACCAACGATGAACGGAACGAATGAGCCAACCAAAGTTAACTTCATTCATGATGTATTCTACTGAAGCAAAAGCATCGGCCACAGTAGGCTTGTAGTAGAAAGTCATGCAAAATCCAGTGGCAAACTGAATTAGGAAGCAAACTAGAGTGATACCACCAAGACAATAAAATATATTGACATGGGGTGGTACATATTTACTAGAAATATCGTCAGAAATTGCTCCAACTTCTAGACGTTCATCAAACCATTGATAAACTTTGGAATCTGTTACTTGTTTCGAAAACATGAACTAAATTAACTGAATTAATTGACTAAAGGCTAGCTATGAATATTTAGACCTTTAAAAAATGTAACATAGCTTTAAGCTACAATGATGGCGAAGTCAGAGGAAGCACCATTGTTCTAAGACGGTGACTCTCTGCGCATCGATCGCAGAATCTATTGCAGAATATTCTCTCATACTCAACGACCAAGTAATTGGGTCTGGGGAATCTTAGATGAGTTTTTTGGCAGATTTTTGTAACAGTTGATTAAGTTTTTTTTAAAATAAACTAATAAGATAAGGTAAGGTCTCTTAATTTTATTGTTTTGTACTTATGATTAAAAAAGCTTTTTGGGTCTCTTTATTGGTCTTTGTGTGTTTAATTTCCTCTCTCTGGTTCTTTGCTCCCCGTGCAGAAGCATTTACCAAAGAACAGAAATTATTCCTACAATCTTGGCGAATTGTAAATCGCTCCTATGTAGACGAGTCGTTCAATGGGGAGAATTGGTGGTTTACTCGGGAAGAATTTATTAAAAAGCCGATGCGCGATCGCCAGGAAACCTATGATGTCATTGAGGAAATGTTAGCTCTGCTAGACGATCCTTTTACCAGACTACTGAGACCAAAAGCCTATAAGAGTCTACAGGTGAATACTTCAGGAGAATTATTTGGTGTTGGTTTACAAATCAGCCTTGATCCTCAAAACAACTTGGTTGAAGTGATTACACCTATCGTCGGTTCTCCAGCAGAATCAGCAGGAATTCACCCTAGAGATTATATTTTAGAAATTGATGGTGTTGCGACGAGTACTCTCACTCTCGATGCTGCCGCAGAAAAGATGAGGGGGCCTGTTGGCACTACAGTATTTTTAACTGTAGAAAACCACGATCGCGATGCTGATAGTATTCAGACTCTGGCAATTGTTCGCGATCGCATAACTCTCAATCCTGTTTATGCCAATTTGGACGAGCGCAACGAAAAGGCGATCGGTTATATCCGTCTCAGTGAATTCAGTGCCCAAGCCACTCAAGAAGTAGCCCATGCCATCATGGATTTGAATGCTCCAGCCTATATTCTCGATTTAAGAAATAATCCTGGTGGGTTATTACAAGCAGGAATTGAAACAGCTAGATTATGGCTCGATGACGGCACTATAGTTTACACAGTCAATCGGCAGGGAACTTTAGGTAGTTTTGAAGCAAACACGCGCTCACTGACCGATGCACCCCTAGTTATTTTGGTGAATCAGGGGACAGCTAGTGCCAGTGAAATTTTATCAGGGGCTCTGCAAGATAATGGAAGAGCAGTTCTAGTAGGAGAAACTACCTATGGCAAAGGATTGATTCAATCTTTATTTGAATTACCTGATGATTCAGGAATTGCTGTTACCGTTGCCAAATATGAGACTCCGAATCATACAGATATTAATAAGTTAGGGATTGAACCCGATTTTGTAGTAGAACAAGAACCGATCGCCTTTAGTCAAGTGGGGACTAAAGTAGATTTGCAATATCAAAAAGCGATCGAGTTGCTCACTAGTAAGAGATTAGTCGCTGATGCCGTGTAGTGATTTTTGCTTACTTCTTTGATAGATGTGGAAAATCTGGGGTAATTCAGCAATTACTCCGGTAAAATCTTTAATATAATAGGGCTTCTGGCAAATTTGAGATGGAAGATGACGAGTACCCTTTCCCAACCAATATCTTTACAAGAATTTCTTCGGCTACCTGAAACCAAACCAGCCACAGAATACATAAACGGCGAAATCATTCAGAAACCAATGCCAAAAGGAAGACATAGTCGTTTACAAGGCAAACTTTGTACTGTAATTAATGAAGTTACTGAAACACAAAAAATTGCCTATGCTTTTCCTGAATTAAGATGTACTTTTGGTGGGAGATCGCTAATTCCCGATATCTCTGTATTTCTCTGGCAGAATATTGCTTTTAATAAGAACGGAGAAATAGAGGACAATTTTTACCTACATCCCGACTGGACAATCGAAATCCTTTCTCCAGAACAAAAGCCCAACAAAGTCATCGGTAATATTCTTCACTGCTTATCTTCTGGAAGTCAATTGGGGTGGTTTATTGACCCTAACGATAGTAGTATTTTAGTTTTTCTTGCAGGGCAACAACCCTTATTATTACAAGGAAGCAATACTTTACCTGTTTTAAATTCAATTGAATTAGATTTAACTGTATCTGAGGTTTTCAGTTGGCTCAATATGAGGAACTAATTAATTGTCAATGACCAAAGAAGCTGAACGATTACAACAAGATAGTTGGCAAGATTGGGGGCCGTACTTAAGCGATCGCCAGTGGGGAACTGTCAGGGAAGATTATAGTGATTATGGGGAAGCTTGGGAATATTTCAGTCATGACCAAGCGCGATCGCGGGCCTATCGTTGGGGCGAAGATGGAATTCTGGGGATTAGCGATCGCCAACAAAATTTATGTTTCGCGATCGCCTTATGGAATGGCCAAGATCCGATTTTAAAAGAAAGATTTTTCGGGCTAACGGGCAATCAGGGCAATCATGGTGAAGATGTCAAAGAATATTATTTTTACCTCGATAGTAGTCCCACTCATTCCTATATGAAAGGACTATACAAATATCCCCAAACTGAATATCCCTACAGTTTATTGGAGAGTGAAAATAGCAATAAAACTCGACAAGATCCAGAATTTGAATTATTAGATACTCATGTTTTTGATCAGGATAAGTATTACGATGTTTTTGTCGAATATGCCAAAAATACAATCGATGATATTTTAATCAAAATTACGATTTACAATCGTAGCCAAGAAAGTCAAATATTGCATTTACTCCCTACCCTATGGTTTCGCAATACTTGGTCCTGGGTTAAAGATGCATCGAAGCCCCAACTAAACTTAGTAAGCAACAATGATGCTAATACTTTAATTAAAGCTCATCATTCAGAATTGGGTGATTATTATTTTTATTGTCAAGAAAATCCTGAATTATTGTTCACTGATAACGAAACTAACTATCAAGCAATTTTTGGGTATGATAACGGCAATAAATATGTCAAGGATGGTATCAACAACTATGTTATAAATCAGGAACAAGACGCGGTAAATCCTGAGCAAACAGGCACCAAATTTTCGCCACATTATATATTAAATATTGAAGCCCAATCGAGCATAGTAGTTAAACTGAGGCTCTGTAAAAATGCCAATTTAAAACAACCTCTAGGTTCTGATTTTGAGCAAATATTTACGAGTAGAATCAAAGAAACCTCAGAATTCTATCGGCAGATTACAACTTCAGGTTTGACCGCAGACTTACAAAATATTCAAAGACAAGCTTTTGCGGGATTACTCTGGAGCAAGCAATATTATCATTACGTAGTAGAAGAATGGTTGCAGGGCGATTATAATCAACCATTGCCTCCAGAATCTCGACAAAAAGGTCGCAATAAAGAATGGATTCATCTCGATAATCAAGATATTATCTCCATGCCCGACAAATGGGAATATCCTTGGTTTGCGGCTTGGGATTTGGCATTTCATTGTGTTCCTTTAGCCATTGTCGATCCTGACTTTGCCAAAAATCAATTGGATATCATGACGCGGGAATGGTATATGCATCCCAATGGGCAAATTCCTGCCTATGAATGGAATTTTAGTGATGTGAATCCCCCAGTTCACGCCTGGGCGACTTGGCGAGTTTATCAGATAGAAAGAAAGTATAAAGGTCAGGGAGATCGCGTTTTTTTAGAAAGAGTATTTCAGAAGCTATTGCTTAACTTTACTTGGTGGGTAAATCGTAAAGATACTGATGGCAATAATATTTTTGAAGGTGGATTTTTGGGCCTCGATAATATAGGAGTATTTGATCGCAGTTCTGCTTTGCCAACAGGAGGATATATTAAACAAGCAGATGGTACAAGTTGGATGGCAATGTACTGTCTAAATATGCTAACTATTGCCTTAGAATTAGCTCTAGAAAATCCTGTCTATGAAGATATGGCAACTAAGTTTTTTGAGCATTTTCTTTATATTGCCGATGCCATGAATAATATCGGTGGAGATAAGACTGAACTTTGGGATGATGAAGATGGCTTCTTCTATGATGTTTTGCATCTTCCTGGTGAACAGAAGATTAAGTTAAAAGTCCGCTCAATGGTAGGCTTAATTCCTTTATTTGCGGTGACCACTCTGGAGCCAGAAGTTCTTGATAAATTGCCTAATTTTAAAAGAAGACTAGAATGGTTTATTAATAATCGTCCGAAGCTTAAACATAATGTAGCCTGCATGGAAAGTAAAGGCGTCGGGGCAAGAAGAATGCTGGCTTTATGTTATGTAACTGTCGGAGAATATGTCGCGGTTGATAAATTACGCCGTATTCTAACAAAGTTGCTCGACGAAAATGAATTTTTTGGCCCCTATGGCATTCGTGCTTTATCTCGCTACCACAAAGATAATCCCTATACTTTTGATGTAGATGGCACTCAACATCGTGTAGATTATGAACCAGCAGAATCTAGTAGTGGTTTATTTGGGGGAAATTCCAATTGGCGTGGTCCTGTTTGGATGCCAGTAAATTATTTACTGATCGAATCTCTGCAAAAGTTCCATCACTATCTGGGGGATGATTTTAAAGTTGAATGTCCCACAGGTTCGGGAAACTGGATGAATTTATGGGAAGTATCTCAGGAGATTTCCTATCGACTAACTCGTATTTTCCTCAAAGATAGTCAGGGAAAAAGAGCAGTTTATGGTGCAACGGAACAGTTCCAAAGCGATCTCCACTGGCAAAACCTCATCCTTTTCTATGAGTATTTTCATGGGGATAATGGAGCGGGAATTGGTGCTAGTCATCAAACGGGATGGACGGGATTGGTTGCTAAATTGATTCAACAAAGTGGGGAATATATGCAGTATTGTCAGAAAGAAACTTGCTGAGGAATAGCATTGTGGTGATGTAAACTTGGGAAGCAGTATCATTTAATCGTGAGAATATCAAAATTAGAATTTTTAAAATAGTAATCGTCAAAAAGTTGATAATAAACGGTGCAAAAGCTTAAAATTATCTCGATTGCAATTCTTCTTAGTAAGACTAGGGGAATGAGAACCGACAGATACTGATTTTGGCAAAGATTGCGGAAGCTGAGAAATAGTTTAAGGAGTAAAACTTGTAGATGTTTGAGTTTGAATTTGGAGTTGCGAAAGCAGAAGTACAGCGATCTGGATTTTTGGGATTTGGTTCCAAAGTAGTTTTGAATCACGCTTCTAGTAGAGCTAGGTACTTTACCGAAAATCTGGAAAATAACATCGATCTAGATATGATTTATATTCCTGGTGGAAAATTCATGATGGGTTCTCCAGAAGGAGAAGGTAGAGAGACCGAAAAACCCCAACATCAAGTGATAGTTCCATCTTTCTGTATGGGGAAATATCCAATCACTCAGGCACAATATCGGCAAGTCATGGGGAGTAATCCATCTAATTTCAAGGGTGCTCAGCTTCCTGTAGAATGTGTGTCTTGGCATGATGCAGTAGATTTTTGCCAAAAGTTATCAAATCAGACAGGAAAGGAATATAGATTGCCAAGTGAGGCGGAATGGGAATATGCTTGTCGCGCGGGAACGAATACCCCATTTCATTTTGGGGAAACAATTACTACGGATTTGGCAAATTATCGAGGAACGGATTGGGAATATCAAGGTCAAGTCCATCCAGGAAATTATGCTGATGGGCCAAAGGGTGAATATAGAGGAAAAACCACCGCAGTAGGAAAATTCCCCGCCAATACTTTTGGCCTATACGATATATATGGAAATGTTTGGGAATGGTGTGAAGATGACTGGCATAGTAGTTACAAAAATGCGCCTCAAGATGGTCATGCTTGGTTATCGGATAAAAGTAGCACTAAAGTATTGCGCGGTGGTTCTTGGAGCTACTTTCCTATTAATTGCCGCTCAGCTGCCCGCAACTTCAATGTTCCCGAGGACGACGACAACAATATCGGGTTTCGAGTTGTCTGTATGGTTCCGAGGACTTCATAGTCCCGTCTGCGATCGCCCCTAAAAACATTACGATGCGCGATCGCAGGCAAAGCATGAAATTGCTAATTTGTAGTGACTTTATGGTCAATAAAAACAATTGATTTTAATTCTCTAATCTTTTTTGGCATCTATATCAATTTTGGAAATTTGTTATTAGAATAGAGCAATTTAGAAATGTCATTTCATGCCGAAAACAGGATATCCTAACAAAGGGAAATTAGGAAGTAACAAGATTAAAAGGTGCTAAATCTCAAACTCATTAGGGACAATCCAACTCAGGTTCAAAAATCATTGAATTTTCGTAGCCAAAACGGATATGACATTCAACCAATTGTTGAGCTAGACCGCCAACAAAGACAACTTGAAACCCAACGCAGTCACCTCAGTGCGCGGGGTAATGAAATTGGCAAAGAAATCGGCCAGAAAATCAGAAATGGTAGCGATCCCAAAGGCGAAGAGATCTTAGCTCTTAGAGAATCAGGCAATCAAATCAAAGCTCAGGTCGCAGAGCTAGAACCCCAGGAAAAAGAGCTCAAAGCTAAAATCAACGAACTCTTATTACAACTTCCTAATTTACCCCATGAGTCTACTCCTATCGGCAAGGACGAAAGCGAAAATGTCGAGATTCGTCGCTGGGGAGATGAATATAAAACCCCATCAGAAAAAATATTGCCCCATTGGGAAATCGGTGAACAGTTGGGTATTTTAGAATTCAAACGGGCTGTAAAAGTTGCCCAGAGTCGCTTTGTGAATTTAATCGGCGCAGGTGCGGCTTTAGAAAGAGCTTTAATCAACTTTATGCTAGATAGTCAGATCGAGGCTGGTTATATAGAAGTGATGCCCCCTGTCTTAGTTAATACTGACTCTTTAACCGGCACAGGGCAATTACCAAAATTCGCCGAAGACAGTTTTAAATGTGGAGATGATGATCTATGGTTGACTCCTACAGCAGAAGTTCCCCTAACTAATCTTTATCGGAGTGAAGTTGTCACCGATTCTGAGTTACCGATTTATCATTGTGCTTACACTCCTTGTTTCCGTCGCGAAGCGGGCAGTGCTGGCAAAGATACCAGAGGACTAATTCGACTTCACCAGTTTAATAAAGTGGAGTTGGTCAAACTTGTCCATCCCGAGACATCTGAAGCGGAACATCAATCTTTGGTCCAAAATGCCGAAGCAATTTTACAGGCTTTAAAATTACCTTATCGAGTCATCGAACTTTGCACAGGGGATTTAGGTTTTGGCGCCGCGAAATGTTACGACTTAGAAGTCTGGCTACCTGCTGCTGGGGCTTACAGGGAAATTTCTAGTTGTTCTAATTTCTTCGATTTTCAAGCTAGAAGAGCCAATATTCGGTTTAAAGAAGCTGGGAAAAAAGGGACGCAATATCTTCATACTCTCAACGGTTCGGGACTAGCGATTGGCAGAACCATGGCTGCGGTTTTAGAGAATTATCAATTGCCCAATGGTACAGTGGAAGTCCCAGAAGTTTTACAACCCTATTTGAAGCGAGAGGTTCTCTAAATGTTAATAATTCAGAATTCATAATTGTTATGTTCTTGGCTTTTCAATCGCCCGGCCCGATTATCTTTGAAATTGGCCCATTCATTGTCCGTTGGTATGGTTTGTTAATTGCTTCGGCGATTTTGATTGGCGTTACTTTATCTCAATACCTTGCTCAACGTCGCGGAGTCAATCCGGATTTACTAGGAGATTTAACTATTTGGTTAGTTCTCGGCGCGATTCCCGGTGCCAGAATATATTATGTTCTCTTTGAATGGCAACAATATGCCCAACGACCGGAAGATATTATTGCTATTTGGAAAGGGGGAATTGCAATTCACGGTGCCATAATTGGTGGCACGATCGCAACTTTGATTTTTTCTCGCCTCAATAAGATATCTTTATGGCAATTACTAGATCTTGTCGCACCTTCTTTGATTTTGGGTCAGGCGATCGGCAGATGGGGCAATTTCTTTAATTCCGAAGCCTTTGGTAGACCAACAGATCTACCCTGGAAACTATATATTCCCTTGAGTAATCGTCCGTCTGGGTATTTGAATTACGAATATTTTCATCCCACTTTCTTATACGAATCTATTTGGAATTTGGGTGTTTTCGCGGTCATTATCTGGCTATTTTTCTGGGGATTGAAAAACCAAGATCGTTTAAAAACAGGAACTTTAGCTTTTGTTTATCTGATAAGCTATAGTGCTGGTCGCTTCTGGATTGAAGGACTGCGAACAGATAGCCTAATGTTAGGCTTTTTGCGGATTGCTCAAGTAGTTAGTTTAACGGCGATCGCGATTGGTATCCTGAGCTTGGTCTGGCTCTATGTCCTCAGACGCCCTCTTCCCGATACAGGGAGAGTCAAAAGTCAAAAGTCAAAAGTCAAAAGTCAAAAGTGAAAAATAAAATTAATTCTAAAGTTTATATTATTGGTGCTGGTCCTGGAGATCCTGAATTACTGACGGTGAAAGCCTACAAGATTATTGCTCAAGCAGATGTGATCTTGTATGCCGACTCCTTAGTGCCGAAACAGATTTTGCAAAATACCCGTGCTGATGCCGAACTCGTTGCAACAGGAAACAAGACCTTAGAAGAAATTGTGCCCCTCATGATTGTTAGGGTTCAACAAGGTTTGTCGGTCGTGCGGTTGCATTCGGGAGATCTTACCTTGTACAGTGCGATCGCAGAACAAATGCGATTACTCGCCGAAGCGGATATTCCTTTTGAATTAATCCCTGGGATAAGTGCTTTTCAGGCGGCGGCTGCCAAGTTACAAACAGAATTAACTGTCCCAGAACTTGTCCAGACGATCATCTTAACTCGCATCTCAGGTAAAGCTTCTAATGTTCCTGAAGCCGAAGATTTAGCTGCTTTGGCGGCTCACAAGTCTAGTTTATGTCTGTATTTAGCGGCTCGTCATGTCGAGAAATCCCAGGAAAAACTTTTAGAACATTATCCGAGTGATACTCCGGTGGCAGTTTGTTATCGTGTGGGATGGCCTGATGAGAAAATCTGGTTGGTTTCCTTAGCGGAAATGGCACAGGTTACGAGAGAAAATAACTTAATTAGAACCACTTTATATTTAATTAGTCCTGCTCTCAAAGAGGTTACAGAAGCCCGTTCTAGATTGTATCATCCTGAACATTCTCATCTTTTCCGACCAAATAAATCATCTATGCCTTCTTTTTAAAGCATTCAATTTAAAGTTAACAACTTTAAGGACAAATATTAGTTGTTAGTTCTTGTTGTGCAGAAGGATTGGCAGGATCTGGAATTATAGTCTTATCAACTTTATTAAAATCAATAACTTTTACCGACCCACCATCATCATCATCGTCATCGTCATCATCGTCATCATCATCTCCGCTAGAACTACCAATCACAGTGAAGTCTCCATTAGATTTAGCACTTAAAGCATCATCGAGTGCTGATTTATAGGGTTCATTGGATGATAGGATGCTATTAACCTCAGAGCTATTGCAAACCTCTGATTTTAATTCTGCAATTTCTGCATCGCTAAAAGTATCTGTAATTTCAATTTCTTGTGCGACAACGACTTGAGAAAGAGGCAAGGTTAATGTGATTGCAAGAGAAAAAATTAATTTGTTCATGGAAATATACCTGTAGCTTGGGCGAGTATAAATTAATAAAGAAAATAAATAATTAATTAATTATCTGGATGGATAATTAATCAGCAAAAACAGCTGGAATTTGTGAAATCTCCGCCTCGTCAATTTCTCGTGTAATCTTATCAATAGCAGCTCTGCCAAAATCAGCAAATCCATATGCTACCTCGACAAAAGCATTGTCACCGCCAATGACATTGTTTTCAAAATATTGGTCTATTTCATCTTCTCTATTCTTCGCAAAGCGGTCCCGACCAACAATAAAAGGTAAATTATGGAAATTATTGAGGGTTTGACCAGAGTCAACAACTTGATTAGGAGATAAAATTGCTAGGCCATTAATGGTGATTCCTTGGGCTACAGCAGCATCTCTAGCAGCTTGAACTGAGGGACATATGACATGTCCGATGGGAACTCTAGCCAAACCACGGAATCCTGAGACTCTAGCATTGTAAGAACCATTAGCACATCTAGTTTTGCCGTCAAGATAGTTAGGTAAATCTAAACCATAGTTAGAAAAATAAGTATTGATCGAAGCAATATCTGTACTATTAACAGAAGCTGTATTATCTAGACCATCTCCAGAAACATCAATAACTAAAGCCTGACCTTCATAGTTATTAGTCAATAGTAAATTAGTGGCAGAATTAATCGCATCTGCAAGATGGGTATTCCCATAACTCGGTCTTCCCGCAGCAGCGATCGCATTAGAGAAGGTTTGAGCACTAGCTGCATCTTTCACTAAATACCAACCGATTTCGCTATGAGCAGAATTGGACCAATATTGTAGGGTAACAGCTAATCCATTCGGCAAACTTTCAATTGCGGAGATTAATCCAGGATCTTTAAATGCATCAACATAACCTTGGTGTTGCAAGTTAAATTCGTTGTTACTAATACTTCCTGAAACATCAACAGATAAAACTAACTCTACATCTACAGTTGTGGGTGCTGTTTGTGCCAATACAGTTTTTTGAGGTTGATTAGAAAATATTAAACCAATTGCAATTACTATAAGGGTAAAAATATTTTTATTGCTTAATTGTTTCAGAACAAAAAGCAACATTAATTGAAAGTTAGGGGCTTGGCTTTTCATATAAAATATCGGAATTCACTAAGAAAAATCAATTAATTACATTTTGCCAAGTCGAATTATTATTTTGGTGAAGAATGGATGAATAACCCGGTATTTCTTATTAATTTAAGACAAGAATTTTTTTCAATCAATTTTAAATCTATCGATATTTACTATGATTTACATCTTCTTAAAAATTAAAAATATATTGTATCCGTATTTTTACTAGAACATGAAAGAGCAATTTCAAAAGGTACAGCTTATTATTCTCTGTCCCCTATTCCCTATTCCCTGTTCCCTGTTCCCGAAAGCAGAGCATTATGTATATCACTAATTTGATGTATATCACTAATTTGAGAAGAGCTATATTCAGATTCCACTTTTCTAATTTACGACATACCCTAGCTAAAAATAGTTAGTAGCCACAGTACAAAGGGAATCGAGATAAAACTCAGTAGAGTAGAAGTAACAATAACTCGGGCTGTAAAATCTTGGTCCCCACCAAATTCATGTACCAAAACTAAAGAACTTACCGCCGTGGGCATGGCACTTTGCAAAACTAATACCTGGAGATCTAAACCTGTAAGATGCAATATGTTTCCCACGGAATAAGCAATAGTCGGGGCGAGCAATAAACGAATACTAGCAGCTAGTAATTCCCTAATGCCTAAAGAAAATCGAGTTTTTGCCAGTTGCATTCCCAATAAAATCAAGGCGATCGGAATAGCCGCTGCCCCTACTTTTTGAATCGCTTCATCCAGCTGAAATGGCATATCTCCGACAAATACCCGAAGAGCGATTCCCAAGGCGATCGCCCAAATTAAAGGCAGTTTAATAATTAACTTCAAGCCAGAAACAAAACCTTGTCCCTTGAGAATAGCAGGCCCAAAGCAAAACATCAGAATGCTCGCACCCAACATATAAATTACGGCTCTAGCCAAGCCTTCTGTTCCCAAAGCAAAACTAACAACCGATAAACCCATATTCCCATTATTCGGAAACAGAGAAGTGGCCACCAAAGCTGTTGTTGAAGCACGGGAAAATCCGGTAATTTTACTAATTAATCTTATTGCTAAATAAAGCAGACCCGAAGTAATTGCAAATCCTTGTAGTAATGCCAAAGAACTAGCTATAGGTAAATTATTACGGTATAAACTATCAATGACCAAGGCAGGAGATAAAACATAAAGAATTAATTGAGAAAGAGTCTGATGTTGTAGTGATAAACTCCGACCGGCTATTAATCCAATTAAAATAATTAACCCTACAGGTAATATTGCAGGGAGTAAATGTATCATAAGCTGTGTGCTAAACTTAGTATCATTAATAAAATTTACAATCTGTTATAAGAAGAGTCTTTCAATCACAGCGATTTAACATGCGGTTTTGTTACCCTGTTTGTAGTAATTAAGTAGTAACTTGTAAATCCAAAGCCTTATGGTTGTAGCAACCCTCACCACGGAATCAATAGACCAAAAAAAGCTAAAACTACAAAAAGTCTGGCAAACTGTCCATAGTAATAGTTGTCCTAATGTATATAATTTCCATATGCACACTATCTGCTCTGATGGGAGATTGACTCCATTAGAGGTAGTAGATCAAGCTTTGGCAATTGGGCTTAAAGGTTTAGCCATTACAGACCACCATTCAATTAATGGTTATCGACAAGCTCAAGCGTATCTTAACGAGATTCAAGAGCAAAGTCCTGAGAAAGATTTATTTTCTCTTTGGGTAGGTACAGAGATCACTTCCAATCTGCAAGGTGTCACAGTTCATATTTTGGCCTATGCTTTCGATCCAGAACATTCTGCGATCCAACCTTATCTTCAATCGGTAGCTCCGATAGGGAATGCGGCTAATGCGGAAATAGTGATAAATAGTATTCAGAAAGCCGGTGGCTTGGCAGTTTTGGCTCACCCTTTTCGTTATCGCCGTCCTGCTGGAGAATTAATTCCGTTAGTTGCCTATTTAGGTATTGATGGCATCGAAGCTTATTATTCCTATAACAAAACCAACCCCTGGAAAGCTAGCCCCAATCAGACAAAAGAAAGTTTGGAATTAGCATTTAAGTATGACCTTTATACTTCTTGTGGGACAGATACTCATGGGACGAATATTTTGTTGAGACTTTAGGTTTTGGGTTTTAGGTTTTAGGTTTCAGGTTTTAGCTGTTGAAGGTAGCTGATATTTAAAGGATATTCGGGGTCTTCGAGATGGTTGATAACTAAAATCGCATCTTTAAAGTCCTGATTTTTTGTGTATTCGTTAACTGTGACAATGGTTTTCAGATTAGCTTGAGTGGCAGCTTGTAAACCATGAGCCGTATCTTCAAATACCAAGCAGTATTCTGGCTCAATATTCATCTGTTCTAAAACATAAAGATAAATATCTGGGGCTGGTTTTTTATGGGCGACAATATCTCCTGCGGCAATCACTTCAAACCAAGCAGGGTCAAGTGTTGTTTCCAGTAATGCTGTGGCATTGGATAAAGTACTAGTTGTTGCGATCGCCAAACGAATTTTCTGATCTCTTGCTTCTAAGATCAGTCTTTTGACTCCTGGACGCAAAGGAATCGAACCTTGTTTTAATAGCGATCGATAATATTGATTCTTTAGCTGATGGGTCTGAATAATAAATTCTGCAATATCCTCAGTTTGCCAATCTGGTTGATATTTTTCTAAGTAAAACTTTAGTCTTTCCTTGCCTCCCGCGATCGCCAGTAACTCACCGTACAAATCGACCGACCAATGCCAGTCCACACCAATTTCAGCAAAGGCACGATTAAAAGCCACACGGTGACCATCCCGTTCAGTTTCAGCCAACGTACCATCAACATCAAAAATTAAAGCTTGTAACTGATTACTCATTTAAATGTTCCTAATCAAGGATAGGGAACGGGGAATAGGGAATAGGGAATAGGGAATAGGGAATAGGGAACGGGGAACAGCCGTGAGGCTCCGCGTCCACCCATTAGTTCCCTTAAGGACGAAGCCAATTAACTCCAGAGTTTTTCTAGAACTGTATTCGGGGCAATGTCAGCAATTTTGCCCGTAGAGGAAGGAATATTGACGTATTTTTCACTCACAGGTGGTAACATTTTTTTGCTATCACTAGTTGAATTGAACAGGGCAATAGTATAGGTTCCCACCGCAACTGCTAAGGAAATCGATACTGAATCCGTAGATAGAAATAGATTCGCTCCCGCAATAATAGCTGCTGACTTACCAACATCAGAAGGTGCTGAAACCTTGAGCTGAGGATGGGATTCTAGCATCTGGGTTACCCATTCGCCGTTCTGCTGATCTTGAAGCAACACAATCGGGATTTCTGACTGTTTGGCCTGAATATCTGTAATGATTGATTTCCAGTTCTTTGCCGGGTAACTCTCATCGGTACTATGTAAGAGAATGTAGCCATCACGAATCCCCAAACCTTTTTGTCGTGATTCTACCCAGGCAATATCCTCTTGAGGCACGTTAATTTTGACTTGGGGACAATTAGCTTGAATATCTAATCCTGCAAGAGAACTATGATACATTTCCGCTGCATATTGGTCTTTTTGCAAAGGAATTGTTTTGGAAAATAGCCAAGGATTTCTGCTGCGATCGCCAATTCGGATCGGAATTCCATTGAGCCACAGCAAAGAAGATACTGTCCAAGGAGTTCCAAAACTCAGGGCGGCTTCATATTCGCGGTCTCGTATAATCCCTAAGAGATTAAGATAGTCTGCCATAGAATTGCGATCTTGATAGTCAAATAACAAGACATCATTAACGTATTTGCAAACCCGATAAGCCTTTTTGGCTCTGGGTTCGACTAAAACATCGATTTTCGCATTGGGATAGGTACTCTGAAGAGTTTCCAGAGTAGGGAAAAAATTGATTTGAGCGTCAATTCCGCCGGGAATTAGGGCTAATATTCGCATCTTATGGGGAAGATATACACCTTATCTCTAGTTTCATCTGTGCACAATTTTAATGGATGATAGAGAAAACGGATTTATTTTTTGGGAAATCAGGCAAATGCATTTATTAATTCCTGCAGCGGGAATGGGCAAAAGAATGGGTAGCGATCGCAATAAATTGTTATTGAAACTATTAGGTCGCCCTTTGCTTGCCTGGACTTTATTGGCTGCCGAAAAGTCTCTAACCATTGAATGGATAGGAATTATGGGGCAAATAATAGATTTTCCTGAGTTCAAAAATATCGTGGAAAACTTGGCTTTAACGAAACCCGTTAAGTTTATTGAAGGAGGTGAGACTCGGCAAGATTCTGTTTACAATGGTTTACAAGCGCTGCCCACCTCAGCAGCTAGAGTCTTAATTCATGATGGAGCCAGATGTTTAGCTACTCCAGAATTGTTTGATCGTTGTACAAAAGCTCTTCAGGCTTGCCCAGGCTTGATTGCTGCTGTTCCCGTCAAAGATACGATTAAGGTTGTGAATAACGAAAATATTATTGAATCTACCCCAGATCGTAGTAATCTCTGGGCGGCACAAACTCCTCAAGGTTTTGACGTCAAATTACTAAAAGATTGTCATCATCGCGGCAAAGAGTCAGGTTGGGCAGTAACCGATGATGCTGCTTTGTTTGAAAAATGCCAACTGCCAGTGAAAATTGTCGAGGGAGAAGAAACTAATTTGAAAGTAACGACGCGAGTAGACTTGGCGATCGCGACATTTATCCTACAGCAAAGATTGAAAACATAGACACAACTTGGTGATCTATGATCTAGTCAGGATAGGTGGTAGGTTTTAGGTTGAGAAGATTTCCCTAACACCTAATACCTAATACCTAATGCCTAATACCTCATCTTAGGTTCCAACTTCAAAAGCAATACCTTCTTCGTGGAAATGGGGGAAATTAGCGAGGATATTTTGTCTTTCGTTGCCACCAACAAAAATATAAGTTCCAGGTACATTTTGGTTTTGAAAGCGGTAGAAATCGGTTCCAATATCTGCTGTCCCTGCATAAACATAGAAAGCAATACCTTCTTCGATAAAATTGGAGAAATTTGCCCGAATACTTTGGCTTTCTTCTTCCCCAGCATAAAGATAAGTGCCAGGTACGTTGCTATTTTGAAACCTATTGAGGCGAATTAAATTATCGCCCGGTTCAACGCCTACTCGAAATGCTTGTCCTTCCTCAACAAAATTGGGGAAATTGGCTCGAATACCTTGACTTTCATCTTCACCCGCAAATAAATAGGTTCCAGGGAGAGAATTATTTTGGAAACGATTAATTGGTGTAGTCAAAAGAGGGGCACTGCCGCCACCATTTCCGTTATTTCCGCCATTACCGCCATTATCAGGAATAATAGGTTGACTTATTTGCGCGACCCAGGCATCCTCGCCACCGAAATTTACACCATCCAAGTTGCCTTCTGTAGAACCAGAGAGATAAAGACTCCCATTGCTATCGATCGCCACTCCCTGGGAATCGTCATCTTCAGGCGAACCAAATTGTTCAGTCCAAAGTAAATTGCCATTGCTATCGTATTTAGCGACCCAAGCATCACTCCCTCCGGCATTCGCCTCGCCAAGAGTTTCATTAGTAAAACCAGAGATATAAACATTACCTTCACTATCTGTCGTTATGCCCTCAGCAGCATCATTACCGACAGTTCCTAGTTGTTCAGTCCAGAGTAAATTACCCTCTCCGTCATATTTGGCGACCCAGGCATCATTAAGACCGGCATTGCCTCGGTCAATAGAGCCATTAGTCCCGCCGGCGATATAAACATTACCACTAAGATCTGTTGTGACGGCTTGAGAATAATCAAATTCCGCTTCGGCAGAGTCTAGTTGCTGATTCCAGAGAAGATTCCCTTCTGCATCATATTTGGCGACCCAGGCATTAGTATTTTCTGAATTCGATCTAGTTGTGTCACCAGAAATATAGAAATTCCCATGAATATCGGTTGTCACCCCCGCAGAAATTTCCGAGCCAGAAGCATCAAGTTGCTGATTCCAGAGCAAATTACCTTGAACATCGTATTTGGTTACCCAGGCAACACTACCCCCGCCATTTGCCTCATCAGATATGCCATTGGTAAAGCCGGAGATATAAACATTTCCCCCAAGGTCTGTAGCTACTCCCGTCGCACTGTCAAATCCGGAAAAACCAAGTTGTTGGCTCCAGAGCAAATTACCTTGACCATCGTACTTATTTACCCAAGCATCACTATCGATCTGGAAGGTTCCTTCAATGGTTCCGAGACTAGAACCTGCTATATAGACGTGGCCATTAATATCTGTGGCCAATCCCTCAAAATCATCAAGGTTAGAGGTTCCAAATTGCTGAGTCCAGAGCAAATTACCTTGATGATCATATTTGGCTACCCAAGTATCACTATTTCCGAAATTGGTGTTACCAAGAGTTCCTCGAGTAGAACCCGAGATAAAAACATTACCATTGCTATCTATTGCTATTCCCTGAGACAAATCATTTTCAGGACTACCAAGTTGTTTTATCCACATAATAAGGTTTTCAGCCATTGCAAAGTTCAAGGGTAGCCGATGGAAAAAACGGATCTATTAATTCTTAATTTATTTATTAGATCTGGCAAAAATAACTAATTCGATCTGTGAGCACCACCAAAAACGATGGGAGCAATTCGGGAAACCGCATTGTACCGAGACTCCCTCATGGATTACGATGGGATACGATAAATCAATATAAAAAAGATTATTACTTTACTAATTTTTTATTTCGTTGGGTTGGATAGACATGGGATTTTTTGATTCTGAAGTAGTACAGCAAGAGGCCAAGCAGTTATTTGAAGATTATCAATCTTTAATGCAACTGGGAAGTGAATATGGCAAGTTTGATCGCGAGGGCAAAGTTCTGTTTATTGAAAAAATGGAAGGCTTGATGGATCGCTATAAAATTTTCATGAAGCGTTTTGAGCTATCAGAGGACTTCATGGCGCAAATGACCGTAGAGCAGCTTAAAACCCAACTAGGTCAATTTGGGGTTACTCCTCAGCAAATGTTTGACCAGATGAACATGACATTGCAAAGAATGAAATCAGAGATTGATTACTAGAGCATCTAGCCCTTATAAAATTAGTGAGATACATAAAGATCTCGCTTTAGGGAATAGGGAACAGGAAACGGGGAACAGGGTAAAAGGGTTTAAGACACAATTACTTTTGCGGAGCCGCTTTAGATGCTTGATTCTGATAAATAGTTGTTCTTATTTCCCAAGGGGAGAAATCTCTAATAAGTCTCTTGCACCAGTGATGCCTTGACCAATGAAAAGCAGCAGTGCAAAGCAATTCAAGGCAATATGGACTTTGCGCCAGCGATTAGTGCGGTCTTTATAGATATCTTCGATGATAGCTAGAGAAAAAATCATTAATAGAGAAACCGCCATTCCATAATAGTAATGAGACCAGTACCATTGATCACTTAATCGCCAGACTCCTTCTTGAGCACCCAGAATAATCAAACCCATTCCCGATAAGGTGGCGAAGATGCCACGCCATAGTTTAGGTTTAGCTCGAAATAGCATCACGAAAGACGCGATCGTCGCAATAAATATTAGACAAATTAATATGGCCTGAACTGGATCTAAACTGTCTCTTTTCAAATTAATAATAAAATTTTTATAGACAATGGAATAAGCTAGTCCAATCAAGTTGACTCCTACTACACTGCCGGTTAACCATCGCCCCAACTGCACATGTTCTCTACCAACAACAGGAGGGATTTTACTTTTTTTGCTGTCTTTGATTTCTAGTCTTCGTTGACGAGTTTGCCAAGCAAAGTTGGTAACAATGCCGATGATGGGAAATACGAAAATGATTGCGATCGCAGGATGAATCAATCCCACCAAATCTTTGGTGCCTAAATTGGCAAAAGCTAAAAAATCTTGAGTAACCATATTATTTATAGATTTTGTCCGCTACAATCTAACATCCTATTATCTAAAAACAATTAGAAAACCTTAGTTTTTCTAATCGGACGTGGTTTAACTCAATATATCAAGTATTTTTCACGGAACTGCATTTCCTTATTTCCTAAGACATAGAAGTCTAGAGAATAGCTTAGGAATTACAAACAATGAAAAACGGGAAAAAACTCACCAGTAAAACTAGTATTGCAACAGCGATGTTGATCATGGGACTACTAGGTGTCGTTACACCAGCAGAAGCTGGAAAAAGAACTTCCGACCGCGATCGCAGTTCGAGAACACATCAAACCAACCGTCGTAATGATCGTAGTCATCATCGCGATCGCTATAAAAGTAACTCTCATAATCGCGATCGCCAACACCATAAGCGCCGCAGTTATATTCTATATTTCTAATTCGAGTAAAAAATACGGACGAGGAAGTTTTATGCTTCCTCGTTTTCGTGAAAGACATTATTTTGAAATCACGAAATTAACCAACTTATTGGGAACAACAATCACTTTTCTAATTTGCTTACCCTCTAAGTAACGCTGCGCGACTTCTGATTCTTGAGCCAGTTTTTCCAAAGTAGCCTTATCTGCACTAGCCGGAACTTGGATTTTGCCGCGAGTTTTACCCATGATCTGAATTACCAGAGTGATTTCATCAACCACCAAAGCGCCCGGATCGACTTGCGGAAAACTATAACTATGCACAGAACTGTCATGACCCAATTGTTGCCATAACTCTTCGGCAATATGGGGAGCAAATGGAGCTAGTAAAAGAACTAAAGTTGAGACTCCTTCTTGATATACAGGAGAATCAACAGACTTACTTTCTTTGAGCGCATTAGAAAGCTTCATTAATTCCGAAACTGCGGTATTAAATTGATAATCCCCTGTCAAATCTTCGGAAATTTCCTTGATGGCCGTATGAATTGCCCGACGCAGGTCTTTTTCTTCTTTGGTAAGTTTTTCTGATTGAGCTTTGATCGATTTAGTAGCCGCAAAATCTGTGACTTGTGTCCAAACTCGATTCAGAAAACGGAATTGCCCTTCCACATCAGCATCATCCCATTCCAAGTCTTTTTCTGGTGGAGCTTTAAAGAGAATAAACATCCGTGCTGTATCGGCACCATATTTTTCCAAGACTTGTTTGGGGTCAACTCCGTTATATTTCGATTTAGACATTTTGACCATGAAAACATCCAATTTTTCTCCTGTCTCAGGGTCTTTAGGATCTTTGGGATCGATTTCGCTGACAGGAATATATTTTTTCGTCGTGGGGTTTTGATAGGTTAAACCCTGCACCATACCCTGGGTTAACAGACGCTTAAATGGTTCATCGAAGTTGAGTAATCCGCGATCGCGCAAAACCTTAGTAAAAAAGCGAGAATAAAGCAAATGCAAAATCGCATGTTCAATTCCCCCCACATATTGGTCTACCGCCATCCAGTCATTGACTTTGTCTGGCGCAAAGACTTGTTCAGGATTATTCGCATCGGTGTAGCGCAAGAAATACCAGGATGAATCGATAAAAGTATCCATCGTATCTGTTTCTCGTTTTGCAGGTTCCCCACAACTAGGACAAGCAACATTTACCCAATCTTCTAATTTCGCTAGAGGAGAAGCACCCTTGCCACTAAATTCAACCTGTTCAGGAAGTTTCACGGGTAAATCCTGATCGGGGACAGGAACAGAACCGCAACTAGGACAATGAATAATCGGAATCGGACAACCCCAATATCTTTGGCGAGAAATTAGCCAATCTCTTAAACGATATTGAATTCGTGCTTTGCCATAGCCTTTTTCCTGGGCATATTCAATAATTTTGCTTTTGCCAATTGTGGAGGTGATGCCATCAAATTCATCGGAATTGACCATCACACCAACAGCAGTATAGGCTTCAGTTAATTCTTCAATATTTTCTGAATCACTATTCTCAGGAATAATCACCGTTTTAATTGGTAAATTATTTTCCCCTGCAAACTTGAAATCGCGAACATCATGGGCAGGAACCCCCATAACCGCACCAGTTCCATATTCATAGAGAACATAATCAGCAATCAGAATGGGAATTTCTTCGCCATTAAAAGGATTAATCGCTTTGCCGCCAGTAGAGATACCTCTTTTGGGTTTATCCTCTGCGGTGCGATCGATTTCGCTTTCGCTAGCGACTTCTGTGACAAATGCTTCTACGGCTGCTTGTTGTTCTGGAGTTGTAACTTGAGTTGTTAGGGGATGTTCTGGGGCAAGGACTACATAGGTTACCCCATAAACCGTGTCAGGACGCGTAGTAAACACAGCAATCTTTTCGTCCATGCCTACAATGGGAAATTCTAAATAGGCTCCGACCGATTTCCCAATCCAGTTGGCCTGCATCGTTTTGACTCGCTCTGGCCAACCGTCAAGCTGATCTAGATCTTGTAATAATTGTTCGGCATAGTCAGTAATTTTGAGGAACCATTGCCTGAGTAATTTGCGTTCGACTTTCGCCCCACTACGCCAGGAAAAGCCTTCACTATCTACTTGTTCGTTCGCTAATACTGTTTGATCAATGGGGTCCCAATTGACAGAAGCCTCTTTTTGGTAAGCGAGCCCCGCCTCAAAAAACTGTAAGAACAACCATTGTGTCCAACGGTAATAATCGGGAAAACAGGTGGCGACTTCTTTTGACCAATCGAGAGATAAGCCTAATTCCTTGAGTTGCGATCGCATCTGGGCAATATTTTGCTGAGTCCAGTTGGCCGGAGGGATATTTCGCTCGATCGCCGCATTCTCCGCAGGCAAGCCAAAGGCATCCCAACCCATAGGATGTAATACCCGATAGCCTTGCATTCTTTTGAGACGAGCAATCACATCGGTAATAACATAGTTACGAACATGACCCATATGAAGGTTTCCCGAGGGATAGGGGAACATTGAGAGGGCATAAAACTTGGGTTTATCTTGAGATGAGGGGGTTTGATCTAGATGGGAATCTGCCCAGGCTTGCTGCCATTTTTGTTCGATCTCTGTTGCGTTATATCTCGACTCCACGACTATACTATTACTCCTTTGTTTTGGCTCGATTTTTAACCTAACATCTTTTGTCCTCAACTCCACTAGTTACTGTGCGGAAGTCAAAAGTCCCTTACGGGCAGAGGGCAGAGGGCAGAGGGCAGAAGGCAGAGGGCAGAGGGCAGAAGGCAGAAGGTAAAAATACCCCGAACATAAAGACTAGAAACTGATTTTAAAGAACCAATATCTGGAGAATAATAAGATTTTCCTGAGCTTGATCCCTAAGAAATTTAAAATATAATTAATAGTAGAGAAAAAGCCAATTGAACTCAGGACATAAAATTATGTTTGAACGTGCAGCAATTTTTTCCGCTTTACTGATCTTAACGATGTTTTGTGCTGCAAGCATAAAGTATTACGATACATTGGGCTTAGAACCTTTAGGTATTAAGGTACAAAAACAAATTGGCCTTAAATAAAAACTATTCCGAAATAATATTCTGTTAACTTTTTTTTAGTAATAAATTGCTTTTTGAGCTGAATTTATTTTCCCTTAGTATATTCACTTAAAACCCAAAATCTAAAATCCTAAAATCCTTCCCAACGTTCTAAGGGAATACAGTCAATATCTAATTGATCTAAAGCACGAGCCACCACAAAATCTACTAAATCTTCTACTGTTTTCGGATGATGGTACCAAGCGGGAATTGCCGGGACAACTTTCACTCCAGTTTCGGCCAGAGCAGTCAGATTACGTAAGTGAATCAAACTAAAAGGCGTTTCTCTCGGGACAACAACCAGGCGACGACTTTCTTTAATTTGGACATCGGCGGCTCTTTCTAGCAGATCCGAACTTAACCCCGCAGCAATCTTGGCAACGGTGCTCATGCTACAGGGGATAATTAACATTCCTAAAGTCCGAAATGAACCACTAGCAATATTTGCGCCCACATTCCCCCAACGGTGACAAGTCAATTTCCCGGCGTTGCCTACTCCTGCTTGTTCACGCCAAAAGTCTTCCTGTAAATCAGGCTCGGCTGGCATATTAATGTTGTCTTCGGCTTGCCAAACCATTGCCGCTGCGCGAGACGCTACTAGTTCAATGGTATATTCGGCTTCTAGTAAATATTTCAGGGTCCGCACGGCATAAATCAAGCCAGATGCACCACTGACTCCAATGATTAGGGGTTTTGTCATAAAACTTTACAATTGAATAAACGTAATAGTAACTATAAATGGAATGGAACAGTAATAGCTACATGATCAAGATTTCCCTCCACGGGATTATTGTTAAAGACACAAAAGATATCAGCACCGATTGAATCATTTTTTGACAACATAATATTGAAAGCGATCAGCATTAAGGCTTATTATTAGAGTGCAGGATATCTAATTGAGTTCTATCAGCATAGATGAGCGATTTACCTCCAAAGAGAATTCTGATTCTTTCAGCCAATCCCAAAGGGACAACTCCATTACGCTTGGGAGAAGAGATTCGCGAAATAAAAGAAGGGTTACGACGGGCGAAAAGACGTGAACAATTTGTTATTGAATCGGCCGAAGCTGTTCGCTATAGAGATCTTCACCGGGCCATCTTAGATTATGAGCCACAGATTCTCCATTTCTCAGGTCATGGTGTGGGTTCTCAGAAACGAGAGCTAGGACTTGATAGTGCTCGAAAGCTTAGTCCATTGAGCGATGATATTGCAGAACCAGAGGGCTTAGTATTTGAGGATGAAACAGGAAAGGAAAAGTTGGTTGAGGCAGAAGCTTTGGCAAATTTATTTGAGTTATTTAGTAATCAACTAGAATGTGTAGTTCTGAACGCTTGTTATTCAGAAATGCAAGCAAAAGCGATCGCAGAACATATTCCCTATGTAGTCGGGATGAGCAAGGCGATCGCAGATCAAGCAGCGATAGAATTTTCAGTGGGCTTTTATGATGCTCTCGGAGCTGGCAGGGATTATATATTTGCCCATAAATTGGGTTGTAGTGCCATAGCAACGGCAGGAATTAGGGGAAATTTGACTCCGATACTAGTCCAATTGAAGTCTTCATCTCCCCGAATTAAAAGTAATTATCGAGAACAAGGTCAGGGCTACTATATTAATCGTCCTCCTGTTGAAAAAAATTGTTTCTGGGAAATCGAGCAAGCTGGAGCTTTATTGAGAATCAAAGCTTCTGAGAAAATGGGCAAAAGCTTACTGCTTGGGAAAATCTTCGAGGAAGGCTCAAAGAAAAACTATGCGAAGGTTCGGATTGATTTACAACTGTTAGAAGCTTCAATTCTTAGTGATTCTTCACAGTTTTTACGCTGGCTTTGTAAAAGAATAACTAGAAAACTTAAATTAGAAAGTTGTTTAGAAGATTATTTTGACGATTTTACGGCAAACACAGGTTGTACTGATTATTTTGAGGAATATATTCTCGAAAGTTTAGATACTCCTTTAATCTTGGGAATCGATAATATAGATCGTCTTTTTGCGCCCGAATTTAAGATAATTGCTGATGATTTTTTTGGGTTGCTGCGTTCTTGGTATGAAAATAGAGCAAGTAACTGGGAGAAGCTTAGATTAATCGTTATTTATTCGACTGAAGATTTACCGAGGTTGAATATCAATCAATCTCCATTTAATGTCGGGACAAAAATTGAATTGCCCGATTTTGAAGAGGAACAAGTTTTGGAGTTAGCTCTTAGATATAATTTGGATTGGTCAATCAATGAAGCTCAACAATTGAAAGAACTTGTTGGCGAACATCCTTATTTAGTTCATCATGGGATTAAAAGCTTAAAGATGAACGCAAAGCTGACCTTTAGCGAGCTTGTGGAAAAAGCAGATACTGATTCGGGAATTTATGCTGATCATTTACAACATCATTGGTCAACTCTAGAACAAGAGCCTACTCTAGCGAGACAGTTAGAAACTATTGTCGAATCTGCTGAGCCAATAGAGCTTGCTCCCAGCTATTTGTATAAATTGGATAGTATGGGATTAATAACAAAAGTTGGGAACCAAGTTCAACCTAGATGTCAAATTTATCGTGATTATTTTCGTGAAAGATTACTAACCATTGCATGATTCCTGAACAGACCAAAACTTCTTACTATCGAGTCGGCGGCAATTTACCTCCCGATGCACCTTCTTATGTTAAGAGGAAAGCTGATGATGAGCTATATCAAAAGCTGAAAGCGGGGGAGTTTTGTTATGTTTTAAACTCGCGGCAAATGGGCAAGTCTAGCCTTTGGGTTCGAGTTAAGCAAAGATTAGAAAAAGAAGATTTTGTTTGTGCGGCGATCGATTTGTCGGGCATTGGTCAAGGAGAGAAGGAGCAATGGTATAAATCTTTTGCGAATCGTTTGACTAAAAGTTTTGATGCTTCAGTGAAGAAACAATGGCGATCGCATTGGCAAGAGCAGCAGGAACTTGCGCCGATGGAGAAGTTGCATCAATTATTGGAAGAATTGCTGTTGCCTTCTTTGTTGCCGCAGCAAAAGTTGGTTATTTTTATTGATGAAATAGATTTCGTTAAGAGTTTAGGGTTCAATACTGACGAGTTTTTTGCCTCGATTCGATCTTGTTATAACGAGCGCAGTCTGAATCCGATTTTTAATCAGGTGACATTCTGTTTATTGGGAGTGGCAACTCCTGCGGATTTAATTGAAAATAAGCAGCTAACTCCTTTTAATATTGGCACTGGAATAGCACTTCAAGGTTTTTGTTTAACAGAAGTAGAACCTTTAATTGCTGGTTTACAGGGCAAGGTGGTTTCGCCTGAATCGATAATGTCGGATATTTTATATTGGACGGGAGGACAGCCCTTTTTAACTCAACGGCTTTGTAATTTAGTTGCTCAAGAAAATAATTCTCAACCCGATATTCCTGATTTAGTGCAGCGAAAAATTATCAATCATTGGGAAACTCAGGATGAACAAGAACATTTGAGAACGATTCAAAATCGAGTTTTAAGTAATGAACAAAGAGCAGGATATTTACTGGAGCTGTACCGCAAAGTTTTAACATCAGGGCAAATTCCTCTGAATAATAGTTCTGAAGAAAGGGAGTTACAGTTATCTGGTTTGGTGGTTAAGCGGGCAAATGTTCTGCAAGTTTATAATCCCATTTATGCCAAAGTTTTTGGTGAATTTTGGATTGATGAGGAGTTGGGGAAACTGCGTCCCTATGCAGAGAATTATCGAATCTGGCTGCGATCAGGGAAAAAAGATGCTTCTCGGTTATTACGAGGACAAGCGCTAAAGGATGCTGAAGCTTGGGCATCAGGGAATAATTTAAGTGGGGAAGATCGAGATTTTTTAGGAGCAAGTCGAGCACAAGAAAGAGAAGAAAAAATTTCCAGGAAAGAACAAGAAGCTCAAATCAAAAGAGAGAGACAGGCACGAGAAGCAGCAGAAGTAGCAAAACGTATCCAGGCTGAAGCGAATTGCAAAGCACAACGTAGAATTCGTATCGGAAGCATTGCTCTTACTATAACTTTGTTAGGATCTGTAATCTCAGCAGTATGGGCTTCTAGGAAATTTCAAGAATCTCTCAAGCTTCAGAAAGATGCGCAGGTGGCGATAGAAGAAAAAGAAAATGCTGAGAGTCTTTTTAAATATGTTAAGGGCGAATTGGGTATTCTTGGAAGAACAAATCAAACTCTTGAGGCGAGCAATATTATATCGAGTAGTATCCTATCTTTATTGGCAAGGGAATTAAGAAAGGAAGGTGATTTTGATGCGTCAGATGAAGCTAAAAGAAAAGTCAATTTGTCACAATTAATTGCCGACAAAGAACTGAAACAAATCTTTTTGATTGCTTCAAAGACTGAGGCGTATCAAGCTTTGAATAATAAAAAAGAGGCTCTGGATACGCTAAAAACATTAAGATTTATCTCTCTGGACAAAAACAAGTTTCAAATTAGCTCAGATATTTTTAATCAAGTTAAAGCTTTTTCCTATCTTCAAGCTGGTAAGGTTTTTCAAGTCAGCCAAGCTGAGCAGGGAAAATATTTTCAAATAGACCTCTTGCAAAAATACGAGTTTTGGTTGTTTCAGCGATTTTGACCAATCGCTATATACATTATGATTAGGGGTTTATAGAAATACCCTCAATTAATTATGCAAGAGGTCTAAT
>NZ_ALVZ01000217.1 GCF_000332055.1 Xenococcus sp. PCC 7305 | reverse complement strand
AAAAGACGGTATGGCCTCGGTTGTATCATGACGAAGCTATCTCATACCTCAGAAACTTCGATTTCAATTATCTTTTTAGTAATCAATCTTTCTACCCTGCTTAGACAGGTTTACTGTCTTTTTTTGTTCTCATTAATGAATCCATATAAATTAGACTTTATTTGTGAGTTTTATATAATTAAACTTGATATTAAAGCTTATTTGCTATCAGAAAAGATTACTTATTAAACAGTTTTATTACAGTTAACCTTTCCTCTCACTTTTTCAGCAAACCCTAAATATATTATTATCAAACTAATATAAAATAAAATTACTACAAGTTATGCAGGACAAGAAGTTATGCAAGACAAGCTTTTATTTGTTCAATTTATGCATCCTGGCTGTGAGCACAGTCCAGATCAGGGAAACAGGAATCATATTTCTTGGAATACTAGAAAACAACATAAACGCAAATTTCTTAAAAATCCTGGGAAATATTTAGAAAATAATTGTTCAAAAGATAGTGATTTAGTTTTTTGGGGAGAATGGGAAGCACAATCTGATGTTATTCAAAATTTTGATGAAATAAGAGAAGGATATCCAAAGTATCTTTATCAACCATACTACTCAATTACTCATAATAAAAAGGGTTTACAAAATACCGACCCTTTGGTTTTTGGTAATAATTTTCATTATGTTTTTTGTTATCAAGATCAATTTTCTCAATTAAAGTCTTTGAAAAGAGGCTCGGTCATTTTATTCGGGTCGCAAAAATCAGGCAAATTTATTTTAGACACTGTTTTTGTTGTAGATAAATATTACGAGCTGATATTAGATAACAATTTATCCATAGAAAAAATCAAAAGTCAAGTTAGCTTGGTTTATGCAGATGTTACCTTATCACAGATAATAAATATCAACAATACATGTAATACTGGTAGTAACAATAATTGTACTAAAGGATCTGTATTTAGACTATATTTTGGTGCAACTGTTGAGAATTTGGTTGATGAAATGTTTAGCTTTTTTCCTTGTTTACCTTATAAAGACAATATGATTAAAGGATTTAAACGTCCTGTTATCTATATTCCTGAAGTTATTAATCATGGTAAAAATCAAGGAGTAAAATTTACACCTTCTTCGACCAGTAGTGCCAAGGCTACTATCCAAGACAATTATCGTAATTGGCAAAAAGTAAAAGAACAAGTAGAAGCTCAGAAATTAAAAATTGGAGTATATACAGAACTTCCTCAAAAAAGATAAATTATTTAAAGGTGGGAATTAACCCACCCATCAAATTAACCCAAACCTTCAACCAATTGCTGCTTCGCACTATCCAAAGCTTCTCCCAACTTACTAGCATCGCGCCCGCCAGCTTGAGCCAGATTTGGTCGGCCACCGCCTCCGCCACCACAGATTTTTGCTATTCCGCCAATAAATTTACCTGCTTGGAGTTTCTTTTCTTTAATAACCTTTTCACTAAAAGCGGCCACTAAACTTACTTTTCCGGCAGCAGGAATCGAACCGACAATTACGGCCGAGTCGCCCAACTTTTGTTGTAATCTTTCTCCCGCAGCTTGTAAAGATTTGGCATCAAGATCACCCATATTTGCCACTAAGATTTTGAACTCACCGATCGCTTCTGCCTGAGATAATAATCCATCAGATTTGGCCACAGCCAATTCTTGCTTCAGCGCTGCCAATTCTTTTTGGGTTGCTTTCAGCTCACTTTGTAAATTATTAACTCTTTCCCCAACCTCTTCAGGTTTGACTTTGAATTTTTCACTTAACTCTTTGACCACCTTATCTCTAACCTTGAGATAATCTAAGACAGCAGCTCCGGCAACAGCTTCAATCCGTCTGATTCCTGAAGAAATACCTGTTTCCGAGATAATTTTGAATACGCCAATTTCCGCTGTGTTGTTAACATGGGTTCCGCCGCAAAGTTCCATCGAAACTCCAGGAAAATCGATTACTCTAACTTCTGCACCATATTTTTCCCCAAACATGGCCGTTGCACCTTTAGCTTTTGCTTCGGCTATTGCCATGATATTGACATCTGCTGTATGAGCTTCTGAGATCCAAGTATTGACCAACTCTTCTACTTGTTGTACTTCCTCTGGTTTCAAACCACGGGGCGAGTTGAAATCAAAACGCAGGCGATCGAAATCTACGAGAGAACCTGCTTGAGAAATTGAATCATCAACTATTTTCTTGAGAGCTGCTTGCAATAAATGGGTTGCGGTGTGGTTTGCCTGAACACGACGACGACAAGCGCGATCTATTTTGGCCGTGACAGTCTCACTTGTCTTAAGAGTTCCGCGCTCAACTTTTCCGTAATGAACAAAGAAACCAGATTCTTTTTGGACATCGCTGATGCGAATTACCAGATTATCCCCAGAAAGATAACCTTTATCCCCAACTTGTCCCCCAGATTCACCATAAAAAGGCGTGCGATCTAAAATTACTTGTATTTCTGCCCCAGCTTCAGCAACTTCTACTGGTTTGCCTTCTACCAAGACTGCTTCTACTTTGACCGCAGATTGCAACTCAGAGTACCCAGAAAATTCTGTAGGATGGATATGTTCTGCCAACTTATCGATGCTACCTTGGACAGTTAGGTCAATGGTTTCATGGGCTGCTCTAGCGCGATCGCGTTGTTGCTCCATCTCGACGTTGAAGCCATCCACATCGACCGTTAAACCCTGCTCCTCAGCAATTTCTTGGGTTAATTCTAAGGGGAAACCATAGGTGTCATAGAGAGTAAAAGCTTCAACTCCAGATATTTGTTGGGGTTTTTTCTCCAGAATTTCTGCTAGTAATTTTTCTCCTCTCTCTAAAGTTTTGAGGAATTGCGATTCTTCTCTTTGTAATTCATTTTTGATAAATTCTGAGCGCGATCGCACATTAGGATAGGCGACTTCTGATAGGGCGATCGCAGTTTCGGCGACCTGATTCACAAAATTGCCTTCAATTCCCACTAATCTTCCATGACGCACCACTCGACGAATCAGACGACGCAGGACATAACCGCGATCTGTATTGGAAGCAGTAATCCCATCGGCAATCATATGAACCACCGAGCGAACGTGATCACCGATTACTTTCAAAGAGGTTTTGGTTTTCCCGTCAGCCTTGATGTAATCAATATCTGCAATCTCAGCAGCAGTTTTAATAATAGGAAAGATTAAATCTGTTTCATAGTTATTTGGTACTTGTTGGAGAATCTGCGCCATTCTCTCTAAGCCCAATCCTGTATCAATATTTTTATTTTCTAAAGGTGCTAGATTACCATCGGCATCGCGATTGTATTGCATAAATACCAAGTTATAGTACTCGATAAATCTGCTATCGTCTTCCAAATCAATATTTTGATCGCCCAATTCTGGGTGAAAATCGTAATATAGCTCCGAACAAGGGCCGCAGGGGCCAGTTGCCCCAGATTTCCAGAAATTATCTTTTTCTCCCATCCGCTGAATGCGGTGAGCGGGAATTCCTAGGCGATCGCGCCAAATATCAAAAGCTTCATCATCATCTTGAAAAACACTAACAATGATTCTGTCGGGTGGCAGTTTATATACTTGGGTCGAAAGTTCCCAGGCCCAGGCGATCGCCTGTTCTTTAAAGTAATCACCAAAGCTGAAATTGCCTAGCATCTCAAAGAAAGTATGATGTCTGGCAGTCCGCCCTACATTTTCGATGTCGTTGGTACGGATACATTTTTGGGATGTGGTGGCGCGAGGTTGAGGTGCTTTTTCCTGTCCCAAAAAGATTGGTTTGAAGGGTAACATACCCGCGATCGTTAAGAGGACAGTGGGATCTTCGGGGACTAAGGATGCACTGGGTAGAATTTTATGTTGTCTGGTTTCAAAGAATTTGAGAAATTTATCACGGATCTCGCTTCCGCTAAGATAGGGTAGAGATTCAGCCATAGTAGTTTATGTAATGCAAATCGTTGTATGTATTCATTTTTGCATTTTTAGGGATCTATTCGTTTCGTGCAAAAACGAAAAAGTAGGGGCGATTCGCGAATCGCCCCTACAGCAATATATTAGGTCAAAATCATAATCGTAAAAAATGATCCAATTCACCATTTTGATGGATTATTAGGGTGTAATTGATCGTCTTGCCAAGATAAGGGATTATGAACAACGTATTCTCTAATTTTATTTAACGATTTTTCGTTACGGATAATATGCTCATAATAATTACGTTGCCAAACAGGCATTCCTGGCGCTTTACGAATTAAATTAATTTGTTTGGTGGAAATGGTTTTGAATACACCAATTAAACGTCCCAAGGTTTTAGGTTTCAATTCCGGGTTAATTGGTAAATTTTGTTCGGTTAAAACAACGTCTTTCCTGGTTAATGTAGGGGCGATTCGCGAATCGCCCCTACGGTGTTTATTAGATATAACCATAATTCCATGAAAATGATTAGGCATAATTATCCATTCATCTAAAATTAAATATGGGTAGCGTTGAGATAACCATTGATAAGTTTCCGCGACAATTTCACCATATTGATTAAATTGCATTATGCCATTGCTAATTTCGCCAAATAAACATTGCCTTTGGTAACAACAAAATTGTGACAAAATAAAATCCTGCTTGGGAATAATCGTATCCTTTTAATCGAATAGATCTTCTGTGATGCTTTGCTGGATTGTATTTCATGTGAAAAGGAAAACATCTAAAAATGAGATAAAATTTTCAATTCCCCTTAATCCAATCCAAATGTTGAGGTAATAACTTAGCAAGGTCATATTTATCAACAATAGTTTCTCTGGCTCTTTTCCTGATTCTCGCCATGCGATCGGGATTATCCAAGGCTTCTATAACTCTGGCTGCTATTTGTTTAGGTTTAAAGAAATCGACGAGTAAACCATTAACCCCATCTTGAATTAATTCTTTAACCGGCGGAGTGTCGGAGGCCACAATTAAACAACCAGTACATAAGGCTTCGAGCATTGACCAAGAAAGGACAAAAGGACGAGTCAAATATACATGTACAGTCGAGGCTTGCAATACCTTTAAATACTCGTCATAGGGAAGTAAACCGGTAAAATGTATCCGATTCGTATCGAGAGGAAATTTCTCTAACATGGCTTCCTTGTAGGTTTTGCCATCAGGTAGAGATTTCCCATAGGCAACACGATTTTTGCCGACAATCACAAAATGACATTTAGGTCGTTTTTTTTGCAGAATTGAAATCGTTTCAATCAATTGGGGAAACCCGCGATAGGGTTCCATTCCTCGGGCAACATAGGTGACTAATTCATCAACTCCTGATAAGTCCAAATTCATTCGCGGTAGAACTAATTTCGCATTGGGAATCGGTTGAAAATAGTCGATATCAATACCATCATGATGGACTTTGATTTTATCGTGAAATTCTTTGGGAAACTGTTGTCGTTGCCAATTAGTGGGGGATAGTCCGCGATCGCAACTGTACAAATCGATTAAAATCGGGGCATTTTTAATTCTAATTCTCGCCTCATCATCGGCATTTAGTGGATCACTCGGGTCAAAATCAGCATCTGAACCGTGAGCACGGTAAAACCATTCAAAATAGCATAAAAGCTTGGCCTTAGGAAAGATATCCTTGACGAATAAAGTAGGCCCCCAACCGGAATGACCATAGACAATATCGGGGGAAAATCTTTTTTCTCTTAAAGTTTGCGCTAAGCGATATACAGCCTGACCTTCTAAAACGGCATTTTCTAAAGGTCTTACATAATGATGAGTTTCGGCTCTGGCAGTGCGAGATTTTTCATACAGGACTTTGGTGACGCCCTCAATCTGACCTTCGCGGCGATTGGTACCAAACATCACTTGGTTTTTTTTGTTTTTACCTAAAGTAGCGGCTAAATGTCTAAATTGTGCTGGGAAGTTGGGGTGCAGAAATAAAATTCGCATATCTTTAAGTCAAAAGCCAAAATAGTGAGCATGGCAAAAAGTCAACTTAAACTAAAGTAATATTTATTTTGATGATTGCCATGAGTAGAAATACTATAGTGGTGATCAATTATAGGCCATCAATTTTTATATAATTTCGGGAGAAAAACTTTGAAGAAAGTAGAAGCTGTAATTCGTTCTCATAAATTAGAAGATGTCAAATTAGCTCTAGTAGGTGCTGGGGTAATTGGCATGACGGTCTCAGAGGTGCGGGGATTTGGCCGCCAAAAGGGGCAAACTACTCGATATCGAGGAAAAGAGTATAAGATTGATTTTTTTGCTAAGGTCAGAATTGAAGTTGTGATTGATGATGAGTTGGTGGAACAAGTTGTGCAAGAAGTTTCCTTGGCTGCCCGGAGTGGGGAAATTGGCGATGGGAAAATTTTTGTCTCCCCTGTTGATGACATTATTAGAATTAGAACAGGTGAAAAGGGAATTACGGCGATTTAAATGAGTAATTAGTAATAAGTAATGAGTAATTAGTAAGATTTAAGCCAAAGGACAGTGTGTTTTTTGCAATTGAGAAAAGAGGACAGTATTAAATAATGTTCACAACATATTATAGTAGGGGCGAATGGCCATTCGCCAGCAATTCCAAATTCAAAAATTAAGAAGTATTTGCAGAGATGAAAGGTTCTGGTTCTGCATCGCCGAGCATAAAGTCGAGGAGCCAATTAATATATATTATATTAACAAAAAGCGATCGCAATTACCAAGATTAACCATAAATAAATATCTACAACGGGGCATAATTAATATCCAGCGCAACGTTGGCAATCACTTCTTGCTCTCCACCGATGATAGGAGTAGATGCCGAAAAAGCCAGAGCATCAAACTCCAAAAAAGGAGCATTTGATGGAGGATTGCTAACCCCTAAAATATCAATATCAACAATATCAACAATTTGGAACCCAAGAGTGTCAAAGACAGAACCAGCCTGAATCTGAGCATCTTGAATTGCTAATTCCAGTGCATCAATCCGCGCTTGATTGATATCAGCCTCTGGGGCAGTAAAGCTAATATCTTGGATTAAGTTAGCGCCTGCTTGTATAGCTGCATCAATTGTCGCTCCTGCCTGCTCTGTCGGGACTTCAAACTGTAGGATATTAGTGCCAGTGAATCCAACCACTGTGCTTTGACCTTGATCAAATTGCAGATTTGGGTTTAAGCTAATCCTGATTGTTTGTAGGTCATTTACTCCCAGTTGAGTGAGCTGATCAACAACAGCTGATGACAGTTGAGCCACTTCCTGTTGAACTTCCGAGGCCGCATCCCCTTCAACTCTTATTCCCACTTGGATCACAGCTGTATTAGTGGGAACAGAAATAATTCCTTGACCAGTAACCTCCAAAGTTCCAGACGCATCTGTGGGACTTCCTGTCAGCGGATCTCCTGACCCATAAAGTAGAAAATCTTGAGTAGTAGCACCAGTAAGGGGGTCCAAATTACCTATTACTTCATTCATGAGAATTGAGAGTTGATTCAGAACTCTTAACATTGGGCTTCCCCAAATTAACTAAAACTATTGGAATTTAATCCAAGAATTAATAATTCCTTAAAGTTAGTTCAGTCTTTTAGTGGTGGTAAAGCCAAGTTTAGCGATCGCCAATAACCAAAATCAGACTATTGCATTCATTGGCAAACAAGAATCTACCGTATGTTGAGGACATGATTACATTATGTTGAGAAGATGATTACATTGTTTGGAACAAAGATAACGGTTTTGATATCTTAAATACTCTACAGTTCTATGTCTAAACGTAATGAGTAACCTACTTGTAATCATCGATCCTCATGTTACTAATCCTCACCAACTTGCCACAGGAATTGTTTCGGGAGCAAAAGTAGCAATTCTGGACGGCGATCGCGATGGGATTGCTCAAATTACCGAGATTCTACAAGCCAATCCTCACATTGATACCCTTCATCTAGTTAGTCATGGTTCCCCAGGTTGTATTTACTTAGGCAATAGCGAATTAAGTCTCGATAATCTACCCCAATACGCAACAGAACTGACAACCTGGTTTTCCCAATCTGCTAATCTTCTTCTCTATGGCTGCAATATCGCCCAAACAGATACGGGAAAAGAATTTCTGACGAAATTACAACAACTAACCCATACCCAGATCCAGGCTTCGAGCACTCCGGTCGGCAATACTGACCAAGGTGGCAACTGGGAACTAGATTTTGCCAGAGGCAAGTTTGCAAAGTCAACTCGTCCGAAAATTGCTTTTAGCTGCGCAACTCAAAATACCTATGAAGGAATATTTGCTGCTCCTGTGGCCAATGATGACCCCTTTCCCAGAGAAATCGATCTTGCGACGCTTAATGGCCGTAATGGTTTTATTCTCAATGGTATTGACGCTGACGACAATTTAAATGAAGGAACTAATGTCGGAGATATCAATGGAGATGGCATCGATGATTTGCTAGTGAGCGCCATAAATGCCGACCCCAATGGCAATAGTGGAGCAGGAGAAAGCTATATTATCTTTGGTGGTAGTAATTTAATAAGTAATTTTGGGGTTGTTGAGCTTTCTGATCTCAATGGCAGCAATGGTTTTGTGATTAACGGCATTGCCGCAGGCGATCGCTCAGGAGCCATCAGTGGTCTAGGAGATTTTAATGGCGATGGCATCGATGACCTGATTATTGGTGCTTGGGGTGCTGAACCCAATGATTATGATTCAGGGGCGAGTTATGTCATCTTTGGGGAAAATAATATCGGAATCTCTGGTAGTTTGGAGCTTTCTAATCTCAATGGCAGCAATGGTTTTGTGATTAACGGGGTCGCAGCCTTTGATAGCGCAGGATATTCTGTCAGCGATGCGGGAGATCTCAACGGTGATGGCATAGCCGATCTGATTATTGGCGCACCTGTTACCTCACCTGATAGCAATCCCGGAAAAAGTTATGTTGTCTTTGGTGGTGGCAACGTGGGGAATTCTGGAACATTAGAACTATCTGCTCTCAATGGCAGTAATGGTCTAGTGCTGAATGGTGGTGCCTCGGTTAGCAAGGGGGGTGATATCAATGGGGATGGTCTCGATGATCTAATTATTGGGGCATCTAGAGATTCCCGTGTGCCTCTAGGGTTAGCCTCAGAAACCTATGTGGTCTTTGGTGATCCTAATATCAGCAGTGTTGACACATTAGAACTATCAGAACTTGATGGCAACAATGGGTTTATCCTCAACGGCATTGATATAGAAGACAATGCAGATCGCGTTAGCAATGCAGGAGATTTCAATAATGATGGCATCGACGACCTAATTATTGGCGCACCCAATGCAGATCCTAATGGCAAGTTAGATGCAGGAGAAAGTTATCTGGTCTTTGGCAGCAACGAGATTGGTACTTCGGGTAATTTTGAGCTTTCTAATCTCAATGGCAGCAATGGTTTTATTATTAACGGCATCGATGCGGGGGATTATTCTGGGACTTCTGTAAGTAATGGGGGAGACCTTAATGGGGATGGCATTGAGGATCTGCTTATTGGCGCATCTGGGGCTGACCCCAATGGCAATTATTCCTCTTCAGGAGAAAGTTATGTCGTCTTTGGTGGTGGTAATGTTGGTACATCTGGGGTCTTTGAATTATCTGATCTCAACGGTAGCAATGGTTTAATTCTGAGCGGGATTGACGATAACGATCGCTCAGGTTCCTCGGTGAACAGTATAGGAGATCTTAATCAAGACGGCGTTGATGATCTAATTATCGGTGCACCAAACGCTGATGCTGGGGGCAATAATTCGGGAAGAAGTTATGTGGTACTAGGGGGTATAAATATTGGGAGTTCTGGCAGTTTTGAGCTATCGGGGCTTGATGGCAGCAATGGCTTTGTGATTAACGGCATTGACTTAGGCGATCGCGCGGGGATTGCCGTTAGCAATGGGGGAGATCTTAATGGAGATGGTCTTGACGACCTAATTATTGGAGCTTCTGAAGCTGCTCCAAATGGCAATAACTCAGCAGGGGAGAGTTACGTTGTTTTTGGTAGTAATACTATTAATAGTTCAAGCATATTGGAACTATCAGATCTCAATGGTAGTAATGGTTTTGTGATCAATGGCATTGACCTATTCGATCGCTCTGGAAATGCTATTAGCAATGCGGGAGATGTGAATGCAGATGGCATTGATGACCTGATTATCGGAGCATCGGTCGCAGACCCCAATGGCAATAGTTCTGGAGCAAGCTACCTGGTGTTTGGGGGGATTAATATCGGTGCGACAGGAGCATTAGAGCTATCGGAACTTAATGGTAGTAATGGCCTTGTCTTCAATGGCATCAATAACTTTGATAATTCAGGAAATTCAGTCAGTAATGCGGGAGATGTCAATGGTGATGGGATCGACGACCTAATTATTGGCGCATTTAAAGCCGATTCTAATGGCAATGGTGAAGCAGGAGTCAGTTATTTAGTTTTTGGCAGCGCGAATATAGGTAATCTGGGAAGCTTCGAACTTTCTGAGCTTAATGGAAATAATGGTTTTGTGATTAACGGCATTGTTGATGATGACAATTCAGGAATTTCCGTTGGCAATGCAGGAGATGTGAATGCGGACGGCATCGACGACTTGATTATTGGTGCTTTTAAGGCCGACCCCAACGGGAATAATTCAGCAGGGGCAAGTTATGTTGTATTTGGCAATGGTAATCTTGGCAATTCCGGAACATTAGAGTTATCTGATCTTAATGGCAGCAATGGTTTTGTGATTAATGGGGTTGATTCTTTCGATGGTTCAGGTGTTTCTGTCAGTAATGCCGGAGATTTGAATGCTGATGGCATTGAGGATCTAATTATCGGTGCCGAAGAAGCTAGTCCCAATGGGGATTTTTCGGGGGCTAGTTATGTGGTTTTTGGCGGTATTGGTCTTGGCAGTTTAGGAACATTAGAGCTATCTGATCTTAATGGCAGTAATGGTTTTGTGATTAATGGCATTAATGAAGGCGATCGCACAGGAGCTTCGGTGAGCAGTGCCGGAGATCTCAATGGTGATGGTATTGCCGATCTGATTATTATGGCTCCTGAAGCAGCCCCCAACGGTAATATTTCAGCAGGGGCTAGTTATGTCGTATTTGGCAATGGCAATCTTGGCATTTCAGGAATCTTGGAATTATCTGATCTAGATGGCAATAATGGCTTTGTTCTTAACGGTTTTGATGCCAATGATTTTTCAGGAGATTCAGCATTAGTGAGTAATGCAGGAGATCTCAATGGTGATGGTATTGCCGATATAGTTATCGGCGCACCTGGAGAAGATCTTAGTGGCAGCAATTCGGGAGAAAATTATGTTGTGTTTGGCAGAGATTTTAACACCGATGAAAATACTGCTTTTATTACCACCAATGTTCTGAGCAATGATACCGATCTTGATGGGGATACTCTCACGGTTACAGCAATTGACACCACCATTACTCTAGGGCTTGTTACCAATAATGGAGATGGTACTTTCGGCTATGATCCCAATGGACAATTTGAGACTTTAATTGCCGGGGAATCAGCTACAGATAGCTTTGGTTACACGATTACCGATGGCAATGGCGGGTTTGACACTGCGATCGCAACTATTACCATTACAGGGGTTTGACAGGCTTTGCCTTTGAATGCAGATGGCAGCGGTGCGACCCCGCGCCTTTGTAAGGCGCTAGGGAACGCGCACCAAGAGAGATGGCAGATGGATTGAAACTGTTCCCCGTTCCCTATTCCCCATTCCCTAATCTTTTAACAACAAATAATAAAGTTTTCCCGGACCATTTAATAAGCCTGCGCGATCGCCTGCGAGCTCTCCGCTCCCCAGAAAAATATCAACTCTGCCGGCACCTTTAATAGCACTTCCCGTATCTTGATCCAAAACATAGCGTGTCACCGAACTAGTTTCTAAAGTTCTGCGGGAACTTACCTGGGGAATCGGTGCTTGGATTAAAGCTAAAGCTCCAGGAGGCATCAGAGATTTATCTGTGGCAATAGAACGCTCTGCGGTTACAGGAACACTTAAACTCCCATTGGGCGGGACATCGTCCGTCTGATAAAAGAAAATAAACCGATTATTACGAGGAATATAAGTATCTAAAGCTTGAGGATTAGCCTCAAAATGTGCTAGGAGTCTCGGTAAAGTTAATTCTTCTTTGGGAAAAACCCCATCTTTGACCAATTCCCCTCCGATGCTGGTGTAGGGATAATTGGTGCTGCCCCCATAGGTGATACTCATCTGAGTGCCATCAGTCATTTGTAATTTTGCCGAGCCTTGGACTTGTACCAAAAAAGCCTCAAGGCGATCGCTTAACCAGACCAATTCATATCCAGCCAAAACATTTTTATGACCTTGCAAACCATCTTTGCCTTCTAGTTGGGCTCTGGTGGGATGGGGTTTGCGCCAATTGTCAAAGTTTGCAGGTCGGCGATACAAAGGGTAGCGATATTCAGCAGTCGGTACAGGGCTCGCTTTATAAGTAGGAACAAAATAGCCAGTAAACTCTACCGTACCCTGATTATCTTTGCCTACCGACTGATAAAATTCAAATTCCGACTCTACTGCTTGTTGCAATTGTTGGGGAGAATTGGCCGTGACGAGTAGCTGACGAAAACGAACCAAAGAACGACGCACCCGATCCAAAGAAAATGCGGTTCCTGAATAGCGACGATAATCCTTAGCTGCCTTCGGGGTTGCTAAATATTTGAGACTTTGATCAACAGCATCAATTAAAGACTGTAAATCACCAGGATTACTGAGGTTGCCCCATAATTGTTCATCGAAACCAAAATTATGTTCTTGAGTCGCATTCACTCTTTGCAACGGCAAGCTCAGAGCAACTTCTGGCCCCAAGCCGATAACTAAACTCCATCCTAAAACTAAACCTGCGATCGCTTTAAACATTGACGAGCGACCCCGCGCCGCCGACAGGCGCAAGGGAACGCGCGAGTTTAAACATTGAACATTAAACATTGAATATTTGTCAGTACTAACTTAGGTTACTGGGACAATATCACCTCAATACTCTACAAAGATCACGGTTATTTCCTAGCAGGTTTTTCATGATCAATGCATACAACATCAAATAGACAAATTTGAGCATCATGAGCACACTAGGTCTCCCGAAGATTAGCATAGGTCTAGCAACATTGGCAGTAGTTGTCGGTGCAGTTTCCTCAGCAGAGGCTTTCACCTTGACGACTTTTAACGATCGCGAATCTTGGGAGTCAGCAGTAGCAGGTGATTTCAACGAAGAGAATTTTAACTCTTTTACCATCGATAGCTCATTCAATGGTGTAAATCTCGATGTTGGTGATTTTACTCTCAATGGGACTGGCAATAGACAAAAAATTGATGCTCCAGCTATGGATGTTCCTGCATTCAGCGTTGATGGATCTCCCATGATCTTGGGGCAAACAGATAGTGATTCTTCTTTTATGGTCAAGTTTGATTTGCCAGTTACTGCTTTTGGTGCAGATTTTGATGACATCACTAGTCAAGGAGTCACTCAATTAATTGCCGATTCCGATGTTGTCGGGAGCATTCCCCTGAATGGACGATTTTTTGGATTTACGGTTGACAGCAATATTACTACCATTACATTAAATAGTGCCAATGGTGGTTTCGATGGTTTTGGGATGGATAACTTTGTTTATGTCTCCAGTAACGATATTCCAGTGAGTGAGTCCCCGACTCGGGCAATGCAAATGCCTTCTGATATTGCTAACCCATTCGTGCCTGTTGAATTTTCCCCAACACGTGGCATTCCCCTAACTTTTGAAAATATCCGAGCAACACCTTTCACCTTTTCTCCTGCACTGGGATTACTTGGAGTTGGCGGAATTTGGGTTTTATTTCGTTTGCGCAAGATGGTCGGCAAAAAATAAATACAGAGAGAAAAGAGAGTAAAAAGATATAGTTTACCCCCTTATCTAGAATGACCATTGGAGAGTATCAATTTTCTTTAGCCACAAGGAGCCGTCAGTCCGTCCGACGTTGTGAGCGATGCTCTAGGCCCTTCCAAAGCAGCTTGCATTCTTACCACTTGTCCTTTTGAGAACATGAACATACCAGCATCATCAGTATAATCCATATAGTTCATGAACATATCAGGACTACCACAACTTCGACGAGGATGTGTCGGAATTCCGCCACTGGGATATTCCTGGTTCGGCGTATCATTTACCAGATCGGAGCCACTGCAAGGATCTGCCGAATTTTGATCGTCCCCCCAAATATGACGCAAGTTTAAATAATGTCCCACCTCATGGGTTGCGGTTCTTCCTTTATCGAAAGGAGGTGTTGCTGTTCCTATATCGCCAAAATACTGATAATCCATAACAACCCCATCAGTTTCAGCAGGCCCACCAGGAAATTGAGCATAACCCAACAGCCCACCACGCAAATTACAAACCCACATGTTCAAATATTTATCGCTGGGCCAAGCATCTTTGCCACCACTAGAATCAAACTTCACTGGTTCGATAAATCCTGTAGCCAGAAATTCGTCTGGGGGAAAGCTACTGCGAGTTGTTTGGGTTCTAGTAATGCCATTGGTTGAGCTGCCATCTGGAGCTCGTTTGGCTAACTTAAATTGAATGCTAGACTTACCTATTAGTGATTTAAAAAAATTTGGTACATCGGAAATGTCAGGATTAGTTGCACTAAAATCCTCGTTCAAAATCCGAATCTGACTGGCAATTTGCTCATCCGAAATATTTTCTACTGCGGCATTGTAAACAACATGAACTACTACAGGAATTGTCACTGTTACAAAGGCCCCACGAGCAGTGCCCCCTAAATCGGATTCAATTATCCGACAAGCTTGTTCAACTTCAATTCTTCGTTCTCTATATCCTTCAACCATTTCCATCAAGATCTGATCTTGGATGATGCAACCACAAGTTCGATGATGTGAATTATTCATTCTCTACTCTAATTAAATAGTAAATACTCATACTTCCCGTATATCTTGCAACAGAAAAGCTATCGGAAAACCAGCTTACTCTTTTAGGATAAATTGATTATTTTTACTAATTCAGGTCAATTAAGACCAAGGGAGAGTTCTTGAGAATTACTAGATTTCCGGAGCTTCATCACATATGATTCTTTTATATTTCTCTCGCAATAACAAGTTCTTGAGCTCCTCATTAGAATGATATTGTAAATTCTTAATATCAATTCTTAAATTTCATAATCTGTAATATTTTGCTGGTGTAGAATTGAGGCACTAGTAGAACTATTTACTAACAATGCTACTCTTTACCCACCTTCGAAAATATTTTGTCGGCAGTATAATTGTCATTTCAATTTTCTGTTATGGTTGCACAGAAGGAGTTCAAAGTTTTATGTCACCTGATATTTATCAACATTGGGTTCACTCCTATGAAGAAGATGGCAATGGGATGCAAGTCTATCGGCCTGAGGATTATGATTTTCCTCCGTCCCGAGGGCGTGGGGGATTTGAGCTAAAAGAAAATAAGCAATTTATTCTTTACACTATTGGCCCAACTGATCGACCTCAAGCCCTACTAGGCAACTGGCGGATAATAGATTCAAATAAGCTCAAAGTCTATTTTGAAAGCAAAGCAGATCAGTCCTTTAACTTAGAGATTGTCGAAATCGATAAACAATATCTTAAAATTATTAGGACTTTTGATTAGGATTTTCTCAAGAAAAACGTCTAACTATACATTTGACCATCGACTGATAGACCCTAATCAGTAAACTTTTATTTTTAAATATTTTTTTGCCAGTCAGAAATTTCTTTTTGCCTGGCACGGGCGATGACTAAGGCATCGGGAGGAACATCTTTAGTCACGACAGAACCCGCTGCTACGGTAACATTTTCCCCTAGGGTCAGCGGCGCTACCATCACACTATTAGAACCAGTCTTGGTTCCGCTACCAATAATGGTTTGATGTTTTCTGACTCCGTCATAGTTAGCTGTAATTGTTCCGGCTCCGATATTCACGCGATCGCCGAGAGTAGCATCCCCAAGATAGGAGAGATGAGCGGCATTGATATCATTTCCTAAACTACTTTTCTTAATTTCTACAAAATTACCAATACGGCAATTAGTCCCAATTTTGGCTGCGCCTCTTAGGTGAGCATAGGGGCCAATAGTTGTATTAGCCGCAACTTCCGAGTCAGTCACAACCGAATAAAGAACAGTGACATTCTCTGCAATCTTACTATTATTAATCAGACTTCCAGGGCCAATCCGACTTCCTGCGGCGATCGCACTATTGCCTCGAATATGAGTTTGGGGTTCGATAACCACATCGGGTTCTAACTGTGCTGTTTCGTCGATGGTAATGGTTTCGGGCTGGATCATCATCACTCCAGCTTTCATCCAATAGTCCTTAATTCTGTTTTGGAGAATATTATAGGCATTAGATAATTGTTTGCGATCGTTGATGCCTGTGATTTCCAAATAGTCAGCAGCATCAACTGCCATGACCTGATCAAGATAATCAACTACTTCGGTTAGATAATATTCCTGTTGATCGTTATCTGTCGAAAGTTTCGGTAAGGCTTGAGCTAATTTTGGCCAGTTAAAACAATAAATGCCGGCATTGACTCGACTATTTTTTCTTTGTGCGGGGGTACAATCTCGATCTTCAATGATTTGACTAACTAGGTTGTTGCGATCGCAAAATACCCGACCGTAGCCTTGAGGATTCGGCAAATTAGCAGTCAGTAAAGTGGCCGCATTGCCGTTTTCTTGATGGGTTTTCACTAACTGTTGCAAAGTCACCTTGCGCAGTAGAGGGGCATCCCCATTTAAGACCAGCAAATCTCCCTGATAATCTTGTAACTGGGGAAGTAACTGCTGTACTGCATGGCCTGTACCCAATTGCTCGGATTGAGTAACAAATTTTAGCTCGTCAAGGTGACTCAATTCCTGTTGAATTTTCGCGCCCTGATAACCAATAATGACAATTTTGTGCTCTGGTTCTAATAATTGACAGCTATCAATGACCCGTTCCACAAGCGATCGCCCTGCAAGAGTATGTAAAACCTTGGGGAGATCGGATTTCATGCGAGTGCCACGCCCTGCCGCTAAAATTGCTACCGCTACCATATCTGTTCAGATTGCTTATTGCTTAGGGTTAATCCGCTCGGAGTATAACGCGACTTAGTCTTAAACCGCAAAATTTTTAGAATAAACGAAGGAAGAAAAGATTTAAGCCTTCTGCCTTCTGCCTTCTGCCTTCAAGGGCAAAGCCCAATAAGTACCTAGTTATGATTTTCCGACTTCTGGACAAAAATAGTAAATTCTGAAACCAATTCCGGATTTCGCCAACCCTTGGTGGTTTCCTCGGCGATAATGTCCAAAGCTTGAGAGGGAGTATAAGCTTGCTTATGAGGGCGATCGCTAGTCAAAGCATCAAAAATATCGATAATCTGAAATACTTGCGCTAAAAAAGGTATTTCTGTCTTCGAAAGTCCATCGGGATAGCCAGAACCATCCCAGCGTTCATGATGATGACGAATAATCGGTAAAACACCCCAACGATTGCGTAATGGCTGACAAATCTTTTCCCCAATCAACACATGCTGTTTGACGAGTTCCGTTTCCTCCGGAGTCAGTTCTCCTTCTTTGAGCATGACAGAATCAGGAATGGCGATCGTGCCGATATCATGGAGATGGGCTGCAAATACTAGGTTTTCGATCTCTTCGGGGGCAACCCGCAGATATTCGCCAAATTCCTTGACCAAATCGGCAACTCTAGCACAGGAACCACCGCGATCGGTCGAACGACTTTCGACTGCTCTGGCGATCAGAAATAAAACCTGTTCAGTTTGATCTAAGTCTTCATTTAACCTTTTTTGGTGAATTAAAGTTCTGACCCTGGTGGATAATTCCAAGCGATCTAAAGGTTTGACGAGAAAATCGTCCGCTCCGGCTTCCATAACCTGCAAACGATGCTCTCTGCGATCGCCGACTGTCATCAAGACAACAGGAATATCCTTAGTTCTAATATTGGTTTTGAGCTGTCGACAAACTTCAAAGCCATTACTTTCAGGAACAGCAACATCTAATAGCACTAAATCAGGTTGTTCTTCAGCAATTGATTCTAAAATTGCTGATTCCGCATCCAACTCTAAAACGCTGTAGCCATCGACAGACAACAAATCAACCACCGTCATTCGACTGAGAGGGCGATCATCAATTACTGCGACTGTAGCTGGCATTTGAGGAGAATGATTCACAGCAGGAAAGTTATGTTTAGCGGTTAAAGAGTAACCAGACAGTGAGTCAATCATTATTGTTTTTCAAAGAAGTTTTCCAATCCTACTTCTCAAGAATTCCAACCTCTATCCCTCGCCTGATGATGGTGAAAGAGCGATGGTTGTTCCAAGGTTTAATTAAGGTTTAATGCCATTGGATAAAAATTCTATCGATCGCTATACTATCTTAATTTTACAAGGGTTATTCTTATTATTATGAGCTTTCTGAGAATTTTTGAAATCCGCATTTTTACTGACATTCCGAGGCTGCTTTGCTATTTTGATTGATTATCCTAATTCCAAAAACAGTAATTTTACGTAATTCAATTTATTATTTTTTAATTATCTAAATCTCGACCAACGCTTTTTCCATTGGCTTGTAGATTCTAGGGCACTAGCTTGTTGTTCCTGGCATCTCAGCTCGTGGATAATCTCCGAGGAATCACGTAAGTGTAAATCCCGATAGGGAATAGAAGCTCGACTTTGCAAATGTTCATATTCTTGTAGAGAAAGAGCTCGAAAATCATGTTCGGCATAGGCTGCAACTGTCCCAGGAGATTTTCGGCCCACTCCCTTTGTCGAACCAATTTTTAGCCCCGCTAAAAGCAATGCCCTACGAACTGCGGCAGCACAGGAATAAGTGGCAATTATTCCTTGAGGGGCAAGACATTGAGCTACTTTTGCGATAAATTCTACCGTCCATAATTGAGGGCACTTTGGAGGCGAGAACGGATCAAGAAAAATTGCATCAGCTTGCCAAGAGCCGATTTGTTGAACAGTCTGCCTGGCATCTCCGAGTAATAGTTTGCCTTGAAAGTAATCTTGGTTTACAGAATTAGTTTGAGCTAATTTGGTTAACAATTGGGGGACTGGCGATCGCCATTGGTCTAATAAGTTGTTCGCGATCGCTTGTTGAGGAACCACCGCCGATATTTCAAGAGCTATCAAATCAACATAGCACTGAGGATTAACTTGCCAAATTGCCTCCATCGCTGCGGCACTGTTATAGCCTAAGCCATAGCAAATATCGAGAATTCGAATTGAATTGCGATTTCGAGCAATTTCTTTGAGCAATGTCGGCTGCACAAATTTGGTTTCCGCTTCCTGTTTAGCTCCATGAAAAGAATGAAAGGCTTCTTGGAATTCATCAGAAAAGAACGTATAAGAGCCATCCTTTGTTGATTGAGGAACAAATTTGTGATCAGTCATAAAAGCAAGTTGAATCAACCTAAATCAAAAAAAATACGTTAACAACGAACTTTAAAATGCACAATTTTTCGGTAGAGGTTCCACAGAAGCTAAAGAATCCGCAAATGAAGAAGGCAAAGACATAGGAGAAAAACCGGATTCTACAGTTCCTGCTTGAGCGATCGCGCTATAGCCATCGGGAAACATATGAACTCGAACAATTACTTTTTGTTGAGGTTGAATCTTGACTGTTCCCCCTTGGCGGCGAAAAGGTTGTTCTGTAACATGAGAATGCAAGAGAACTCGACGATATAACAGTTCTCCTTCGGGAGTAATCACTTCCCACCAATCAGCATAGCGATCGCATCCCGTGTCAGGACTCTGAACTGTCACCGCAAAACTATACTCATTTGCTTTCCCCGTGGCTTCAACTTTCAAAACCTCAGCAATGATGCTATTTTCTAGTGGAGAGTCAACATTTCTCTTCTGTGGTGCTTGTGATTCATTCATGGTTATACATCCATTCAACATCATAGTTAAGGCTAACAATGGAATCTTAAAAAACATAATTTGGGGTTAGTGCTCATGACTCAAAGATTGACTTTTAATCTCTTGTTGCCGAATTCTACATCAAGATAGACAGCGAATTAAAGTTAATTTTGGCCGCTACAATTGACCAAATCCTAACAAAAACTTCAGTTAAGTAATGTTTCATTTAATAGGACAATCAGCCCCTTGGTTTAAAGCAAATTCCACCACAAATCCTCGCTTTTGTTTTGACACAGTAGCCGGAAGATATGTATTACTTTGTTTTCTCAAATCATCCAATGATAAGGCCAGTCAAATAGTACTCAAAAATTTGGCAACTTACCGAAAAGTCTTCGACGATAAGCTATGCAGTTTTTTCGGTGTCAGCATTGATCCAGAAGACCAAAAATTATCCAGATTAAAAGAACAAATACCTGGGATACGTTTCTTTTGGGACTTTGATCAAGCTATAAGTCGCAAATTTGGAGTGGTAGAGCAAGATAATACGTACCATCTATGTACTTATATTCTGGATGAACGTCTAAGAGTTCTTTCCGTTTTGCCTTTTGCCAATCATCCGGAAAATCATGTTTTGCAATTGATAAGTATTCTTTCCAAGCTGCCGAAATTGTCGGCACCGACAATGGCATCAGTACAAGCTCCTATTTTGGTTGTTCCTCGCATCTTTGAGCCCAAACTTTGCCAAGCATTAATTGCATACTACGATCAGCATGGAGGAGAAGAATCGGGTTTTATGCGCGAGTCTCAAGGCCGAACTAAATTGATGAATGATGAGCGCTTCAAACGCCGCCGAGATCAAGAAATTCTCGATGAAGAATTACGCAACGCTGCAATGTTTCGCATTCATGATCGTTTGGCTCCCGAAATATACAAGGCATTTCAGTTTCAGGCAACATATATTGAACGGCATATCATTGCTTGTTATGAGAGTGAGAATCAGGGTTTTTTTACTGCCCATCGAGACAATACGACTAAAGGTACAGCCCATCGCAAGTTTGCTGTTTCCGTCAATCTCAACACTGGGGAATATGAGGGCGGATGTCTGAAATTTCCTGAGTTTGGTCGTCAAACCTATACTGTTCCAGCAGGAGGCGCTATCGTCTTTTCCTGCTCACTTCTGCATGAGGCAACTCCTGTGACTAAAGGTTCTCGTTATGCCTATTTGCCATTTTTATATGATGATGCGGCGGCCAAGGTTCGCGAAATGAATCAAAAATTTGTTGACTATAAAGCTTAGTTATTTAATCCTGGATTAGGAACTGTTTTTATTAATGTCCAACGAGATGATGAATCGCGATCAAAAAAAAATAATCCAAACTATCAAATTTTTTACTTTTTGTTTCTACTATAAAAATTGTAAAGAAAAGCCAAAAAAAATTAACAATCATGAAAAAACTATTTTTGTTTGCAAGTCTTGGTCTAATGACTCTTGTCGGTGCTTTAACTCCTGTAAATGCTAATCCTCAAGGTGACGCTGTAGATGCTTCCGAGCAAAACTATGTTATCGACCCTGCAACTGGAGATAAAATTGATCCTGAAACTGGAGCAATCATCGAAGAAACTGAAGAAGTTGTTGGCGAAGGCGACATCGAAGTAATCGAAGGCGATGCAGTAATCGTTGAGCCCGATGCGGAATCTGCTTCTGAAGCTGGACTAGAAGAAGCTCCTGCTGAATAAAAAAACTGACACTGATAAAGTCATCAATAGGTGCCAGAACTTAGTGTTTGTTTAAGTATTGTTTGAAGTGTTGTTTGAAGATGTCTTCCCCTTGGGGAGGGCATTTTTATTGCCAAAAAAAATCAATCACATTTGTAATGGTAGCAGATTATTCCATTTTAAAGACTGAGCGATTCATTTAGTTATATTTCTTGACATTTGCATTTAAGATACGTTTGAGAAAAATGCGATCACGCAGTGCCAGCCTTCGGCTGATCTCAATAGCAGAGATCGCGATCGCCACAAATCACCAAATTAGATTTAACCAGATTTAACGATGGTTGTGCTTTGTTGAATTAAAGATAAAGAGAGTTAATAAGATTAGCATCCCCATCTATAATCAAAAAAACTGTCATTATCAAATTTAAGTTCAACACTTATTACTTATTCCCTACTACTTATTACTTACTTGTTTACGCTCCTCACCCTTTAGAATTCATGTTTAAAAATTGGAAATTAAGAAAAAAATTTACTGCCATTCTTGTTGGTATCTTAATTGTAGGACTCAGCACCCTCGCAATTACGATGGGATTGATTCTCAAGATCGCTACTGAAAACCAAATAGCTTCCAAAGCCCAAATTTTAATGGAGACTATGAACTCAGTAAGAGACTATACTAATAGCCAAATTCGACCGGAGCTTATAGAGCGTTCTCAAGAAGAATTTTTACCCGAAACTCTACCCACTTATTCGGCAAGAGAAATTTTTGAGTCTCTTAGGAACAACAATCCAGAATACCGCGATTTTTTCTATAAAGCGGCCACCCTCAACCCCACAAACTTGCGCGATCGCGCTGACAAATTTGAAGCAGAAATTGTCGAAAGATTTATTAGCGACCCCGATTTGAAAGAAGTTTCTGACTTTCGCAACATTTCTGGAGGTCAGTTATTTTTTATTGCGCGTCCAATTCAAATCAAAAAAGAAAGCTGTTTAGAATGTCATAGTACTCCTGAAAATGCTCCTCCCAGTGTTGTTGAGCGTTATGGAACCACTAATGGTTTTGGTTGGCAACTCAATGAAATTGTCGGGGCTCAGATGATTTCTGTGCCAGCACATACAGTAGTGTCTCAGTCTCGCCAGCTATTTGTTGTAATCATGGCCATTGTCTCTAGCATAATCGTATCAATCATTTTACTGGTTAATTATTTGCTGAACCAAAATGTTATCAGGCCATTAAAAAAGATTTCCAGAGTAGCAGAAGAAGTAAGTGTGGGGAATATGGAGGTTGATTTTGAAGAACTGGGAAAAGATGAAATTGGCAACTTAGCCGACGCTTTTCGCCGCATGAAATTGAGTTTAGCAATGGCAATGAATCGATTAAATAAACGTTGATTAAGATGAAGGCAGAGGGCAGAGGGCAGAGGGCAGAAGGATTATAGCTGTTTCCAAAGTCATGAGGTACATTTCCTCGCACTCTTAATCCTTTCCTTATCACCTCTTAGTCTACGTCAGTTCGACGAATTTTCTTTTTGGTTCAATTTCCCAAGTTGAACAACGAGGTAATAGGCTTTTCCCTAAATCCCTAAATCCCTAAATCCTTATTTATAACTAGTGAATTTGATACTCATCGAACCCAGGTTATTCTAAATTGTATAGTTGGACAAATGCTCCTTTAGCTTCAAAAAAATCTATTTGATTGCCAATAGTATTCAGATAGTCTCTGAGCGGAAAATATTCTGAATTACGAGTGACATGGGAAAATAGAAACCAAACACGAGGATTACCTCTTAATTGATTAAAATCATTTTGGTACCTTTGCAATTCGGCTTCTGACAATTTACGACCGTCATAATTATCGAGATCCTCTACCCCTAAAATATAATCTTCCGGTTGATAACCATATTTCTCGGCATAATATAAAAACTGATAAATTCCCCTTTGGTAAATATATAAAATATCTTGGGGCTGCTCATTTTTTCTAATATATTCAATTACCTCTTTGATTTCTTCTCTTTGCTGGGGTTTGATGTAAATAGTGCTCGATTCCACCACAGGGGCAGCAATAGTCAGCATAATTAAAAAAGCCAAGAAAATTGCGACGATAGGATGTAGTTTTCTAGTAAATATCCAGTTTATGCCTTCGGCGATCGCGATTAGAAAAAAGGGCACCAGAAATAAAACAACCCGATTTCTAAAGGGATATAGCTGCAAAGCTGCGCTCACAAAAGTTGTCAACAGAGGAAATAGTAGAGTAAAAAATACAATTTTGTTTTTATGAAAATAGGAAAAACACCCGAAGATAAATAGGGCGATCGCGATCGCATCTAAGCTAAAGGAAAAACCCCCGATTTTATAATATTCAAACCCCAAAGGCTTATAGAAAAACTTACCAAAAGCGTCTAGATACCAAATAATATTTAAGGGGTGATTGGGAAACGCATCTCCCCAGGAATTAAATAGATTTTGATTGTCATTTGCTTGGTTGAGAAATCCCCAATAAAGAATCGCAAAACTAAGCAGGCCACTAATATATACAACAAGTTTGTGCTTTAATTGCTCAGTGTTTTTATTCAGAAAAATATTGACTAATTCGGTCAATGCGATCGCCGAGAAAACAAAGATCGCAGGATGGGAAAACCATAACAAGATTGCGACCAAGAAACTGTTGATAATTATCGAAGACGAGGTTAATTTTCTTTTGCCATAGGGTGCGAGGAAATACCAAAGCAATAAGCCAACTAAAATATCTGTGGAATATTGCTTAACTTCCGAGGAGTAGTAAACAACAGGAGATAATGTAGAGAATAATAAAATCGCGATTATCCGACCTGGATTATCGAGATAACGACGAGCAATCATCGCAAATATAAATAAACTGAGAATACCTGCGATTAAAGGAAATAATCTCAGCATATATTCATTATTGCCGCCAAGATTAACCAAGAATTTTTCAACCCATAAAAAACCAATGGGGGCAACCTGGTCGTAATCTAAAGGTTGAGTTAATTGGCTATAGGAACGATTAACTATATTGAGTGCTAGCACCGCTTCATCAGCCCAGAGCGATCGATTAGAAGCATATTGAATTAGTCTAATTGCGATCGCAAAAACGATGATTATCCAAGATAATTTAATCGTTGTTTTATCATCGAAAAATTTTGAAATCAATCTTGACGCTCCACCTTCTCCATTTATTTAATTGAAAACCTAATAAGGATTTGCTGTAATTCTGCTCATTGCTTCATTGACATTTTCCCGACTATTGAAAGCCGAAATCCGAAAATAACCTTCTCCTGCGGCGCCAAAACCGGAACCAGGAGTCCCAACTACATTGGCATTTTGGAGTAATTTATCAAAGAAATCCCAGCTAGATAGACCATTGGGAGTTTTGACCCAGACATAGGGGGCATTAACCCCTCCGTAAACCTTTAACCCAGCAGCAGTTAGTTGTTCTCGGATAATTTTGGCATTTTCCAAATAAAAACTAATCAAAGCCTTAGTTTGTGCCTGCCCAGCTTCTGAGTAAACCGCTTCAGCACCTCTTTGTACAATATAGGATACACCGTTAAATTTAGTAGATTGACGACGATTCCATAGTTTCCAGATTTCGACATCAGAGCCATCTTTTGCTTTACCCATCAAAGTTTTGGGCACCACAGTCAAAGCACAACGGGTTCCCGTAAACCCGGCATTTTTCGAGAAAGAGCGAAACTCGATCGCACAGTTTTTTGCTCCCTCAATTTCGTAGATGGAATGGGGAATCTCAGGATCTGTGATAAAAGCTTCATAGGCCGCATCAAATAAAATCAAAGAATTATTTTCCTGAGCATAATTAACCCAAGCTTGTAGATATTCTTTAGTCGCCGTAGCGCCTGTAGGATTATTAGGAAAACAAAGATAGATTAAATCAACTTTTTCGGAAGGAATCTGCGCTATGAAATCATTATCAGCACTAATGGGCAGATAAACTAGGCCGTCATATTCACCCTTGTCATTAGCCTCTCCAGTCCTTCCTGCCATCACATTAGTATCAACATAAACAGGATAAACAGGATCGGTAACTGCGATTTTGTTATCATCACCCAAAATATCTAGGATATTGCCGCAATCACATTTAGAACCATCAGAAACAAAAATCTCCGAGGCATCAATATCACAGCCTCTAGCTTGAAAATCATGTTGGGCGATTTTCTCCCGTAACCACAGATAACCTTGTTCTGGGCCATAACCTTTAAAGGTAGAGCGATCGCCCATATCTTCAACGGCTTGAATCATGGCACTGCGACAAGCTTCAGGTAACGGCTCGGTGACATCGCCAATGCCTAATTTAATGATAGGAGCATCAGGATTGACCTCCGCAAAAGCTTTGACTCTTCTCGCTATTTCCGGAAATAAATATCCCGCTTTGAGTTTTAAATAATTATCGTTGATAGTTGCCATAACATTTTTCTAGATACAAACACCATCTATAAAGCTTACGTTGTCATTGTCCCTTTGTTGATCGCAAATTTTAATGGGTGTTTTCTTCTGCCATCTGCCTTCGTTTAATAGTAACCAACTGTTAAAATGTTCTTGCTATTAGGAAAAACTTTAATTAATCAGAGCATAAAATCCAGAATAATACTGTTATGGGAAGCGAACGAATCACCTTACTTTCTAGTCGAGAAATTGATAAAATGCGCCAAGCAGGGCATTTGGCAGCAGAACTGTTAGACCATTTAGCACCTATGGTTAAACCAGGAGTTAGCACCCTAGAACTCAATGATGAAGCAGAAAGATGGACTCAGAAAAGAGGAGCTAGAAGTGCTCCTTTAGGTTATCACGGCTTTCCGAAATCTATTTGCACTAGCGTTAATGAAGTTATTTGCCACGGAATTCCCAACGAGAAAGAGATTCTTCAAGATGGAGATATCGTTAATATTGATGTTACTCCGATTTTAAATGGCTACCATGGTGATAGTTCTCGCACTTTCTTAGTAGGTAACCCATCTCCTGAAGCGAAAAGATTAGTAGAAGTTACTGAAAAATGTTTGAATCTAGCTATTGCTGAGGTTAAGCCTGGAGCCAAAATGGGTGATCTTGGCGCAGCAATTCAAGAATACGCGGAAGCTCAAGGTTTTTCTGTCGTCAGAGATTTTGTGGGACATGGCATTAGCCATATCTTTCACACAGCACCCCAAGTTCCCCATTATGGGGTGAGAGGAAAAGGTAAAAAGTTGAAACCAGGAATGGTCTTCACTATTGAACCGATGATTAATGAAGGCACTCACGAAGCAGTAGTCATGGAAGATGGCTGGACAGCGTTGACGGTGGATAGAAAATTATCCGCACAATTTGAACATACGATCGCGGTTACAAAAGATGGAGTCGAAATTCTTACACTACGAGGTTAAATAAGGAAAGCGGCAGAAGTTAGCCCCCAGTTATTTGTTTGATAGATAACTAAAAAATCTCAGTAAGTTTAGATGGCTTTTCTTTGTTGTCCCCAACAATTTCGGTATTATCCCTCATGACTACAGTATGTAATATTGTGTATTTTTATACGGTATGGGGGATACTTGCCTTACGTATCATCTGCCGATATTTCCATTCCGAGCAAAGAGTGAAATTGTTTGACTAAAGGTATTACGCAAGAATAAGTTAAGCACTTTTATCTCAATATAATATTTAAAAAACATTTATATATTTAATTTGTATGACTTATTTTTGCATGACTTCTAACTTTACTGAAAACAAGTTTTCTGAATCTTTAGCTGAAGCTACTCTTGATGCAACCAATAATGGAATCCTAATTCTTGACAGGAATAGAAGAGTTATCAATTACAATTCACGTTTTGCTCAATTATGGCAAATCCCCTCGGCATCGCTGAGGTCAGATCAAGGTGAAGAAGTACTAGATTTTGTTCTAGATCAATTAACGAATCCGCAACAATTTCTGGATAAAGTTATTGAACTATGCAGTCGACCGAAAGTTGAAAGCTTAGATAAAATTTTTTTAAAAGATGGACGTGTTTTTGAGCGTTTTTCCAAGCAGATTCGCCTAAATAGTCAAATAATGGCCAGGGTCTGGAGTTTTCGGGACATTACCGCTACGGAACAAATCAAACGAGAACTTCGCAGGGAAATTGGATTTCGCAACACAATGATTCATACACTGCCGGATCTCATTTGTCTCAAAGATCCTGACGGTATTTATCTCGCCTGTAATGATCGCTTTGAAGATTTTTTCGGTGCCTCCGAACAAGAGATAATCGGCAAAACTGATTACGATTTCGTAGATGTTGAGTTAGCAAACTTTTCCCGGGAACACGACAAAAATGCAATCACCGCAGGCTACCCATTAACCTACGAAGAATGGATAACCTTTGCTACTGATGGACATCGCGAATTCCTCGAAACAACCAAGATTCCCATGTACGAAGACAATGGGGAACTGATAGGCGTACTAGGCATTGGACATAATATTACTGAACGTAGAGAATCAGAGAAAAAACTTAGACAAAGTGAAGAAAGATTTTCTTTGGCGATGCGTGGCGCGAATGATGGGCTGTGGGACTGGAATTTGGAAACAGACGAAATCTATTATTCACCTCGTTGGAAAAGCATGCTTGGTTATGAGAATGATGAGCTAGATGATAATTTTAGCACCTGGGAAAGCCTGGTTCATCCAAATGATAAAGACATTGTTTTGACAAAAGTTCAAGATTACTTAATTGGGAAAACAGATTCATTTGAAGTCGAAATGCGGATGTTGCATAAGGATGGTCACGAAGTTTTTGTTCTATCCCGGGCATTTCTAGTAAATCGCGAGTCTGACCGCAAAGCTGTTCGTCTAGTGGGGACTCACGTCGACATCACAGAAAGAAAAAAAGCAGAAGCATTTGACAATAAAAATGCCGAAATCATGGAGATGATTGCCACAGGTCAACCAGCATCAGCTATCTATAATGAGATAGCCTTGATGTATGAGAAACTTCACCCTGGATTGCGATGCTCAATGCTCGAATTACAGGATGGGAAGCTTATGCATGGAGGTGCGCCAAGTTTGCCCAAGGAATATTGTAATGCTGTACATGGTCTACAAAATGGACCTAATGTTGGCTCCTGTGGTACATCAACGTATACCGGAAAGCGTGTTCTTGTCGAGAATATCGACACAGATCCCAAATGGGCCAAAATTAAACATGTGGCTCTTCCTCATGGAATGCGTTGCTGTTGGTCTGAACCAATTAAAAGTTCTGCTGGCAAAGTATTAGGTGCCTTTGGTATGTATTACAATCATCCCGCACTGCCTAATGAAGAGGAGTCAAATAGTCTTAAATCTGCGGCCAGACTGGCCGGAATTGTTATGGAGCGGGATCATGCTCAAAAGCGGATACGTCAGTTAGCTTATACTGATGAACTGACAGGGCTGGCCAGTCGCGCTCACTTTTATCAAAACCTTGAAGAATTAATCAAAGTATGTGATCGACATCAAGGTCGTTTTGGTCTTTTGTATATCGACTTAGATGATTTTAAGAGTGTTAATGACAGCCTTGGACATGATATTGGTGATGTGCTGCTCAAGGAGATCGCCAAGCGACTAGACAATGTCAGTCGTGACATTGATCTTGTGACCCGTCTCAGCGGTGACGAATTTTCTATTCTTGTTAGAGATGTAGATGATGATTATGCTGCTGCTCATGTTGCTCAACGTTGTCTCGAAACGATCTCAGAACCAATCGAGCTGTCGGGCAGAAAATTTACCCCAGCTTGCAGTATTGGAATTGCCCATTACCCTGACGACGGTACAGATCTCTCAACATTATTAAAAGCTGCTGACACTTCACTTTATGCGGCAAAGAAACGAGGGAAAAATCAGTATGCCTTCTACAAACCTGAGTTAACTCATAAGGCAGAATATCGTTTTCGAGTGGAGCAAAATTTAAGAGAAGCAGTCGAAAAACAACAATTATCCCTTGTATATCAACCTCAAGTTAAGATCAGTACTGGTGAAATTATTGGTGTCGAAGCATTATGCCGCTGGAATCATCCACAGCTAGGCCAGGTTCCACCACCTGAATTTATTGCCACAGCCGAAAGAATCGGCATGATCAAGCCACTCACCGAATGGGTATTAAGAACCGCCTGCCATCAAGCTGTTACCTGGAAGAATGCCGGTTTTCCTGAACTTCGTATGGCTGTAAATATTTCTCCAAGCCATTTTCTCGATAATAATTTTGTGTCACTGGTTAAGCATGTTATCGATGAGACAGGAATGGTACCAGGGGAACTAGAGCTGGAGGTTACCGAGAATGTTGTCCAGACCAACCAAGAAAATCTTGCAATTTTTCAAGACTTGAAGGATCTTGGTGTTTTATTAGCGATCGATGATTTTGGTACAGGTTATTCATCTTTTGCTTCTCTCAAACATCTTACGGTTGATTACCTAAAAATCGATAAATACTTTATTCATGACATGTTTGTTAATCATAAATCACAACTTTTGATTGGCTCGATGATAGAAATGGGTCATAATCTTGAGCATGCAATTATCGCTGAAGGCGTTGAGACAATAGAACAATATCATATGCTGCGAAAACTTGGTTGTGAGATTGCCCAAGGATATCTGTTTAGCAAACCAGTTAGTGCTGATGAAATGTCTAAGTTTCTGAATAGTAACATTGAGAATGACAAGAGCATTTGGACCAATGATATAACTACCTAATACCAAGTATTTCTCTATTGATACTTCTCAAGCCAGACCGAGCGATCGCGTTTCCCAGGATTTGCCGACAAATACTTCACAAATAAAACTCTATGCTCTCCTAGACCATCGTAGTTCAAAAAAGATGGGACATCGTTTTCTTTAGTTTCGCTAGGTTCAATCTTAAATCCCAGACTGAGATGATAAGCGATTGAACTAGTATTAATAGGGGATGTCACAGATTTAATTCTAATTCGACCAAAGTCTTGAATCGTCCTGAAAAACTCTTCATACAATTGAGTGCCAACTCCTTGTTTTCTAAAGTCAGGATGCACACCGGCAAAGTGAATATAAGCCTCCTCAGGATAAGTTTGGGATAAAAAGCCGATTAAAAAACCTATTATTTGACAATTTTCTTCTGCAATGAAGCTTGTTTGAGAAAAATGCACAAAGAATAGCTTAGGAAGCATTTCATGCATTCTTCTCCCTCCCCACCAATCATTTAGAACATGAATAATGGGATTATAATCACTCGGTTGAATATGACGAATTTTGATCGACTTTTGCACTAAAAAAATATTGGGAACTAAACGACAAATCTAAATTCCTTTTAGTCTAAATTAAAGAATCTCAGCTTCAAAAGCAATCCCCTCATCAATGTAAAGGTCACTAAGATTAGTCTGAATATTAGCTGCTTCATCTCCAGTAGCATACATATAGACACCGATCATGTCTAAACGGCGGAAACGATTAAAAGGAGTCGCTTTCCCTTCCCCAACACCATAAACAGAGAATGCTCGACCTTCTTCGGTATATTCTCCAGAGTAATTAACATCGTTGTTAATATTATCCCGTTCATCTGCCCCCACATAAAGATAAGTTCCCTGGTTGCTACGAAAACGATATAAATCAATCAGCTGATCCTTCGGCTCGGAAGATGCTCTAAATGCAAAACCCTCTTCGACAAATGTGTCTCCAAAGTCGCTTTTAACTGTCTCCCGTTCTGCCTCGCCAACGTATAGATGAGTCCCGGGAATTACGACATTCTGGAACCGATAAATGTCAATATCGAAAGGACTAGGCGCTCTAGTTCCTGGGGGAATAGTGAGTAATAATTGACCATCACTAGCTAAATTTCCTCCGGTATCGATCGTAATCGAAGAACCTCTAGTATCGACATTGGATAAATAGGCACTTAAGCCACTATCTTGATAGTCAATATCGACTTCTGTAATCCCCTCAGATTGCCAAGGAAGAACGGCATCTGGGGCAAGCACGGCTTCATTAGTTCCAGAAATAGTCACTAAGTTATCACTTGCGATGTCATAGAGAAATGTGCCACCATCATTATCTTCTAAGATCAAGTTGCCATTATTGTCTACCGTAATACTGTCATAACCATTGGTTTCTTGACCTTCATTTTGCAGTAACAATTCGATAGTGCCTTCCCCTGTCGGACTATCTTCTGCGAAAGTCAAACTATAAATGCTTCCTGCACTGCTGCCAGTTGTAAAGTAAAAAGTACCAGTATTGTTCGGATCTTCAGCTAAAGCTCCAAGATTATTAAAGTTAGTTGAACGAGGAACTCCATTGTCATTGCCATTGACCCAATTGGCAAGAGCATCGCCATTAAGAGTGTTAATCGCCTTGCCATCAGGAACTGCATTAGGATCAGCTAAAGGATTACCATCAACTAAGACCCATTCGTACTCAAATGTAGTTGTATCGTTGAGCAAAAATTCATCGCTCAGGATATTGCCTTGCCCATTTTTGACTCTTAATACATAGAGCGTATCTTCTACATCTGTTAAGCCTTGATCTCCTTTGAATAAGTAAATCTCTCCATCATCAAAAGCTTCTAGAGACAAGAGGACTGTTTCTCCAATTGATACTCCATTAACAAATGTCGCCTGACGAAAATCTTGGGGCGAATAGACTTGGGATTTCCGAAAAGCACCTAGTCCTAAGATGGGGATTGTAGTCGTCCCATCACTAGAATTGGCATAAGCAATGCCATCATTAGTATCTTCTAGGTTGCGTTCTCCATTGAATAAATAGGGTAAGGCTTGACCCGCTGAATTGCGGAAACCTGTTTCGGCAATAGTTAGACTACTGAGTGAATTTAAAGTAAGGGTATTATCATTGATAAGATTGCGACCACCAATCACATCCCAATATTCATCGAAAGCAAGGAGTGACAATCTCGAACCATTGATAGGATTACCATTAAGATCGGTTGCTGTATTTGCTGCTAAATTGTGATTGATAAAAACATAGTTAACGCCATCAATTGCGATATGTTCAACTCCATCTAAACCGCCAGGAAGATCATAGGTCTCTGTATCACTAGCAAGAGGCGATTCTTGGTTAAGTCCGGGGAAAGGCAATTCTCCTTCTAATAGAGGTATTGATTCGCCTACTGTTAATAGCGGGATTGTTGTGTAATCATTTTCTGCAATGAGATATGATTGGGCATTGGTTTTGCCGTCTGCAATAAATTCCATAATATTTTGCTCTCTCTGTAAAAATTTTTGTAGAAATTGACTTAGAAATTTTGAATATACAAATAAGTTACATTCAAATTATACTGGCGCTGATAATCTTTAGATATTCAACTTTTAAGAAGTTTTTGTGTCGAAAATGTATCGAATAGCAAAGGCACTGCTCTCTTGTTGCGATCGCAACAATTGCTTGCTTGAAGTCAGTGAGAATTAAGCCTTTTTCAGCCAAAAACAGCCTTAAGCTGATATAAAGCAAAGGCTTTTTTAATTTATTCAGGATTTAGGGATCTTTGAGCAAGTTATTTTTTGAGTTGATATTCTTCGGTAATCTTCCATCTATTTTCTTGATCATCTCTCTCAAGAAGACAGATCTTCCCAACTTGAATTTGATTAGTATGGACTTTTTCCTCAAAAAGATTATTTAGGTTTTGCAAGAGTTGATTTCTGGTGATAGAGTTAGCTGGAGGCGCAGAACAAAGGGTAAAATGAAGATTAAATTCTTTGAGAATATAAGGAGCCCCATATCTATTAATCATTAACTCTGAACGTTTTTTGTCCTTTGGTGGAGTTCTTTTTTTCGTTGTACCAGCTACATATGTAGAGGATATGGCAAGACGATAAAAACGACTTACTAATTCATGATGGAGTGCTTCTGTGACTCCCGATTCGTCCTCACAACTTACAACAATATCGCCTTCCTCATCGGTTCTGTCTACAATTTGTAATTTGGAAAGTTTAAAGATAGGAAAGTCTTTCACCAAAATCGAAAGTTCTGCTTTAATTCTTTCAATGTCTGCTTGGGTTGCAAAAAACATAGCATCTGCAATTGTGGCATGGAATCCATATTCAACTCCTTCTCCTACATGTGGACGGATATCATTAATCATATTTTCCTCTTTAATTGCAATAGGTTTTTGCCGACGAATATCATACCCTAATACAGAAGATCCGAGATTATAAAATGGATCATCTTCATCTGGGATGATATAAACTGCTGCGGCAATCCAATCTTGGGAAAAATATTTTTTATTCCTTTCTTTATAGATTAAATCTCTTGCAGGAAAAGCTTCTTTAACAATACGATCTGCATTATCTATAAAAAATTTAGCCTCCTCACTGTTATTACTTTTTAAATGAATAATTGGGCTATAATTTCCCAAGGTTTTATAAGCATAGGAATACAGAAAAATATCTTCGTCAAATATCAAGGTTGCAAAAGTAAGATAATGCTCGAATAATTTAACAGAAAAAGAATTTGTGTCTGGTTGCGAATCTGAAATTTCTACTAAAGATTCTATATGATCTAAAATTAGAGATCTTCCTTTTGGATACGGATTATCGCCCATTTTTTCTTCAATTAATCGCTCCTCAACGTGAGGATTAAAAGGATTACTTAAACAGATTGAGACTTTGGTCTTCCCCAGTTTTGAACATTCAACTAAGCTATCAAGTAGAGGTCTTTCCCAAATCAAGTTTAATCCTGTTGCAATTAAGATTATTTTTTTCGACTTTGGTATTAAATTTTTGACCTCAGCAAAAAACTTGTCGTGTTGACTGTAGGGATACCCAGGTAAAAATAATATTTTAGGGTCTATATTATTTTCAGTTTGATTTGCCGCTTCCTCACTGTTTTCGTTTTGATCTAGTTCACTTTTTATAATTGGCGTAACTCCATTTTTTTTCAGCTTATGTCCAATCTTAGGCGGCCAGAATGATATTGGTCTACCCTGTATAAAAGCCACAACATAAATAAATGCAATAGCTATGGTTAAAAATTCAGAGGTGAATATTATAGTTTTTAGGATATTAGGATCGCTTAGCAATATATTAATTGGATCCACCATACTTTGATTTTCCATGCTTGCTCCTCAAAAGTTCATTACTGATTCAAATCATCTGTTCTTGTAAATAAACTCTGATTCTATAAATGTCCTAAATATGATAGACTGAATTCAGTCCTAGGGACATAAGCTGCTCAGTCATGTCTATTCTGGTTATTCTTTTTGTATTTGAATCCTCAGGTTGCTTATTTGTAAATTCATTAGGTTTAGAAGTAGAAGTAACATAAGATTTTCTAGATTTTTTTTCAACAGTATATGTGTTATTCATTTTTTTACCTCGCGTAAAGAACTAAATCACTTTTAATGTGTTTTCAGAAGTCTTGTTAATCTAATGTTGCTCCTTGGGGTAGACCCTAAAGCAAGTAACATATCGCAAAGCTGTTAAGAATTGTTGGTAGGTGTATTAGAATAGTTTGGGGTATGTAGGATAATTAGGTGCACCCCAAACTTTTTTGTACGATAATCTAGTTAAACTTATGCCTAGAGCAACCTATGGACCCATCGTCAGACAGAGAGTAAAGCGCTTATTGCAAGCAATATTGGATTTTGTAAATTATGAACTGGATGGATGTGAAAATATTGACCTTAAGTTTGATTGGAGGAACAAAGACAGTAATTTTCCTATGCTCGTTGTAAAGACAAAGTTGAGATCCTTGGAAAAACTGACTGAAAATGATAAATATGAGGGGAAGTTAACTAAGCGTCAAATTCGAGAATCACTTCGGAGAATGAAAGACTTTTTAAAAATTTTGACTGATAACCGTATTCAAGAGCGTGGTTCTGAAACTTGGGATTTCAGTTTATTGTTATGGTCATCAGATACATCAACAAATCTTAATAAATTTGAGCAAAAGTGGGAAGATAATCGCCCCATCATATCAAAACAACCTAATAGTAAAGCTCCGAAGCAACCAACTAAAATCACTACAGACAATTCATTTATCAAGGCAATTGTATTTCCAAGATGCGATCATCATACAACTACTGAATATCTGGAGCATAGTCTAAAAACTGCGCAAGAACTTAATTTTTACTCTATAAGTCTTAACTTTTTATGGACAGAAGAACATTTTCAAACTTTAAAGCAACGTGTTCTTTCTGGGGGACTTTCTATGGTGAGGATCTGTTTGGCAGATTTTTCTAGTAAGCAAATACTTCTCCGTTTTAATCATGAGGAAGAACATCCATTTGGGATAGAAAGTTCCGAATTTCGGATCAAGGAAAAATTTCTCCCCCTCGAATTCCAATGTCCTGATACTTTTAAAGTACGACTATTTAAACATTATCCAACCTATTCTATGCTTGGTTTTGATAGCGACATTTATGTATATCCATATCCTTTCAAAAAGTTAGGCAACTCTGCTCCAACTTTTTATTGGAAAGATGCGGAATCAGAAGCAAGCAGGTTTTTTTATCAACAGTTTGAAAGAATTTGGGCTGAGGCAAAACCAGCATCACAAGTATATAAATGAGTCAAATACAGAGTGGGTTTATAAACCTTATTTGAAATTTTTTTTAGTTTTGTAATTATCATGATTACTTGATATTGTTGCTTTACATTACGCCTGATTGCTTTATATTACATTTTGACATTAAGCACATGAGATAAGATATACAATTTAGAAAGTTCAATAATTTAAATTGTTTAATAAATTATCTAATCTCTAGGCAATGGGGGGAAGCCTCAAGTTATTAAATGGTAGACAAAAAAGAATCAAGTAACAAGTCTCCTTCAGACAATCTACAGAAGGATAACTCAGAGGAATCTGAAACTCAAACTCAGCCTTCTAAGGTTAAAAAAATAAAAACTAATGCAAAGGGAACGGAAGAAAGAGATACTAGTGATATTCCAAAACCTGATAACGGCAAAATGATACATCCTATTATTATTTATCCATTTAGCCAGCCAGAAAATTATGATGACTTAGATAAGCTATACAAATTTGTAAAAAAATTAGAAGTTAAGGATGAATACTCACATCCGATTACCATTTTGAATTGGCAAACGTATGACAAAACTGTGTCATACAATATGAATAATAAGAAAAAAGAAGAGTTTTTAACGTTTCTTAGAGAAACAGTTTCTAAGTGTTCTAATGTTCATTATGCTTGGTGTGTTGATTCTTGTCAGATGTGGCTTCACGGGTTAGGGAAAGCCTTTAAAAAGGGATATAGCGAAGAGAATCATGAAGAAAATCATGAAGAAAATCATGAAGGCGATGTTTATTGGCTAATTCCAGGAGATTTTGATTACAGTTCTAAACGTGGTCATGAAATGTTATATGGTATTGATCAAGAATATGAAACGTTATTTGGAATTAAGAAAGAAACTAAAACAGAACAACCTAGAGAAGATAAGCCTAAAGGATTACTAGAGGATATACCCAAAGCAGTGAGAGATCATCAACAAGATCTTTGCATTGGTGAAATTGAGGTTAAACCAAACAGTTCAAAACAATTAATCGACACATATGGAACATATGGTTTACTTTACAATTGGTTTCCTTACGAAGCACAAAAAATTCGGAATAAAACGGATAAACCTCGAACAGAATTCTGGGCAATTAACCATAGTTTTCTTAAAGAAATCTTGCGACAACGCTGGTACGCTTATGAACAGACAATTGTAATACTTTTGCACGCTATTATTAGGCAAAAACAAATCCATACGATAAACCTTGGTGCGGTTTCTGATCTTCCTCAAGGTCGAGATAGTCTTGCCGCAGCGATGCAACAGGTTGAAAGAACCGAACGAGTATTAAAATTGTTTTGGCGAGAACAAAATGCAGAAAATCGTAACACTGAATGGACTGAAATGTTTCGAAAATTAGACATGCAATCAGAACAGATTCGCGGAGCAGCTCTAGTTATTTTACAGAATCTGTTAGGTTAAGAATTCACGCTTCCTGCTTTTTAACTACATAACATTATAGATGCAAAATAATGACTTCTCCTCACTTTGGATACAAGGCACAACTCGCACGGGAAAAACAACTCGCTTAGTCCAAGAATTTAGTAAATGGGTCAGACAGCAGCTAATCCAAAAACAGTCAAAAAATTACCCCCAAGATACTTTAACTTCTGCGGTTTTAGTCCTCGCCGCAAATAACAACAATCGCAGGAAACTTGCCGATATCCTAGCTTCAGCAGTCGAAGGGACTTATCCTGTAATTTGTAAAACTCCTGTGGGTTTTATCACAGATGAGGTTGTCTTATTTTTGCCGCTGCTTTTTGATCGCCTGAAGATAAAAGCCCAATTTCCCCTTAGATTACGACCCGAAACCGAACAAGAATTAGCGACTCAGTTATGGCGCGAGGAACCAGATTGGGAAACTTTGATTACAGCTACTGGAGAAAATCGGTTTGTCCGTCAGACTCTAGATTTGTTGCAATTAGCAGGAGCAAGTGGGGTTACAGCTGAGGTTATCCCAAATATTTTAGAGCAGGGAATGAGTTCTCATGCGGGAGAGAGTGAGATCTATTATCGCATGGGAGAATTAATCCTTAACTGGCGTCAATGGTGCTTAGAAAGAGGATTTTTGACCTATGGAATTATTTACGAACTTTACTGGCGTTATTTATTACCAGATCCTAAATATCGGCAACATTTAATTAATCGTCACCAAGCAATTTTTGCTGATGATACCGACGATTATCCTGCGATCGCCAGAGACCTATTTGACTTATTGTTAGACCAAAATACCTATGGGGTCTTTACCTACAACAGAGATGGCAAAATTCGCTTAGGTTTAAATGCCGATCCTGATTACTTACAAGGGTTAGCGAAAAAATGTTTAGTCATTGACAAAAACGAAGAAAATAACCATTACCCATTACCCATTACCCATTACCCAAATATTACCCATTCCCCAAAAACCATTGATGCAATAGTAAATTTAGTCACAGAGACCGCCTATGGAATACAAATCCCTAGCTTTATCCAATCAATTCAAACAATTTCTCGTGCGGAATTGTTGAGGTCGGTTGCCGATACTGTGATTAAGACAGTCAAAGAAGAAGCTATTAGGCCAGAAGAAATTGCCATTATTGCTCCTGGTTTAGATGAAATTGCTCGTTATACCCTGATAGAAATTTTATCCGCTAGTGGCATCGCGATCTCACCTGTTAATGAACAACGCCCCTTGATTAGTTCTCCTCTGGTCAGGGCCTTACTCACCCTCATGGCATTAGTCTATCCTGGCATTGGCAGATTGGTAGACCGAGATGCGATCGCAGAAATGCTAACTATTTTCTCCCACAAAAAAGAATTAGGAAAATCCATTGCCCAAATCGATCCTGTGCGGGCAGGTTTAATAGCAGACTACTGTTACAAGATAGATCGCGAAGAGCAGGCCAATTTATTACCAGTTGAATCCTTTCCTCGTTGGGATAGATTAGGGCATCAAGCGACCAATGCTTATTTAGAGATTGCTCAATGGATCTCCAATGGGAAAATTCAACAACGGAAACAATGTTATCTCACCCCAGCAATTCTTATTAGCAAGGCGATCGCACATTTCTACGAAACCAATTACGACCTTGATTATCAAACCATTTCTGCTTTAAGAGAACTAATTGAAACCGCCCAACATTTTTGGGAAGTAGATCGCAGAATGCGCCAAAACGAACCAAGTCTGCAAACTCAAGCAGTCACCGTTGCTCAATTTATCAAATTACTCCGGCGAGGGACAATTTCCGCTAATCCTCGCCCCACAAGGCAGTTTAGGCCCCAAGAAAACTCGATTGCTCTGGCAACCATTTTCCAATATAGATCTCTGCGAACCTCCCATCGTTGGCAATTTTGGCTGGATGCAGGTTCTCCTCTTTGGGACAAAGGCGGTGCCGCAACTCTTTTGGGGGCTCCCTTATTTCTGAAAAACTGGTCAGGAGAAGCCTGGACGCCTGAAGACGAATATGAAATGGACAAACAACGTTTACAGCGTATTTTACGGGATTTATTAAATAGAGTTACCGAAAAAGTGATCCTTTGTCACAGTGATTTAGGAGTCAATGGCACAGAACAAATGGGGCCTTTACTACCCTTAGTTCAATCTTCAGTACAAGTTAGCAACACAAAAAAAGGAGGTGAGACTCACTCACTCTCCTCAAAATAAACAGAATTAAAGTTTATTGGCAATAAATGTGATTTTCCCACACCCAAAACCTAAAACCTAAAACCTAAAACCTATTTACCCATACCCAACTGTTGAGCTTTCTGGTAAACCTTGCCCTCAGTCAACAGTGAAGGTGCAATTACGACTTCCACTTGTTGCATATCCTTGATATCCTTCGCTCCCAAGGTCCCCATACTGGTTTTGATTGCACCCAGAAGATTGTGAGTCCCATCATCAAGCTTGGCAGGCCCGACCAGAATTTCTTTAATCGTTCCTGTTGTACCAACTTTAATCCGGGTTCCTCTAGGTAATACCGGGCTAGGAGTTGCCATGCCCCAATGAAAATCGCCCCCAGGAGCTTCCGCCGCACGAGCGATCGGCGAACCAATCATAACCGCATCAGCACCACAGGCCAAGCATTTACAGATGTCACCACCAGTAATAATTCCTCCATCAGCAATCACAGGAATATATTTGCCAGTTTCGGCATAAAAGTCATCCCGTGCCGCAGCACAATCAGCCGTTGCTGTAGCTTGAGGAACTCCGACACCCAATACACCGCGAGATGTACATGCCGCGCCAGGGCCAATCCCAACCAATACTCCTGCAGCTCCAGCCTTCATTAATTCCAGAGTTACTTCGTAGGTCACACAATTGCCTAAAACTACTGGAATCGGCATTTCCTGGCAGAAAGCCGCCAAATCAAGAGGAGTGATTGATTCAGGAGAAAGATGGTCGGTCGAAACTACTGTTGCTTGGACAAACAACATATCAGCACCAGCTTCTGCAACTACTTTGCCATATTTGCCGGCTCCTGCGGGAGTTAAACTAACCGCAGCAATGCCATTTTGTTGTTTAATTTGTACGATTCTTTGTTTTATAAGTTCAGGCTTAATCGGCTCAGCATAAAGTTCTTGCATTAAACCGACAAACTCTTCTTTGCCTACGGAAGCTATACGCTCAAGAATTGGCTCAGGATCTTCATAACGAGTTTGTATTCCCTCTAAATTAAGAACTCCCATAGAACCTAATTCTGATAGCAAGGCTGCCATTTTGACATCTACCACTCCATCCATTGCACTAGCAATGATGGGAATTTCTCGCTTGATACCGCCGATTTCCCAGGTAGTATCTGCCAGACTAGGGTCTAGAGTCCGCACTCCAGGAGTGAGTGCAATTTCATCAAATCCATAAGCTCTACGAGCCTTTTTACCACGACCAATTGATATTTCCACGCTTAATTAATCTTCCGCTCCCAAAGCTATTTGCATAGAGTATCAAATTTTTGAACCGTTTGGAAATGGGTTAAATTAATTAATTTTGACCTACTCCCACGCATAAATGACGTGGAATTCGAGGCTCAGACAGAGATTGCAACCCGAGGTTGACTGACATCTCCTACCCTCAGAGTTGAAGCCCCAACTCTCAGTATATTTAGCGCTGCATTAGAATCTCTACCATGCTTACATCCACAAGAAGGACAATTCCAATAACGCTTATCAAGTGGCAGCTCTTTTAAAACATGCTCACAACTAGAGCACGTCTTAGAGGATGGATACCATTGATCGATATAGCTAACAATCTTCCCTTTCTTTTCCGCAACACATTCCAAAATCTTGAGAAATTCACTAAAAGCTAAATCTCCTATTTTTCTACCCCATAGCCGCTGCATTCCTTTTAGGTTAAGAGTCTCAAAATAAAGATAATCATATTTGTCTGTCAATTGATGAGCCAATTTCCAGAACCAATCACGTCTGCGATTGCTTACTTTTTCGTGGACTCTAACCAAGTTCTTTCTAGCTTTTTCTCTGGAACTAGAACGCTTTTGCTTTCTGGATAGATTACGGCTAGCCAATCTTAATTGCCTCAAAGACTGCTTAAGGAACAGTGGGGAATCAATATTGTTTTCATCAGAACAAGTCAAAAATGTCTTCAGTCCAAAATCAAAGCCTGCGCTTTTACTTGTCATGACATTGATTTGGTTGTCCACATAATCTGTGACTACAAAAATAAATAATTCTCCTAATGGATTTCTTTTGATAGTTACAGTTTTAACTTTTCCTTGGACTTCTCTACTTTTCCAATATCGATAAATTTTGTTGCCAATTTTAAGTTGATTGTTTTCTAAAAGCTTATATCCTGATTGCTTAAGCGTAAATGATTTATATTTAATTCTTTTTCTAAAATTAGGTGGTCTGACTCCTCTTTGATTATGTTTAAAAAATAGCTGATAAGCTCTATCAATTCGCTGCACAATATCTTGTACTGCTTGAGAGCCTACTAATTGCCAATACTCATTTTTTCTTCTGAGCTTCGCAATATGCTTCATTAGTCTGTTATTTTTTAAGTGCTTACCAAACATAGAATAATAGCGTTTATGCAAAGCTATACAGTGGTTATAAACATTTCCTGCTGCATTAATTGAACGATGCAAATGCTTATTTCTTTTGTGTTGATATAACTTAAACTTGTAGGTCTTCATGTGTCTATGATAGGATTATATAGACATTATGTATAGATAAAAAGGTTTTCTAGATTCAAAGCTGCCATTATCTTTTATCGTTTGAGGTGAATTAATTATATTTCTTTTAGCTCTGAGTTTATCTTAAAAAACTGAGTCAATAACTTTCCTTTACTTGACGCCAAATCTCCCTCTGTTGTTGAGATTCAAGCTTAATTAACTCAAGATTTTTTCAGTAGCATTTTATTGGCATGTACATTGCGATCAGGCAATTCTGTTTCCAAATTAAGCAAACAAGGTTCTTGAAATGCGATCTCGCTAAGGGCGAGGTGCTACGCGAGAGGTTCACTCGTTCCTCACGATCGCAAACGACTTAGGGAACAGTAAAATCTACAAACGATCTCAGGTTCAACGAAGAACCAACTAAAGCCTTAATTAATTTTTTATCCAATGTTAACAAAGGTGCATTAACTCGGCGAGATAGGGCAACATAGCAAGCATCATATGCAGAAATACCAAAATTGATTGCCAGATTAACAGCTTCGCCCATCAATTCTGATGTCGAAATAACTTTAAAAGGAAACCTTTTCAAAATATCTAAATCTATTTGTACTTGATCAGCAGAATACAGTTCAGCACGGACGTATTTCCAGAAGATATTCGCAATTTCAATGTAAAACAAATCGGGAATGAAAATTTCTGTTTGAGGATTGCTAAGAGTATCCAGAAGTTGCTTAGTTTTCGCAGAAAGAGGATCTGCTATAAATCTTTTAATTCCCACATTCGCATCGATTACACAGCGCAAAGGGTCACTCATCGCTCTCGATCCTCTCTAATTAATTCTGTGCTATCAGGTAGCCCAAAATAAGCTGGATTAACGCGATGATGCCGATCTATTTCTGCTTGTAGCTGGGGAACAGCTTTACGTCTTTCTTCCCAAGTCGGATCGGTTTCGGGAGAAATGAGAAATTTTAATTTCTCTTGCGACTGATTTAAAGATTGTTTGAGCAATGAGATCGCCTGTTCTGTGACACTACAATTATTTTTGATCGCAAGTTGTTCGATTTGAGTTAGCATTCCATCAGGAAGGTTTTCTAGATTCAAAGCTGTCATTATCTTTTATCGTTTGAGGTGAATTAATTATATTTCTTTTAGCTCTGAGTTTATCTTAAAAAACTGAGTCAATAACTTTCCCTTGCTTGACGCCAAATCTCCCTCTGTTGTTGAGATTCAAGCTTAATTAACTTAAGATTTTTTCAGTAGCATTTTATTGGCATGTACATTGCGATCAGGCAATTCTGTTTCCAAATTAAGTAAACGAGGTTCGCGAAATGCGATCGCAACTAATATTAAATTAAATATTCCCAGCAATACCAACAACAGAGAAATACCTCCGTTTTGACCTATTTGCCCCCCAATAAATGGCGCTAGATAATGATTCAACAGCCCTCCTTCTGCCATCAAAGGATTCAAAATATTATCAACCAAAGGGCCAGCCAATAAATAGGCAAAAATAGCCAAAGATCTTTCTAAACTCTGCTGTAGCGCGAAAATTCTTCCCTGAAGATTCGTCGGTACTTTGCTCTGCCAGATTGTTTGATTAGAACTAATAATAATCGGGTGAGAAAATAAATATAAGAAAATCCCGATCGCTAACACGACGACTGATATCTTTAACCCAGCAACTAAGGTCACAATACCCTGTAATCCCACACAACCCATAATAGTGATCACCCGATATTTGCTACTACCCCAAATGCTCATCAGCAAACTGCCCACAAGTACGCCACATCCGCCGATAGAAAGAATAGTTCCGAGTTCTTGGGTAGAGCCAGGCTTGTATAGTAAAGGCCACAGAATCACTTCTAGCATGCCTGTTGTGAAATAACTAATAGCAACAAAGCTCAATAGTCGGAGTAAGCCTGGTCTAGTCGCAATATAATTCCAACCTGAAATTGTGTCCTGCAAAAAGCGTCCTGTAGCAGATTTACTGCGACTTCTGCGTCTTTTGACATTGGGGAATCGGACAATCGATAGGGTAAATAAAGCAAAGACAAAAGTTCCTAAATCAATTGTTAAAACTCCCTCTAAACCAATGAACTTCATCAAAATCCCGGCAATAAAAGGAGAGACGATTTTCGCTACTCCGTTTGAAACCTGCACCATGCCATTGGCACGACTAAAATGTTGGGGTGGCACAACTTGCGCGATCGCAGCCGTCGAAGCTGGAGTCTGAAAAGCATTGAAAGTAGAGGTAATAGTAATAGCAAGATAAATATGCCAAACTTCTAATTGGTTAGACAATGCTAATAGCATCACGATAATGGTGATCAAAGTCGTCACCAAATCGCTCATAATCATAGCATAACGACGATTCCACCGATCAATCAAAACTCCAGCAAAAGGAGAAATAATCACTTTTGGTAAATAGATCAAGAGAATGGTCATCGCAAAGGCCGTAATAGTCCCAGTGTCTCGGTACGTTTGTTCAAGAATCCAAAAACCCAGGGCAAATTCTGTGAGTTTAGAACCCAACAGAGAAATTAATTGTCCAAACCAGACGATTAAGAAAGTACGCATGAAAGAGGGAAACTAGTACTATAAATTACAATAATAGATCAAAATGATTAATTTGAGCTAGATTTTATCAAAAGCTTAAGTTCAGCTACACAGGTGTTTTTACTGATTTTCACTAGAGAAAGCTCCACGTATCTTAACCTCAGTTTATAAAAAAAATCTATAATTGTTCAGAGAATTTGCTTAGCAAAGCTGGTTAGAAGGCTCGATAAGCGAAGGAATAGCAGCTGTCACCACTCTTAAATTGATTAGTTTAAGAAGGCAGCAATTAAGCAAACTCAATTTTGTGTTGTAATGTGGAAAATCACAGTTGTTTATATAGGTCAAAATAAAGGGCATATAGATGGTGACACAAAGGGATTATTACCTGACTCTCAAAATATCCCCTGATGCGACGACAGACGAAATCAAGGCTTCTTTTCGCAGCCTGGCTCGTAAATATCATCCCGATCTCAATCCTGATAACCCTGAAGCAGCAGAGTATTTCAAAGAAATTTCTGAGGCCTATGACACTTTATCTGATCCTCTAAAACGTCGTCGTTATGATGTTGATCGCAATTTAGCCAACAGCAAGTACAGCATTAGTTCCAATGCCCCAGAGCCGATTCTCAAAAAGCAAAAAGCTCGTGATGCCCAATACTTTTATGATCGCGGAATAGCAAAAACTAAAGCGAAACAATATCAAAAGGCGATCACTGAATACAGCAGGGCGATCGCCTTAGACAGAAATTTTATTGAGGCTTATCTTCAAAGATCCCAAATCCGCCATAAATTGGGAGATAACCAAGGAGTACTGGATGATTGCTACCGTGTTATTACAATCAACCCTACAGTTGTTAAAGCCTATTATTATCAAGGAAGAGCGCGCTATAGCCTGGGCTATGTGCAAGCTTCTATTGAATCCTATAGTGAAGCGATTCGGCAAGACAAAGATTATGCTCAGGCTTATTATTATCGAGGACTTGCCTATGGAGATCTCAAGGCAAAAACTCTAGCGATTCAAGACCTCCTAATGGGCGCAGAATTATTTCGTCTTGAAGGAAACTATGAGGCTTATAACATTGCCAAAAATAAGGTCAAAAACTTAGAACAAGTTGATCTACTTTTTATTCGCCAAATAAAATATTTTCTAGAGCAGAATATCCTGATCAAGTTAATTTTTCCTGTGCTTGTACTCAGTGTTTTGGTATTCTGTCTAGCTCAGATTTTCGCGATTGAATCGCTGTTTTTCTGGTTGTTATCTTTTATTTTGCTATTATTATTATTTGTTTTTTTGTGGAGTAAATATTATATATAGCAGTCCTTAAACTGAAAAGCTGAGTTTTAGGGAAATAGGGTGTAACTTTCAGAATTATTTGGCGTAACATATATTAACTATTTCTGACTTCTGGCGATCGAGATGTGGCAAAACTTGTAATATTGATTCCTAGATTGCTATTGATATAGTAGTTTTGTAGAGCGTCAATTATACCTACATAAGAAATTCTCATAATCAGCTAGCGCTAATTTAAGCTTTCTTTTGCTCCATGATCTAATAGTAATCTAACAATATCTATGTTGTTTTGAGCAACTGCTAGATGAAGTGGGCTTTCTTCGTTAAAGTTTTTGACATTGACATTGGCACCTCTTAAAACAAGGGCTTTAACTGTCCTGTCGCCACCTGATTTTTGAAACGCACGCAGAAGAGGAGTCCACCCTTGGTTGTCTGTTATATTAACTGTTGCATTATGCGATAACAGTAGATCAACTACTAAAAATTGATGACATCTTGAGGCTTCAAATAAAGGTGTTTGATTATTGATGTTTACAGCATTAACATTCGCTTCATTCTTAATAAGTAGTTTAAATATATCTAAGTGTCCTTTTACAGATGCTTTATGTAAAGGAGTCTCTCCCGAATTATCTAAAGCGTTAATATTGGCGCCATTTGCAATTAAGATTTCAGCAATATCATATGCCTCACGATAACAAGCAATAAATAATGCAGAACAAGGTTTCCCTTCAAAGTAAAACATATCACGTTCAGGTTATTTCAAATCACTACTCTAGCCAGAGGATTAGTAATATTTATCAATCATTTGTTCAATTATTCTTTCCATATCTTGATAAGAAGTAGTATCTTTTATCCATTCTTGTATCAGTTGTTGTGCTATTAATGCAGCTTCCTTAGAAAGCTCACAAGTAATGACTAATTCCTCAACCGAATCATTATTAACTGTAATAGCCCCAAATACCTCCATATATGCACTTATTTTAATGTTATTTGTGGTTGGTTGATCTTGATAAATAGCAATGCCTTTTTTTCTATTTGATGATATTAAACTGTATATAGGACTACCATCTAGAAAGGGTGTTCCATCAACGTAGTAAGTGTTTAACCAAATTGTCCAAGTTTGCTCAGTTAATAAATTGTTAATCAGAGAATCACAAAGATCACGCCAAAAAATTTCAGATTTTTCATATTCTTCGAGATTTGACAAGAAATTACCATACAGATGTTCTACCATATTATAAATATTCTTTGCCCTGCAATATTTATTATTAATTTTCATACCAATTAGATATCTTTTGATACCATTCTCTTGCTTGTTTTTTCTGTTCAATCAAGTCTGAAGATTCATTACTTTGTTCAATATTTTTATCAATTTCTACTAATTCAACTTGATAACTTACTGCATATCCACAAGGAAGAGTTTTCCAATACACAGGATGCCAAGGAGTAAATTTTTCCCATATTATTGAATTCTTGATTGGATAAGATATGAATTCAGGATCATCTAACAAATGTTCAATAGAAATTATCTTCTCTCCGAACTTTTTATTAGCACAACAAAATATACTTCCATAAGGAGGAATCGAATTATTCAAGAGATTTTCAGACACAGATTCCCAATCCAAAATACATCGACGAAAGAATTGATTCCATTTAGGTTTGGCAACAGATTTCCATTTTTTGGCTCCTTCTTCAGTCAAAAAGTAATATAGTTCTTTGTCATCATAATTATTATCTAAATTTTCTCTATCTAAAGCTGCTTTTATTTGTTTGCGAGATGGAATAAATGCTTTGGTTAAAATTTCATCTACTAACTTCGTGTCTAGAGAGTCTAAATCTGCTGGGGTAATTGTTGACAAAAAGCCATCTTGAAAAAGATTAAATAGAGAATCTACAATTTGATTCGTACTTAATTTAAATGGAGTTAGATATGGATCAGGTACTATACATTGGTCATAAGGAAAAACTGTCAAAAAACTTATAGGCGTACGCACTGCAAGATTCAAAAACCAGAAGTCAACTTTACTCATTATATTTATTGATAGTATTTAGTTCCTTGATTGTCTTTAATATTTAAAATAATAGCTGCTGAAACTTTTTGAGGTTTAATACCCTCTTTACAGAATTCATAAGTTAAAGCAATATGCTCTCCATCAAGAACGTATCTTTCCACCTCAGCTACAGCCGAACCATCTCCATCAGCATCAACAGATTTGACAATTCTCTTGTTGAAAACATCATAGGTATATTCAGATTGTTTAATAACATTACCATCACTATCAGTAACCGATACAGCAATTAAGCGATCGCGATAATCCCAAAGATACTCAGTAACTTCTCCCGTCGCAATCTCAATTCTTTTAGTGCGATTACCATTATCGTCGTAACTATAGCTCTCATCAGCTTGGTAATCATAATCAGCATCAATTATTTGACCTAGATCATCATATTCATAGTTAGCAACTCCATCATTGGAAGTAAAACTAGTAATGCGATTACCTTGATCATGAACCCAACTATAAGCAGCTATAACAGCAGATTGAGATTGGTGAACTAGATCTGTTAAGCGACCAAAATCATCGAAAGCATAATCACTTTGGGCCACTAATCTGGTACCTGCTAGATCGCTATAGCGAGTCATCTCAGTCATTCGATGAGTCGGATCATAGGCAAAATCTACTCGTTTATCTGTTACTCCATTACCAGATTGAGTAATAGTTTGAACTCGATTCAATTCATCATGGATAAACGCTTCAACTCCTGAAACCATGCCATCAATAGTGTCAGTAACGGAGGTTAAATTGCTAACAGGATCATAGGTATACCCTAAATCGACATTTATGTACTTGCTAAAAAATAATACATAAATATAAATTGTCTATTTATCTTCTTTATTCATTTAAAGAAAAATAGTATCTTTATTCTTAAATCAAGAAATACCGATAAATTATAATTAAAAGCTAATAAGATAATTTTGATAAAATGGATTATAAAGCAGAAGTACATAAAGCTGGTCGGATAACAATCCCTATCGAACTGCGGAAAAAGCTGGATATTGCCGAAGGGGATATTTTGACTATTCGTCAAGAAAATAACGAGTTGAAAATTATTACTCAAAAGCAAGCTTTGGCTCACGCTCGCTCTTTGGTTCAACCTTATCTATCGTCATCAGAATCCTCAGTGGATGATTTTCTTAATTGGCGCAGAGAGGAAGGCCAACAAGAACAGCAAGAACTAGAACAAGGTGAGATTTCTTAAATGTCAGCAATAGTTTTTGATAGCTCCGTTGTCATTGCCATCCTCAAACAGGAGCGAGGTTTTGAATCAGCAGAAAGCTCTTTGAGTGATGCTCTTATTTCTACAGTTAATTTATCGGAAGTATCGACATATCTTGCCAGAAACTCTGTCCCCAGTGATACGATTCAAGAGGTTTTGGCGAATTTTCCGATTCAAGTTGTGCCTTTTGATGAATCTTTGGCTATCCAAGCTGGATGTCTTTACTCTTCATGTAAGCATTTGGGATTATCTTTGGGAGATCGAGCTTGTTTAGCTTTGGCTATGAGTAGAAAACGAACTGTACTAACAGCAGACAAAGTTTGGTCAAAACTGGATCTTGGCATTACGATTCAAGTTCTTCGCTAAAGCGGTAGTGCTAATAATTTAGATCATTACTTCTACATGACTACCTATTTTTTTCTATGTCGCCAGGCATAATAAAAAGATACGAGAGAATCACTAAGTGTTTTCTTTAAAATAAACTTAGCTGCTGTGATCATATAAAAAGAAACACAAATCCACAAATTATGAAGTAGCCATAGGTTATTCTTTCTGATTTGAAAATGTTCTTGGCATCTAATCCAGATACTAGAAAATTGTTCAGAAACTCCTCCTAATTTCATATTGGCAATCTCTTGTTGGGTAAAAACAAACTGAACTAGAGAACTATGATATAGTCGAAAAACCAGATCGTAATCACCACAAATGCGGTATTTTGTCTTAAATAATCCCAGCTTTTCATAAGTATCTTTAGTGATGAATGTTGCAGGATGATTAATCGGCATTCCTCGATTTATCTTGGAATCTAGTATATTCTGACTTTTTGCTATTCTGAATCTGTGATTCTTCTCCGGATCAAACCGATACATTGCCCCAGTAATAACCAATAGTGGATTATCTTGAATATTTTTATTATATATATTTACTACTTCTGATATGGCATTTTCTAGATAGGTATCCCCACAATTTATTAAGCCAATAAGTTGCCCTTGAGCAACTTTAATGCCCTTATTCATCGCATCATAAATACCTTCATCTTTCTCACTACACCAAAAACTTATTTGAGGTTCATAACGACGAATAATATCCAAAGTTTTATCATTAGAAGCCCCATCAATAATTATATATTCAATATTATTATAAGACTGTCTAATAACAGATTGAATCGTCTCTTCTAGTTCGGATTCTCCATTGAAAACGACCGTAATTATCGAAACTAATGGCAAATTATGGGGATCTTGTTTGGTAATATCTTGAACTCCCATTTTTTCTTGATTTGCTTGATTAACATCAGACATAGCAATTTTTTTAAAAAATATTTATTTTATTGAGTAGACTATGCCAAGCTAAAGCCATATATCTTTTAATGCCTGCATATTGATGTAAATTAATATATTGTGCTAATTTTTTCCTAGGTGCGATCGCCTGACAATTGGTTACTTTCGTCAAGTGAAAAAAGTCTCCTTTTAATTCAAAAGCAATATTTAATTCTGAGGGCATTAATTCCAACGCATAGGAGGAAATAGGACTTGAAGAATCTCGAATTGTTATAAGATATTCCGATTCAACTTTAGTCAAATTTTTTGTGCCATAAAAATCGAATTCTACATCATATTTTGCCAACCACGGAAGATATTTATACAACGATCGCGGTTCTAGTTCGTAATAAGCATCATAGATCGACTGCGATACAGACAAATCACTAAAATTAAATTTTTTGCTGCTCAATAAAAGAGGCGCATGATAATTTCCCTGTTTTTTTAGAATATTAGCCCCCGGTTCACTACAGTTAGTAGTCAAAGAAATGCGAGGAATTACAAAATATTTGTCAGTTGAGATCATATATTTAATAAAATATTTTTTCCAAGACTTATCTGGCCAATTAGCCACTTGATCAGGAATTTTATCTTGTTGTGTAAGAGGAATTTTGTAATTAATTTCATACCAATCTTTAAAATTTTGCCATTGATTCTTGCTCCATGCCTGCCCCCAAGAAGTGGCGCTTTGCAAAAAGTAATTATCAAACCCATCATCAATAGGAGTGAATCTTACTTGAGCATATTCATTGTAGAAATAAGAATATAAGGAAATACCGCTAATAACTTTCTGGTCTTGATAATAATTAAGAGCTTGACAAGCATAATTATAGAATGCAGGAGAAACAATTAAATCATCTTCCAAAATTATTACATACTGGTATTTTTGGGTGAGGTCTCCACAAAAAAGAATATGTTTTTTTAAACCTAAATTCTCCTGGTGCCGAATAATTTCTTTGTCTCCAAATTTCCATGTAAAACTTTTGGCAACTGAAACTACTTCCTGGTAATTACTATAGTCAATACTGATAATTAAAGTAATTGAATTATGCTTAGCATAATCTGCTCTTGCGAGAGAGTCTAATAATCTTTGTAGTGAATCAGCTCTATTATAAGCTGCAACTATAATCACCGGTCTAATTATAGTATTTGCGGGCATTTATCGCTTTTCTCATTCTTGAATATACTGCAGAGATGCAAAACACTTACATCCCTACAAAATTTTTCACTCAGAAATATAGGGAAGGAAATAATCCCACAGACTTCTAATTACAAAAATTATCGCTAAACAAATAACAATAGTAGTCATGCAGACGACCTCCATTGAGTTATTATTTATAACTCTCACACCACCCAAACACCTTGCTAAGAAAGAAGGTCTTACTTTACCCTAAGAATCTATTCAGCTGAACTAGAAAGAAAATAAGATTAATGGAATTCAATTGATCTTTTATCTCAATTTAGATGGCATAATCTATTCTTATCTATCTTCTAATCAAATCTAATAAATAAGGCATCAGGGATTACACAGATCTTTGAAACTTTTCTTTCGGCAATCTCAGTGCTTCCACGTTCATCATAACAATCTCTATCTAAATTAGTTGCACCAATTTCAGAATTCACCTAATACCTAACACCCAACACCTAAAACCTTTCCTCAATTGCGATCGCAGATTTTGTAGTGAACTGGAACGCTCTCAATGTTTTTTTTGTAATTAGTTATTAAGCATGACTTTAACTCCAAAGCAACAGCGAAGACATGATATCGAGCATTTTGAGGTTGTATATTTTTTTCAGAAATTAAGACTAGATATGATTACTTAAGTAGTGATGGTGATTAAAAATTTAGCAAGATAAAAAATATGCAGATTAAAGGCAAAGTTTATTTTGTGGGCGCAGGAGTTGGGGAGCGCGCATATCTAACCCTAAGAGCAGAAGAATTATTATCTCGTGCCGAAGTATTGGTTTACGATGCCTTAGTTGATCCGCAATTAGCAGATTTAGTACCCGATGAATGCCTAAAACTCTATGTTGGTAAGCGTGGCGGAAAAGTTAGTACGCCTCAAGATAAAATTAATCAACTATTAGTCGCCTATTGTTGCCAAGGGAAGCAGGTAGTACGACTCAAAAGTGGTGATCCTTTGGTTTTTGGCCGTTCCAGAGGGGAAATAGCGGCCCTGCAAAGGGAAAATTGTAATTTTGAATTAATTCCTGGCATTTCTTCTGTTTTAGCTGCTCCTTTATTAGCAGGAATTCCTTTGACCGATCGCGAGTTGAGTAGCTGTTTCGCGGTTTGTAGTGGACATGAAATTAAACAGCTCAATTGGCAGGCATTAGCCAAAATAGACACTTTAGTGATTCTCATGGGGACTCGTTCTTTGCCTGAGATTGTGACAGAATTAATCGACCAAGGTAAAGATGCCCATGAACCAGTTGCTATCATTCGTAATTGCTCTCAAATAGGACAAGAGATTTTTTGGGGTACGTTAACCGATATAGTAAGTAAAACTAGAGGTATTTCACTATCTCCAGCAGTTATTGTAATAGGTAAAGTCGTGACATTAGGCGATCGCATTAATCAAACTTCTTTAAGCTCCAACCATTTGCCATTGGCGAACAAGACTATTTTGGTCACTCGCGCTGCCGAACAGTCGAGTAAGTTTACGACTTTGCTCGAAAGCCAGGGTGCCACAGTCAGAGAAATGCCAGCTTTGGTGATTACAGCTCCTTCTAGTTGGCAGGACCTGGATAATGCGATCGCAAATCTTCCGAATTTTGATTGGTTAATCCTCACTTCTGCTAATGGGGTTAAATATTTTTGGTCACGATTGAAAGATGTCCGCGCTTTAGCTGGAGTAAAAATTGCGGTGGTGGGCAAGAAAACCGCAGCAACTTTGGAGCAATATAATATTCAACCAGATTTTATTCCGCCGAATTTTGTCGCCGATTCTTTGGTCGAAACTTTTCCCGAATCTTTGCCAGGGAAAAAAATTCTCTTTCCTAGAGTGGAAAATGGTGGTAGGGCAGTATTGGTTAAAGAATTAACTTCTAAGGGTGCATCGGTGATCGAGGTTGCAGCTTATGAGTCTAAATGTCCTGAGAAAATTGATATTCATGTCTGGAATGCTTTGCAACATCAAAAAATAGATATTGTGACTTTTGCTAGTTCGAAAACAGTCAGTAATTTCTGTCAACTTGTGGAGCAAGAATTGAAGGGAGAAACTAGTCTTAATGATGTTTTGCAAGGTGTCGCGATCGCCTCTATCGGACCGCAAACGTCAAAAACCTGTCATGAATTACTGGGTAGAGTGGATATTGAAGCGGAAATTTACACTTTAGAAGGATTAACCAAAGCAATTAGCGATTCTTGTACTGCGTAATCGTAAAATAATCTATGGGGAAATAGTGACCCGTTCAAGAATAGCCTATTTTTATAAATTAAAATGAATTATTTAATTGCTGTATTACCCGATCGCATCGTCGCAGAGGAAGCTTATACTGCTTTGGAAAAAGCTCAAATTCCCCAGTCCCAGATGGGTATTGTCGGTCGAGGTTACAAAACTGCCGATGAGTTTGGCTTAATAGATCCTGGCAAGCAAGCTAAAAAACGAGCGATCGCAATGGCCTATTGGTTAGTGCCCTTTGGTTTTGCTGCTGGTTATGGTTTCGATGTCATAACTGGATTGGATACTTTTAGTTGGGCTGGTACTCCCGGAAATCATATTGTCGGGGGTATTGCCGGGGCGATCGGCGGTGCAATGGGTAGTTTTTTTGTTGGTGGTGGTGTCGGTTTGAGTATTGGCAGTGGTGATGCTTTACCCTATCGTAATCGTTTGGATGCTGGAAAGTATTTAGTGGTAGTAAAAGGTTCAGAAATTTTTCTTTCTAAGTCAGTAGATATTTTGCGTAAATTTAAACCTGAAATGCTCCAAGGATATGAACAATAGTTAAAGGATGAGGGATAAGGGATGAGGGATGAGAAAACTTGAGTAGAAAACAATTTTCCCCCATTCGAGGACGACACGAAGCTAGTGCTTTAGTGCAAGTAATTTTTAATTTTTAATTTTCAATTATTTATGTTGCCAAGAGAAGATTTATTAAAAGGAGTTGAGAATCGCGAGGAGGTTGCTCGCGTTATTGATAAGGCAGAGCAGGCAGTTAGGACTTGGGAAATAGTTTTAACCGATTTTTTGTCTCCTCCTGTGCTGTTTGAAGTTCAGAGAATTTTTGGGAAATTAACAGATATTGAATTACTTGCTTGGGGTGGTTATCCTCAAGCCGAAAGGCAGAGATTGGGGCTAGCTCGTTTGGAAATGCCCTTAGATAATTCACATATTGAGTTAGCAGCTTTAGATATTGCAGGAAATTTCTTGTTTGATACAGCAACTCATCGAGATTTTTTGGGCTCAATTTTGGGAACGGGGATTGTTCGGGAAAAAGTGGGAGATATTATCGTTTTGGGCGAAAGAGGTGCCCAAGTGATTGTAGTTCCTGAAATGGTGGAGTTTCTGACAACTTCTCTAACTCAAGTGCGATCTGTGGCGGTTAAAACTCGGCAAATTGATTTTAGTGAGCTAAAAATACGCCCTCCCAAAAAGAAGGAAATGACAACTGTCGAAGCTTCTCTCCGATTAGATGCGATCGCCTCTGCTGGTTTTGGCATGTCTCGGAGCAAAATGGCTAATGTCATTACTGCTGGAGATGTCCGCATTAATTGGAAGGATATTACCCAGGCGAGCTATAACGTAAAAGCTGGAGATTTAATTTCGGTCAGAGGTAAAGGGAGATTAGAAATCGGAGAAGTTTCTGTGACGAAAAAGCAGCGCTATCGGGTTAATTTAGTAAGGTATAAATAATTGCTCTTCTTTAATTAGTGAGATACATAAGACTCTGCTTTAGGGAACAGGGAACAGGGAACAGGGAAATGTATCTTATTAATCTGAGAAACGCTATCTTACTTTCCCCTAACACCTAACACCTAAAACCTAAAACCTAACCCCTAACACCTAAACGTGTAAGTGAAAACATCAGTTATTATCCCGACTCATAATCGCTTATTGCAATTACAAAGAGCTTATAACAGCGTTTGCAGTCAAACTCGTCTTCCCGAGGAAATTATCATTATAGATGACGCTTCAGACAATATTGTTGCAGCAAGTTTGAAATATCACAAAGATCACGAAATCACGACAATTATCAAAAGATTTGTCACTTCTCAAGGTGCTTGTAAAGCAAGGAACCAAGGGGTTGCGATCGCGACTGGAGATATTGTGATGTTTCTCGATGATGATGATACTTGGGAGCCCCAAAAAATCAATGATCAATTAAAAATATTTGCTAGCAATCCTCAGATTGGCTTAGTATATTCTGGCAAATTAATTGTCAAAGAAACAGATAGAGAAAATATACTGTATCGAGTAAGAACAAAAGCAAAAGGTAATCTCTACCCAGAAATTTTATATGATAATCTCATCGGCTCAACCTCTTCTGTAGCTATGAGGAAAAGCCTGTTTCAACAAGTGGGAGGTTTTGATGAGGACATGCCAGCATTGCAAGATTATGACCTATGGATCAGATGCTGTCAAAAAACCATGATCGAACATGATAATTCCTTTAATTTGAGATATACCATTGCTGAAAAACCTGATCATCAAATTAGTGGACAAGTCCCTCGTCAAATAGCTGCTGTCAAGATAATTTCCCAAAAATATCATACTGAAATTGCGGCACAAGGTTTTATTAATTCCCGTAAAATATATGCAGCTAAGAATTTTTATATTAGTAAATCACTGCGTTCTCGGAGTTTGCTCGCCGCCATCCCCTGGATAATTAAAAGTTTTTGGCAATATCCCAATCTAAAAATTATTGCTTTGTTCTTACCTTTAAGCATTACTCAAAAGTTAAGGAATATTTGATGAGCCAAAAATCTCCCTTAGCAGCCTATATTCATATTCCTTTTTGTCGTCGTCGTTGCTACTATTGCGACTTTGCGATTACGGTAACAGGAGATCGCCCTTTATCTGATAATTCCACAATGGTAGGAGATTACGTTAATTATCTTCAGCAAGAAATCAGAGCAACTTCTCCGACTAATAGTTCTTTGCAAACCATATTTTTTGGTGGAGGAACGCCATCAGTGCTTCCTGTGGCAAAGTTAGGGGAAATTTTAACGACAATTGATCGATATTTGGGGATTGCCCCAAATGCTGAGATTTCCATGGAAATAGATCCTGGTACTTTTAATCGACAACAGTTACAGGAATATCTTAATTTAGGAGTCAATCGTTTTAGCTTGGGGGTGCAAACTTTCGATGAGCAGTTATTAAAAATTTGTGGCAGATCTCACAATAGACAGGATATTTTCGCGGCAATTGAGGCGATAAAAGAATTAAATGTCGATAACTGGAGTCTTGACTTGATAACTGGTTTACCTCATCAAACCTTACAACAAGTAGAAAGTTCCTTGGAAACTGCGATCGCGATCGCGCCCAAGCATCTATCTTGTTACGATCTTGTCTTGGAACCTGTCACGGCTTTTGGCAAACAATTTCGCCCAGGAGAACAACCTCTGCCCACAGAAGAAAATAGTGCGGCGATGTATGGATTGACGCAACAGATGCTCACAGATAATGGTTACCAACATTATGAAATATCAAATTATGCCCAGCCAGGATATCAATGTCGTCACAATAGAGTTTATTGGCAAAACCAATCCTATTATGGTTTTGGCATGAGTGCAGCTAGTTATGTAGATTTTCAGAGATATACTCGTCCGCGCACAAGAAAAGATTATTATTCCTGGGTAGAAGCTGGTTCGGTAATTGACGTTGCCGCTACCACAAAATGCGATCTCCTACTGGAAACTTTGATGTTAGGGTTGCGTTTAGCAGAAGGAGTGAATTTATCGCGAATTGGGAAGGAATTTGGGGAAGGGACTATTGCCAGAATTCTGTCTAGTTTGCAAAGTTATCTAGAACAAAATTTGGTAGAAATTTCGACAGTTAACCATGAGCAAAGATTGAGACTAGTAGATCCTCAAGGTTTCTTGCTATCCAATACTATTATCACAAGTCTCTTTGAAACTTTTGATGATGATTCTTGATGAATTTACGTGATCCAGAAGATAAGCGATCGCAATTATGTAGGCGATCGCCCTCAACTATTAGTAATTAATGATTAACCATTAGCCCATTCTGTGTGGAAAAATTCACCTCTGGGCTTATCAAGTCTTTCATAGGTATGGGCCCCAAAATAATCTCTTTGAGCTTGAGTGAGATTCTGGGGTAGGCGATCGCGTCGGTAGCTATCAAAATAGTCTAGTGAAGCACTAAAAGCAGGGACAGGAATACCCAAACTGTTAGAGGTTGCTAACACTTCGCGCCAAGCATCCTGGCGATCGAGAATTGTCTGCTTGAATTCTGGAGCCAACAAAAGATTCGGCAAACTAGGATTGTCGTTAAAAGCCTTTTTGATTTTATCAAGGAAACCGGCTCGGATAATACAACCACCTTTCCAGATCCGCGCCGTTTCAGCTAAATCTAGATTGTAGTTAAACTCAGTAGAAGCTTTGCTCAAAAGAGCCATGCCCTGGGCATAGGAGCACATTTTGGAACAATATAGTGCATCTCGCACTTTATCGACAAAAGCTTGCGTATCTCCATCAAATGAGGCAGTAGGACCTTGCAAATCCTTAGCAGCAGCTACTCGTTGATCTTTGTAAGCAGACATCACACGGGCATTGACCGCAGCATAAATAGTAGGAATGGGAACACCCAATTCTAAAGAGCTGACCACTGTCCATCTCCCAGTACCTTTTTGTCCTGCGGCATCTAGAATTAGCTCGACCAAAGGCTTATCAGTTTCGCGATCGCGATTGGTAAAGATATCAGCAGTAATCTCAATCAGGAAAGAATTAAGTTCATCAGTAGTATTCCATTCAGCAAATACTTTATGGAGTTGCTCACTGGTTAAGCCCAAACCATTTTTCAGCAAATCATAGGCTTCAGCAATTAGCTGCATATCTCCATATTCAATGCCATTATGAACCATTTTGACATAGTGCCCAGCACCGCGAGGCCCCACATAGGTAACACAAGCACCATCATCAACTTGAGCGGCAATTTTTAGTAGAATCGGCTCTAGTTCACGGTAAGCGGCCTCTGTGCCTCCTGGCATGAGACTAGGGCCGTTTAAGGCTCCTTCCTCGCCACCACTGACTCCCATACCCACAAAACCAAGTCCTGTAGATTCGAGATCATTAGTTCGTCTTTCTGTATCGTCATAGAGGGAGTTCCCACCATCGATAATCATATCTCCTTCATCTAGGAGTGGTTTAAGCTGTTCGATTACCGCGTCAACTGGTTTCCCCGCTTTTACCATCACCAATATTTTGCGGGGACGCTCTAGGGTTTTTACAAATTCTTCTATCGAATAGGTAGGAACCACATCTTTGTCTCCGGCTCGTTTTGCCATAAAGGATTCGGTTTTCGCGGCAGTACGATTGTATACAGCGACAGGAAACCCGCGGCTCTCTACATTAAGAGCGAGATTTTCTCCCATTACGGCTAGACCAATTACACCAAAAGTTCTCTTTGTCATACGGAATGAATTATAAGGATGAGTTTGCTCAAATATTTTTCCCCTATAGGCTAACGCGGAGCTCGGGTAATCATCCGTAAAGATGATCTTAAAATTTCTAGGTATAAGGGTTGAATAAAGCAGATGTTATAGAGGTTATTAGCTAACGCTGTAGGGGAAGATCACACAAAAATCAGACCCCATGGATACCAATAGTTCAATATAAAATTATGTTCATGGGTAACTTTGCGTGATAATGAAACCCAGATAAAGAACATTTTTCTTTATCACAAGCAGACACTAACAACAATAAAAATGAAATCTTCCCTAGTCATTCTCTACCATCGCGAACCCCATGACGAAGTAGTAATAGATGGCAAAATACATTATGTTCCGAAAAAAAGCCCTAATGGAATTGTTCCTACCCTCAAAAGCTTCTTTGCCGATGTCAATCAGGGAACCTGGGTCGCCTGGAAAGAAGTAACTGCTAAGAAAAAAGCAAGTTTTGAACCCAAAGTCAGCATTGAAGGAGAAGGAAATTATAATGTTCTACGCATTCCCCTAAATAACCAACAAGTTAAACATTTTTATCATATAACCTCGAAAGAGGCTTTTTGGCCCATTCTCCATTCTTTTCCCGATCACTTTACCTCCGAAACTACTGATTGGGAAAACTTTAAAGAGATCAACCGTCTATTTGCCGAGGCAGCCTGCGAAGAAGCCGCAGATGATGCTGTGATCTGGATTCATGACTATAATTTGTGGCTGGTACCGCAATATATCAGAGAACTCAAACCCGATGCGAGGATTGCTTTTTTCCATCACACGCCCTTTCCTTCGGTAGATGTCTTTAATATTTTGCCTTGGCGCGATGCGATCGTGGAAAGTCTGCTCTGTTGCGATATTGTAGGATTCCATGTGCCTCGTTATTCAGAGAATTTTGTCAATGTTGCTCGCAGTCTGAAGCCTGTCAAAATTCTCAAAAAACAACCGGTAGAAGGACATATGACTCCTGTGGGAATTGCTTTGGCTGAACCTGAGATGACTAGTCAGTTGAGCTACAAAGGACAAGTCGTGAATATTGATGCTTTCCCTGTTGGAACTAATCCACAACATATTCTTAATGTTTTAGAACAGCCAGAAACCAAAGATCGACTAGCCCAAATCAAAGAAGAACTTCAGGGTCGCAAACTGATTATTGCCGCAGGAAGAATTGACTATGTCAAAGGTAATCAGGAAAAACTAGAAGCCTATGGTCGTCTACTAGAACGTCGTCCTGATTTACATGGCAAAGTTAATTTTGTGATGACCTGTGTCCAAGCTGCTGCAGGAATGCGGATTTACAAGACTGCTCAAAGTACCATCGAACAGTTGGTGGGTAAAATTAATGGTCGTTATGGGAAATTGGACTGGATGCCCATTCTGCTGTTTACGCAACCAATCCCGATTCATCACTTGTTGGCTTATTACAAAGCGGCAGATGTTTGCTGGACTACTCCTTTGCGAGATGGGTTAAATTTAGTCGCCAAAGAATATGTGGTGGCCCATGGAGGAAAAGATGGGGTTTTGGTTTTATCTGAGTTTGTTGGTGCGGCGGTGGAGTTGCCTGAAGCAGTCTTAACTAACCCTTATTCTCTGGCTCGTATGGATCATGCGATCGAAGAAGCTTTAGCAATGCCACCAGAAGAGCAAGAGCAACGGATGTCGAAAATGTATCAAACTGTCACCAACTACGATGTGAAATATTGGGCCGATCGCCTGTTGGATCAATTTAAGAACCTCAAACATGAAACAGTTAGTGATTAGTTTTTTTTGGTGGGATAATTCTTCCCACCTTCTGGCCCTATAATATCAATTTAGAAAATACCCGAGACACATAAGGCCTGTAAAATTGAATCCCGCCCAGTAAGAGAGGCGACAATGGGTCGAGTTAATTGGCGGATCTGAAATTCAATTGCGCTAGTCAATTCCTCTAAATCAGTCCACAATTGCCAAGCAAGTTGATCTTTAATAAATTTCCACAAACGTTCAATAGGATTTAATTCTGGAGCATAAGGAGGTTGAAACAATAATTGAATATTGCCAGGAACTGTGATGTCTCCGGCAGTGTGAGCTCCTGAATTGTCTAATTGAATAATGTGCATTTGCTGAG
>NZ_ALVZ01000216.1 GCF_000332055.1 Xenococcus sp. PCC 7305 | reverse complement strand
TGGAGGAATTCAACCTAAAGGGATAAGTTAGAAGTAGTTTTACCCTTCTGCCCTCTCTCTTGGTGAGCGTTCCCTTGCGCCTGACGGCGGCGCGGGGTCTCACCGCTGCCCTCTGCCCTCTGCCTTCAAGGGCGAAGCCCCGTTAAAGTTTTAGCATGTTGTTATTGTGATCCTTACTAGGGAATATTGAATAGTTTTGTTCCTCTTGCCTCAATTTAAGGAATAATTTCTACTGGTGCGCCATTAACGAGGCGGTTCTTGCCTTCTGTTACTAGCTTTTCTCCTGGTTTAACGCCTTCAATAATTTCTCGCTTAGCTAATCCTTCAATTCCCTGTTTAATTGCTCTTTGCTCGACAATACCCTCTTGTTCATTGACAACAAAAACATAGGGTTGGCGATCGCGGAAAACAAAGGAGTTAAAAGGTGCAACAGTCGCCTTATTTTTTTCTGCTGTTGCTATCCAGACAGAAACTTGTTCTCCATCCTGAAGATTAGCAGCGCCTTCTCTAATTCGCACCGTTACTCTAATTGAGCGTTCTCCAGGAGAGACAGAAGGACTAACAGAAAATACAGTTCCTTTAGCACTAGCCAATTCAATTAAATCTTGACCAGTTATGCGTCCTGAATTGGCTAAAGAGCGATCGTTATCTAGAACAATCAACGCTCTTTGTCCTGGTTTAATTTTGCCACCACTAAAAGCAGGTAAATCAACATTAACTTCAAAGCGATTGGGATCGATCACAATAATTGGCAATCTTTCGATAATTCCCTGGTAGTCTCCCGTTACATTCACAATTTGTGGGCTCCAATATTCCCCCTCGTTGATATTAAGACGTGAAACAATCCCATCGAAAGGTGCAATCAATTCGGTATCTTCGCTATCAAAATTGCTTTGATTCAATTTGGCATTAGCCGAATTCACTCCTGCTTCTGCGGTTTCTACTTCGGTTTGAGCTGCTACTACTTGGGCTTGAGCATAACGGACTCCGGCCTCACTTGCTTTGACTATAGCTTGAGCATTTTTATATTCTGTTTCTTTGACATCTACCTGTCTTTGTTCGATCGCACCTGCGAGAGCTAATGCTCGATATCTTGTTAAATCTGCCTGGGCAAAATCAAGATCGGTTTGGGCTTTTTGTAAATCGGTTTGGGCTTGGGTTAAAGATTCTTCTGCTTTCCTGAAATCTGCGATCGCACTACGCACCTGGTTTTGAGCTTCTGTTTTTCCTGCTGTTGCAACAACAATCTCGGCATCATATTTACGACGATCTACCCGAGCCAGCAATTCCCCTTTATTAATTCTGTCGCCTTCTCTTAATTCTCTACCATTAACTTTTTTGATGTAATCAATTGTCCCTTCCGCCTGAAAAGTTAGATGTTTTTTGGTTATGGCGCTAACTGTGCCATCTCCATAAGCCCAGGCTTGTATTGGTTCTAGATTTACGGGGACAGTTTTTACAGTTAATCTTGCCTGTTCAATATTTTCGGGAACTTCTTCGGTTGTTTGTTGCGAACCCCAAAGCGATCGCACAATCACTGTGCCACCGACCAATAACGCGATCGCGCCCAAAATTAATGGGAACTTGGATTTTTTGGTATTACTATTAGCAACTATTGCCGTATCTTGACTATTCGAAGATTCAGATACTTCTGTAATATTTTCTTGTGGCTCGATAGTCATAGAGTTAACACTTTTGCTACTGAGATAGATTAATCATAATTTAGCGACAGGTTCAATAGTGAAATTTACACTGAACGATAAAAATGATTTCATCTTGAACAGAATAAACTAAACGATGTTCTTGAGTAATTCTGCGCGACCAATATCCTTGCCAATTGTATTTCAATGGTTCAGGATTACCAATTCCTTCGAATGGTGATTGCTTAATATCTTCCAGCAAACGATTGATTCTTTTGTATATTCGCTGATTATCTTTTTTCCATTGTTGATAATCGTTAAAAGCAGAAGCCGAAAACTTAATTTTCAAATTTCTACCTCTATTCCGCCTCCAGCTTCTAATTCTGAGATCGCTTCATTAATAACTCTAATGTTTTCTTGGCTAGACATTAGATGGAGAGTTGCTTCGTTTTCCATATAGTCATCGTAACTAATGACTACAGAGCGGCGGTTATTAGATCTTGTGACAATCATGGGGACGCGATCGTTTTCTACCTTATCAAGATAATTAGCTAAATTTCTTCTAAATTCTGTATAGTTAACTGATTCCATAATAAAAAAGTACATTTTACTGTACAGATATTATACTCGTTAATACAATTTCTTAGAACAAGACGTAACAAATAATAGATTATATTAAAATTTTAAACTAATGAATAATTATTATCTCATTTATGAAACTGTTCGTAAAATTCCTGTAGGAAAAGTTGCTACCTATGGGCAAATAGCTGATTTAGCAGGACTTTATGGTAAAGCCCGTTTAGTAGGATATGCCCTGTTTCGCGTTGACACAAATTTAGAAGATATTCCCTGGCATCGCGTAATTAATGCTAAAGGAGAAATTTCCTATTCTAATACACGTTTAGGTGGGGATTATCTACAAAAACATCTTTTGGAGCAGGAAGGAATTGAATTTAATAAACAAGGAAAAATTAATCTCAGTCAGTATCAATGGCGATTTTAAATTAGTATAGACAACTAGATCTCCACTTTATTAGTTGTAAATGGGCCAGCTACAAGAATCAGCAGAAGTAACTCAAGAACATCATGCACTAGATCCGATTAAAGCTTCATCTTTGGAAAATTTCTTCTTTCTGCAAACAGTATTTGCAATTTTGTTATCCTTGCTGCTGATTGTTGGCGGATTAATGGGTGCTTCGACAATGGTCAAAGAAGGAGACCCCGATATTAATGTGGCGATCGCGACAATCCAAACTGATTGGGGTGGTGCGGATCCTGAAACCATTGAAAATCAGATCACAGATAAGATTGAAAAAGAACTAAAATCTCTCAAGGGATTAAAAGATCTCGATAGTGCTTCTTTTGATGGTTCATCTTTAATTCAGGTGGAGTTTGTTGCTGAAGCAGCGATCGCCGAATCCATTGCTTTAGTCAGAGCAGAAGTAGACGAAGCGAAACCAGAGATTGCTGAGGATGCAGAAGAACCCAAAGTAGAACAAATTTCTACCCAGGATACTCCCATATTGACAGTGGGATTGTATGGAGATATCGACTTAGCAGTTTTGAGTCGAGCAGCTGAGGAGATTGAGGATCTGCTAGAGACTGTTCCCAATGTGCGCAAAGTAGATTTAAGCGGAAATCGGGAAGAAGTGATTCATGTGCAAATGATTCCTTCTCGAATGATGACTATGGGGATCTCTTCAACTCAAGTAGCAGAAGCCATTGGCCAGGGAAACCGAGATTTACCTTGGGATCAGATTGAAAGTGACGAAATTGGCACCCAGCTCAGATATTATGGCAGATTTCGTAGCTTAGAAGATTTACGAAACTTACCCGTCGCTCGCTTAGGAGAAGAGGCAGGAGGACGAGTTGTCACCTTACAGGAAGTAGCTGAAGTTAGAAGAGATTTGGAAAGAGAGAAGAATCGAGCTTTTTTAAGTTTTGATGGTGGCGAGTTTCAAAGCTTTATTAATATCGATGTCGTCAAAGTGGCTGGATCAGACACGATTAAGGTAATTGAAGATTCTTTAGCCGAATTAGAAAAAGCCCAAAAAAATCCCAGTATTTGGCCCTATGGCATGGAATATCGTGTCATTAGTACCGATGCTGATCAGATCAATAAAGATTTACTTAATGTATTTAATAATGCTTGGCAAGGAGTTGTCGGGGTTTTTCTGATCCTCTTGTTCGCTCTGACTTGGAGAGAAGCTATTATTGCAGGCTTGTCGATTCCTCTAACTTTTTTAGGTACTTTAGCAGTCTTGTTTTTATTGGGTTTCACCCTGAATAAAATGGTACAAATCGGGATGATTTTGGCCTTAGGATTACTGGTAGATGTCTTTATCCTGATGATGGAAGGCATGCATGATGGAATCTTTGTTGAAGGTTTAAGTTTTAATCAAGCTGCTCTAAAAACAGTTAAAACCTATGCCGTTCCCGCCTTTTCCGGTCAGCTAACTACTATTCTTGCTTTAGCTCCCTTGATGGCGATTAGTGGCACGATGGGTAAATTTGTGCGTCTCATTCCCATTAGTGCGATTATTTGTTTGGTGCTTAGTTATATCATTGCTTTGTTAGTGGATATTCCTCTTTCTCGTTATTTGTTGGGCAATATTAAAGTCGAAGGGCAGAAAAGTCGCATAGATAGATTTACTGAATCTGCTTCTACAAAATTTCGCAATTGGAGTTTGTCCACTACCATTCGTAATAAATTTACAGCTCAAATATTTGCTTGCGGTGCGATCGCATTATTTGTGGTTTCCACCATTTTAGTGGGCACCGTCCCTTCAAGTCTTTTTGCTGAGGGAGATGGCAGAAAACTCAGTGTCAATATAGAGTTACCGCCAACCACAACTCTCAATAGTTCGCAAAAAGTAGCGGATGAAATAGGTGAATTATTGCAAGGTCAGGATTATTTAGAAAGTGTCATTAAATTAGTAGGGCAAAGAAGTGGTTTAGTCCAAGAAAGTGGTCTTAAACCCAATAATGGTAATTATTTAGTCGGATTTTCCGCGATTTTTACGCCTCAAGAGGATAGAGAAAAATTATCTTTTGAATATATCGATGATTTGCGATCGCAGCTAAACCAGGCTTTACGTCAATATCCAGGAGCTTCTTTAGTTGTTAATGCCCAATCGACGGGGGAAGGTGGTGATCCTATTGAAATTGAATTGAAAGGTTCTGATATGGATGAGTTGCGTCGGATCTCTGGAGAAGTTCAACTTGCTCTCAGAAAAATTCCTGGTGCGATCGATGTGCGAGATGATCTAGGTGCCTTGCGAGCTGATATTAAACTCCGTCCTCGCCGTGAAGCGCTTAGCTTTTACGGTTTGTCCGATGATGATTTAGCAACTCAGGGACGTTATCTGATGACCGATAATGATATTGGTGATTTTCCCATTGGTGGTGGACAAGAAGATTTAGAAATTCGTCTTAGTACCATGTGGGCTTCCCGAAATGGGGGGATTGGTGGCCCAACACGTCGTGATGAATTATTGAGCTTGCCTATTTTTAATGATCAAGGATTATTTATTACTGCCAGTCAGTTATTAGAAGCTGAGTTTGGTAATGCACCACTGTCGATTACTCACAAAGATGCCCAAAGAACTGTTACTGTTTTAGCGAAAAATAAGGATCGTACTGTGGGAGAAATTATTGCAGATCTCGAACCAAAATTAGTTGCAATGAAGGGTAATTGGGGTCAAGGTTATGATTATAAATTTGCTGGAGAATTAGAAACCCAAGGAGAAACTTTTGCTTCAGCAGGACAAATGGCAATCATTTCTTTATTTTTAGTCTTTGCTGTATTAGTTATTCAGTTTAGTTCTTTTACCCAACCTTTTATTATTATGTTGGCAATTCCTTTCGCTTTTATTGGGACATTTCTGGGCTTCTTTTTCTTACAAATTCCAATTTCTTTTCCTGCGGTAATCGGGATTATTGCTTTAACAGGAATTGTAGTTAATGATGCGATCGTTATGATTGAAACTATGAATTCTTATCGAGCAAAGGGAATGAAAATCCGAGATGCTGCGGCAAAAGGAGTTGCTGACAGATTACGTCCGATTTTAACTACTAGTATTACGACAATTGTCGGTGTGATTCCTTTAGCATTAAGTGATCCGACTTGGTTTCCCCTAGCTAGTGCGATCGGTTTTGGTTTAGTTGCTTCGACTTTGATTGCTTTGTTAGTAATTCCTTGTTTGTATTTATTATTAACTCCTAATAGGCTAGTATCTAATACTTGATAAACGTAAGTTCGACATAGAGATAAGATAAGAAGAAAATATGAATTCACATGGATATTGAAAAAAATGTTATCGAAAAATTACGTCAACTCCCGCTGGAAAAACAGCGGGAACTATTAGATTTTGCTGAGTTTCTATCCCAACAAAATGTGAATAAACCCAACTCACAAAGTATTAAAGATTTAAGTAATGAGTTAAAAGTAGATACCACTAAAGCAGACATAGATCAAATAAGATTAGATTTTATGGATTCTTTAGCTAATAAGTATCAAGCTTCTAACTCCGGGACTACTAAAAGTCCTCGTATTATGGGTTTGTTTTCAGGTAAGGGTTGGATTAGTGAAGATTTTAATGATCCTTTACCAGATGATTTTTGGGACAGTTAAGTTGTGAATTTATTACTTGATACTCATGTTTTTATTTGGTGGACAATTAGTCCTAATCGTTTATCTAAAAAGGCTAGTGACTTGATTGTTGATCCTAACAATAACTTGTTTCTGAGTTTGGCTAGTGTCTGGGAAATGCAGATTAAAACTCAGTTGGGTAAGCTTCATTTTGATTTGTCACTTGCAGAGTTGATTAAGAAACAACAGGAAGTTAATAATCTTTATCTTTTGCCAATTGAGATAACTCATATTTATAATTTGTCCAATTTACCGAACCATCATAGAGATCCTTTTGATAGACTCTTGATGGCGCAAGGATTAGTAGAGAAAATAAGTGTGATAAGCGTAGACAAGGTTTTTGATAAATATTCTATTGATCGCATTTGGTGATATGGACTTGATCAATTGACAGATTTGCGATCACGCAGTGCCAGGCTTCGCCTGATCACTCTATTCATTCTCTGGTGCAAGCGATCGCGGCATTATCAGGCTTTAGGCGATCGCATTTAGTCAAAACTAAACAGATTAAAATAATTTGTTTCACAGTTAGATGTTAGCAAAATAAACTTGAAACTATGGAGAAAATTAGACAATGAAACTAGACCGCATTAATAGTCATCCTAGAAGAATGAACGGACAACCTTGCATTCGTGACTTCCGCCTAACGGTTCGCAGAGTAATTGATTTAATAGCAACATATCCCAATCGAGAAGAATTGGATCAAGAGTTTCCCGAGCTTGAAGAAGAAGACATTCAGCAAGCATTAATTTTTGCTGCGTCTTATTTAGATGATCGTATTATTGAACTTTCTAATAGTTATGAAATTGTTGCTTGATCAAGGACTACCCCGTTCAGCATCAAATTTATTATTAGGATTATAATTGGTGCTTGCTAATTGAGATATTACCCAGCATCCTGCGGAGGAAGTAGATTAATGCTCAATTCCAACTTCAACTGCTTCTTGAAAACGAATTTCATCTCGGTGAGGATCAGAAACTAACACTTTAAAGCCTAAGCGATCGCCAAGATTCACATGATTGTCAAAGCGATGGGTTAATTCTAGACCTAAATCCTCAATTAAAATAGCGCCTAGACCCTCATCTTCTCTGAGCCAACGCAACACCAATACTTGCCAAATCTGATCGGAATTACGACGTAAATATTCTAGCCCCCAATAACGATTGGTTTGTCGTTCTACTAAAGTTGCTTCATAGGAAGAACTGCCGACACTGTAGATAATTTCTTGCAACTCGTCTTTCGCAAAAGGTAAATCAACGCCTTTTAAATGAGCCTTGAGCTGGAAATGAGTTAAGAGATCAGTATAGCGACGAATCGGCGAAGTAACTTGGACATAAGTATCTAAACCCAAGCTAGCATGACGTAAGGGGTTAATACTCATCTCACTGCGAGGCATACAACGACGCAAGGCACAATAGCGCACTGGCCCTGCGGGGAGCAACATTAATTCTTCTTCTGGGGGTAATTCTGGTTGAGGTTGACCACGGAATGGCAATGGCAAACCATGTTCTTTGCCGTATCTTCCTGTGATTTCTCCGGCTAAAATCATCATCTCAGCGACTAAATGACGAGAGGCGGATTCTTCTAATAGATCAATGGTAATTTCTTCGTTTTCTTTGACTTTAATCGAAGCTTCGGGCATTTTGATTTGGATCGAGCCTTGGGACTTGCGCCATGCTTGTCTTGCTTTGGCTGCGGCTGCCAATTCTGCTAATTCCGCCTCATTAGTTAAACCCAATTGCAACATTTCATCTACATCTTCGTAGGTCAAACGATAGGTTGGTTTAATCTTAGTCGGATGAATTGTATATTCTGCGATCGCACCAGTTTCATCAAGAGTCACACCAAAGCTGAGGGCACAACAATCCTGACCTTGCACAAGACTCATGGGGCCAGTTGCCAATTCCGAAGGAAACATCGGCACCATGCCAGTAGGAAGATATAAACTAGTACTACGACGACGGGCTTCTAAATCCAGCTCATCCCCAGGAGTCAATAATCTAGTGGGATCGGCGATATGAATCCATAATCGGGGAGTTTTGGCTTCTCCTATATATTCAACACTTAAACCATCATCAATTTCGGTCGTGCTCTCATCATCAATCGTATATACCTTGAGATGAGTTAGATCTAGGCGATCGCTGTCTGGAGAGTCGGAGGGAGCTTGAAGCCGAGATTGAGCCACATTGGATACCTTGGAAGAAAAGTTAACAGAATGAGAACTGCGAAGTAAAAATAAGTTTTCATGTTCGCTCCACCATCCTATCTGCACTAAAAGGCGAAAAACCGACTGATAGTCACTATTTTTGCCCAGGGATTTTAAAATGTCTTGGGCATTGTGATGGTTCTGTTCTGGTTGCAATACTATCTTAGAGATTGCTTCGAGGCGAGTGCGATCGCTATCTGACCAGTTGATGGTTTCTCCGTTTAATGCCTCTTGTAGATGGGCGACAAATTCCTCTTTTTGGCGAGCTTTGTCTGCCTGCACTTGCAGTTGATGGCGGATATCTTCTACTTGAGAACTAGAGCGAGGCTCGTAGTTGTCAGCTTTCTTTTTAAAATAAATTTTGTCTTCACTTAAAAGACTATGGGCTGCATAGCAAGGCGCAGGTTCTTGTTCTGAGAATAGCAGTTCTGCAAGCTCTTGCGGATTTACGGATTTTCCTTCTTCTACGAGAATTTCCCAAGCCACTTCTAAACTTTCCGGGTCAAAATAGCCTTGACAGGTCTCGACAAAGCTGGGGATATCGGAAGACTGATAGGGACCACCACCAACAGTATATTCGACCCTTTGGGGCCGTATCTTATGAGATTGTCCCTGACTATCTACTACGATCCAGTCTTTCTTTCCTTCTGGGCGCTCTGCAACGGCAAGACGACGCTCTCCCTGTAGTCTGAATTCAATCAGCGTTCCTTTTTCCACCAGCTTTTTGCTTTAACATCGAGCTATAACTTTTCCTTAGTCTACCTAATGGTTCTTTAACCTACCCAAAAATAAGACAAAAAATACATACTTTAGGCTTAGTTGCAGAATTAACCTTCTGCATTAATGAAAGGTAACAGAGCTACTACTCGGGCTCTTTTGACGGCTTCAGTCAAATCTCTCTGCTGCTGCGCGGTTAAACCAGTAATTCGACGGGGCAAAAGCTTACCTCGTTCGGTGATAAATTTACGAAGTAACTCGACATCTTTGTAATCGATAGGGTCACTGGGTTTAATAGGGGAAAGACGTTTGCGATAATAGGCCATAGTGAATAAATTAAGAGTTGTTTTTCTGGATAAGGTTTTTTGTAGAAGTTGGGTAATAACTATTCAAAGATAATGTTATTACTTGATTTCTTTATGAACAGTGTGGGAATTACAATGAGTGCAGAATTTTTTTAGTTCCATTCTGCCTGTCGTGTTGCGACGGTTTTTCATTGTGGTATAACGAGATACTCCTGGCGATCGCTTATTATTATTACTGCGACATTCGGTGCACTCTAAGGTGATGATTATGCGGACGCCCTTTTTACTGGCCATGATTTTTCTGTGAGAACTATTTTATTTATTAATTGTGAGTGAACACGCAAATTCCTATTTTTGCATATTTCGCCGTAGAGTAACAAGTAATTTTTTTAATCTAATATCTAGGGAGTAGCCGCGAGGGGTTTGAATAATTATGGTTTCTGCTAGGCGATCATGAAAGGCTCGATCTAAATCCTCATCGAAAACCGCAGGAATACAGTCCACCAAGATGGGAGTTGCCAGCAAAAGCATAGCAATACCGTTATTGAAATTGATGGTCAAACCATAACTGGCCAGCATAGCGAAGAAGCCAGCCATGCCTTCTCTTTTAGCCAAGGTTATCAAGTCAGGAACCCGATTAAAACGATATTGGATAACTTTCATATCTAGGGCATAGCGACCCAAACTTTGTCCTTGGTTATTAGCTACGAACAAAACTCGCATGACAAGCCAACAAACAATAAAGACAAACCATCCAGCTTTACCAAAAAATATACTAATAAACCAAATAGTTACAAAATCGATAGCAAAGGCGCCAATTCTTCTTTCTATTGGCACTTTTGGGAAACGCCGATTAATTTTTTCTTCTTGGTAATCTTCATACATGATTATTTAGCTGCTAGTCACTGGTTAATATTATGCTTTTTCTTCACTAGCATAGACTGTAATCAAAATTATAGTGGTCTTGAGTTCAACTTCGCGTTGCTCAGACTATTTCAGCGGAACGAAAGATTATTCGGTAACTTTAGGATTTATAATTATAAGCCTATGATTCTTTAAAAGTTCAGACATTAATAATGCTTTCACGCATTGAAGTTCAAAACTATCGCTCACTTTTAGATGTAAAAGTCAATCTTTCTCCTTTTACCTTGGTGATTGGGGCTAATGGTTCAGGCAAGTCGAATTTTCTGCAATTATTTTACATCCTGACAAATTTCAAGATTGATGAGCATGATTTAGGCAAGCCTTCATTATTACGCAAAAAATGGCTTAATTTTGGTATAACAGAGCAAAAACATTTCAATAATAAGAATAAACCGCAATTTATTCGTATATGTACTATTGCTGGTGATGACATTAGTGTAAAAGACAATGATGTCGACAAGCTTAAGGATATTTATTCTATGCCTGATGCTAAAGTTCATGGTCTTGAAGATTTAATTAAAGCCATTAAGAGGGTTGCGTCAATTTTTAATGAGTCTAATATCTTTTTTGAGCGTTGTGCAGAAAGAATTAGTGGAAAAAGTTTTTATCGAGTTGAGCCAAGACGCATTCGCAAAAATGGAGGGATTGGCGAAGTCAGAAAGAAATTGCCAACCTTCTTAAATGACATCAGAAAATCAGCAGGAATGGATGCGTATTTTATTATCGCCTTGGATAACGATCGCGCTCCCGAGCATCTTGTCAGTGACGATCAAACTCTTACTCATAATAAAATCCCAGGATTATCAAAGCAGGAACAGACTAAACAATGCCGATTTTGTGAAATAGAGGGAAGGATCAAAGAACTTTGGGGAAATGATTCTAATAATTGGTTTGCTAAAGGCGCGATCGCAGTTCCAGTGCAAATGCTAGAATCCTGGATTTTAATCGCTCTAGATCCCGCTTCTGCCGAAAAATTACCAATTTTTGCCGAGAAAACTCAATCATTGGCCAAAAAGTTTCATAATGGCGCACCATTAGATCAACTCAAAGATCTCTGTGATCAAATTCGCTACGAAAAAGGAGGATTAGAAAAAGGTAGTTTTTTCTTGGATGTTGCCGATAAAATGAACATTGAAGAAGTCACAGAAGTCTCATCTAGTTTTGCTCAATTTAAAAACCAAATTATTTCTTGGTAGTTATTTTATTTTCTTAGTTGGGTTCAACTGTTGATTGATGTTTATTTTGAGAGACTTTCATCTGATAACTGTTTCAATGCAACCCTGGCCGCATCCCTAACTTGAGGATGGGCATCTTTGGCCAGAAAATTCAGCGCGGAAATACTTTTTTCTGAATTTAAATTTCCCAAGGCTTCAGCCAATCTTTGCCTAGTTAACCAGTCTTCTGAATCGGCAAAATCTAAAATTTGATCGATCGCCTCAATAGCTTTGATTTCCCCCAAGCCCGCGATCGCAGCCTGATGCAAGATAGGGTCATTTCTCCCTAAAGCTTCCAATAACAATTCTTTTGCCCGATCATCTTGTAAATTGCCTAAAGAAACCACTGCACTGAAACGAACTAACCAACTCTCATCTTCATAAAATGCTCTAACAAGGGCTTCAAAGGCTCGATTATCTCCCAAGTAGCCTAATGCCCCAGCTGCGTCGGCTCTGATGCCATAATCTTCATCGGTTTGTAAGAGTTCTACCAACAGGGGATAGGATTCTGTTGTCGATTTAACGCCCAGAGCATGAATTGCCATCGAGCGGACGGGCAGGATTTCGTCGTATAAAACTTTTTTGATTAGAGGAAGAGCTGCCTCAGCAGAGACCTCTCTCAAAGAGACCAAGGCTAACAGGCGATCGCGTGAATTAGCACTCTCTAATTGAGTGGCTATCTCATCTAGATTCAACATAGACAATTTAGATATTTGTCTGAAATATTACTACAATATTTCCAATTAAGATACTAAACCTGAAGTCGTCGGCATCTTTTGCAGTTGTTTCAGCGCCCATTCTGCAGTCTCTTGAACCTTTTCATCAGGAGCATTAACAGTTTGAGATAGTCTTTCAGTTACTTGAATCATCAACTCATATACCCTGTTTAAATCCTTAATTTTATGTTGCTTCACTTGGGAGTCCTCATCACCAAGAGAGAGCAGCAAGACCTGATTCATAGTTTTAAGAGTATTGTTGGAGATAGCTGTCATTGCCTCTAGAATCAGATGTCTTTCTTGAGAATCTGCATCCCCCATCAACTCGACCAAAGGTATCATCGCTTTGGCATCGCCTTCTTGAGCCAATTGCGAAATCGCTTTCTGGCGAAGTTGTCGGTTTCGTAACTGCAATTCAAGACTTAATTCGGGAACAATATCTAATTGTGCCTCATTGATATTCGGAGGAACTAACAATGTATCTTGATGTTCTTCTTGCTCAGATGAGTGAGCATCATTTTGAGTCTCACTGCCGTGAGAGCGTTCGCCCATCTGCAAAAGGGTATGATCCGCGTTCTCTAAAACATCTTCTTTTTCTTCTAGTTCTTTTTGTGTTTCTGGAGTACTGACTTCTCCACTATTCAGTTGTTCTTCATCAAGGTTAATTTCTACTTTTTTGAATAGAAAAAATAGTAAAATTAGAGTAAAAATGCTGGTTACAGCGATCGCACTTAACAGAAAACCAGGATGAATCTTGCCAGTTCCTTCCTCAATTAATGATTCTAGACCTTCATTCTCTGGTGGATTAGTTGCAGCGGTATCAGAATTTTCTGAAGTAACCTGAGCGACGAGTTGAAATTCACCATAGTTTTGCGGTTTTTTTAATTCACCAGATGAATTTCCCGCCGAAGGGTTAACTATAGCCAGGCCAATGGCAAAAACAAGAGAAAAATAATAATTCATATAAAATAGACAAAAACAATTAATGGGAAAAGATACAATCCTCTTAAGTCTTAAAGTTAACAGACAAAGGTTAAAAACTAATCAAAAGACAGCCAACTCATCGCAACTTTTTATATATAGCAATTATCACAAGTTATAGGCAATCGATAAAAACTAAAGCCAAACCCATTATAAACCTAGGGATAAACACCTAAAATATTATAAGATTAATAAATGTACTGCATTTGACTAAGAATCACTACAAAATCCTAGCATTAATTGGGTTCACATGTCAGGTTTGTTAGCATCCGTCTCATTTTGTGAGTCATTAATCTTATCTGGTATTTGTTCTTGATCTTCATTGTTATTGAGCCAGTTACGAAGTTCTTGAACTAACCAGAGGAGTTCGGGTTCACTTAAATTATGGCCTAATATATAAGTGTTATTCGCATGTAACTTTGAAGTTGATTCGGTATTAATAATGAGAGAATCTATTTTTAAACTATCTTGTTTTTTGTTTTGAGGAACATATTTAATCGAAACATCGTTGATTGCAGAAGTTATTCCCCGATAGGTTTTTGTAAAGCCAAAAAAACTATTAACAATAGAAAACTGTTGGCGATCGCATTTTATTTTGGTTGCTATAAATAGGTTTCGAAAGTTAGAATTAACTAGCCACAATATTATCAAAACCAGAAAAACTGTTGGAGAAAGCAATATTTTTAAAAGTAAGATTATGATGCCCCGAGAAAAGATAATCATAATCCCTCCAACTACAAATAGCGGAATCAAGTTATTAATATTATCAACCAAGCTACTAACAAAATTATCGATTTTAGTAAACCCTTGATCAGGAATTATCACCTCTATAAAATTAGAATTTTTTTTGATTTTGATATTGCTAATAGCTGGCTTGTTTCTTTGATCGGATTGGTTGAAATTATCTAATTTATAGTTGACATTATTTGAGCTAACAGTCTTTAATTCTTGGGAAGTATCAGGCAAATATCTTAAGGCGGCGATAGCTGTTTGGAAACGTCTTTCTACTGCAGGAACAATCATTTTATCTAGCCAATTAGCTAATTGAGGGCTAACGGTAACGCGATCGCGAAATTGGATTCTTAAGTCCTTATTTGGCAGATTACTAGGAGCAGTTCGAGTCAATAAATGAATAATTGTAATCCCCAAGGCATATAAATCGGACGCAGGAACTGTTTTACCTCCAAATTGCTCTAAAGGTGCATAGCCATAGGTGCCCACGACAGTAAAGGTTGTACCTTCAGAGGCAAAACTATCTTGAACTGCCCCAAAGTCGACCAAATAAACTTTATTATCATCTCCCAAGAGTAAATTACTGGGCTTAATATCTCGATGTAGAATAGGGGGATTAAAACTATGTAAATAAATTAAAGTCTGTAAAACATCTTGGGCAATCTTAATAACTTCGGCTTCGCCAAATCTCGTTCCGGTTTCTAATAGTTGCTTGAGAGAATTACCCGCAATATATTCCTCGACTAAACCAAACCAAAGGGTCTGCTCATCGACAGAAAAATAGTCTTTATACTTCGGGATTTGTCCGTGATTTAATTGTTGAAGAATTTGGGCTTCCCTTTCAAAGAGCCTCACATCATCCCATTGAATATTGCCCCCAAAAGTGAGCAGCTTAATTATCACGAGCTCGGAGGTTTCTGATGCTAAGTCTTGAGCGAGCCAAGTTTGTCTGCCGATACTATTTCCAAACTTTTCTTTTAACTTATAGCGATCGCTAATAACCTGTCCAGCTTCCCACATAATCTCAATGAATTTCAGATTCTTTTATCTAATCTAACGTTTTCATTTTCAGATCACGACGAGTTTTAGGTTTTGGGTTTTAGGTTTGAGGAACCTGTAGAATTATCTTCGTTATTCGAGGAATCTCGATCTTGAGATTGGGACTTGAGAATAGAAATACGAGAGGGAATAGGAGTTCGTGCCGGCTTAAGTCCTTGCAGCACTTCTGATAATTGCAAACCTTCGAGACGTTTAGTTTCCCTTATTTTATGCCATACGGAACGAGACATTAGTAGGGTGTGCTCGATGGGGGAAGCTCCGATTTCAGTGAGAAACTCTTCTCTTTCTGGTTGGTAATCAGCAGATACCAGCTCTAGAGAAGGCAAAGAACAAGTTAAATCCTCAAGATTAGAAGACTTGGCAGCGGACTCATAGGCGATTTGGGCCATTTGGACAATCAATTCTGGATAGAGCCAAGTATAGGCAGCATTAACAGTTAGCTTGGCTTGGTAGGCATTCGCAGCTTCAGGATAGGATCTCAATCTAAAATAGCCGATCGCAGCTTTTCTTTGGGGCTCAAAAATGTAACCTTTAAACTCTTCGCTCTTGCCCAACCATTGCAAAATCTTACCGATAATCGCTTCGACAAAACCCGTTTTAAAATCATGAACATCACGATCAAAAATTTGGCGCAACAGTGGAGGCATAGAAACACAATCCAACTGATATAGCAAAGGCGCATCGGCATTACTAATCGGCAATAAATTAGGTAAGCTAGAATTTTGCTGTGCCAACTTGGCAATTAAGGGCGATGGCAACCGCCAGTAGGTCATCTGAGCTAGGGGTTGAAACCCATTTTCTCGGTAAAGAGCTAACTTATGTTTATCATTGACATTTACTTCCAACATCCAGGTTCGTGCCTCCCAGATATTTTCTAAGCAATAACGCAATAATTGGGAACCGACTTCCTTTTGACTAGCGAGGGTTTCTAATTCGGGGAGGCTTTCACTTACCAGAACCCGTTCCACTCGCCAGGTAGTTTCCGTGCGATTAAAAGGAGATACTTGAATTAGACCGAGAATTTTCTGTTCCCTTTCAGCAACATAAATCCTGCGGTCTTTTTGATAAGAGTAAGGCAAAATACTCAAAAACTGCCTTAGTCCATACCAAGAACGAACTTGTTTGAGATCTCTATCTACAGAAACTAGACGCTGAGAAAGCTCTTGTCCTTGTCCCTGGGAGATTAGATCTTCCATGGCCTCCAAATCTCTATATTGAAGAGGACGGACGATAAGTTGGTTTTTTTCCGGTATGGATAAAGTCATTTTTGGGTTTTTTGCGTTCATATTCATTTTATTCAACCGCTTCTATGTTTTCCAATTGCCATAGAATTTGATTGCCTTCTCTTCTTACTCTAGAAACAACCCAGTTCCGCCAAGACCAATGATCTCCACGACTGGTAACTGCACTAGCATTAATGTCCATGAGATCTGCCAATTCAGAACTGCTAATTAGATAACCTTTTTGTGCTATTTCATCGGCAATTCTGAGGGTATCGATTAGATTCCTCAATTGAGCAACTCTCTGTTCTCTTGGTAATACTACTTCTTCTTTGGTGTTATTGGATAATTCCGTCATGAGAATTTATGGTCTAAAAATTTGCGATAAAGTTATTGAGATTTATAAGATCTTAATTGGAAGATCTTTGTACGTAGAAGTTTATCCGATAAAATAGGTTACCGCCATAGAGGCAGATTTATATATTACAACTCTGTTATTAAGTTAACGTATTTAGAGCGTGCGGGTTGAAAATCTGGGCTAATTTCTAAGGCTTTTGTGTAACTAGCAATCGCCTCATCAAGACGTTGGAACTGTTCCAAGGCGCAACCATGATAATACCAAAACTGGTGATTCGTGGGGTTGATGGCGATCGCCTTACCCCAACTGGCGATCGCTTCTTCCCATTCTGCTATCTGAAAGAATGCATGAGCGCGATCATTCCAAGCTTGTTCACTTTGAGGATCGATTGCCAACGCATGATCAAAAGAGTCTATAGCTTCGGGATAATATTCCAGACGACCCAAAGCGCTACCAAGATTGTGCCAAATTTCCGCCAGATTAGGATTAAGTTGCAAAGCTTGATGCCAACTTTCAATGGCTCCAGGCAAATCTCCTGCATTTGCCTGCTTCAAGCCCAGATTAAACCAACTTTCTACCAGTTCTATCACCGAAGTTTGGTCATTCTGTTCGGTCGCATCAAGGTCTATCTCTTGCTTTTCTCGCGACTCAGTCTCAGTGGGTAAATCTTCAAGTGCTTCTTCCGGAGCCTCTAATAGGTTAGATTCAGGCATTGAGTTTGACTCATTTTCAGTAGGCAAGTCTTCAACAGCCTCTTCAGATAACTCTAGTGAATTAGATTCAGGCATTGAGATTACTGGTTCTGCTGAAGGCAAAGATTCGGGATTTTCTGTCTCAGGAATTGCTACAGGAGTAGACTCGTCAATTACAGTTGCTGGCTCTTCTAGTAAAACATCGCCTTCGGTCTCCAGCTCAAGACTTTCAGTTGCGATCGCTTCAGGCGCGATATTTTCCTCTATATTATTGAGATCGGCAGAATTCTCTTCTGTAGTAGTATTTATTGTTGAATTAGAAGGAGAAACAATATCCACACCATCGTACTCCCAAATTAAGTTAGCAGTCTTACCCAAAAATAACTTCTTGCCAATTTGAGAAGAAACTACACTAAGCTGGCCTAATTCAGTAGCTGATTGGGTAACCTCTGCCAAACGGAGCATAATTGCTCCTAATCTTCGCTGAGAATCATTTGTGGCATCAGGAATTTTTGTGGATAATCGCTCCAACCAGGCAACCCATTGGTCTTGGTTGCCTCTAATCCCCAAATTTTGAAAGAATTTAATAATTTTGAATTGATTCCAACCATGAGCAACGCCTTCTAGCAGTTGGTTAAATAAAAAATCATAATCGGCATCGGTCAACTCCGATGAGGGAGAGACTTCTGGAACAGCTTCCTTCTCTTGGCCTTGATTTTGAACGACAGATTCAGAAGTTTTCCTTTTACTAAACCATTTCAGCATAAATGATTATTCCCCATTCCCTATAAATAATAAGCTGATTAAATTTTAGAATCCTTGAGATATCTACTCTAGCTTTTGCATGAAAGAAACAACAGAGTTTGATAGAAGATGAAAGCCTACGGGCTAATCGCTAAAGAACTGTAAAGCTGTATTAATATACCGTAAAAAAATATAGAAAATCTCTACGTTCATTTGAAGAATCTTCTGCCAAACTGGGCGATAGCTATAACTATTAGGGGGCTTGGATTTATGGGCGTAATTATTAGCACCGTTAATATGAAGGGGGGAGTAGGAAAAACCACTTTAACGGTCAATTTAGCAACCTGTTTAGCAAAACATTATGACAAAAGAGTCTTGGTGCTAGATTTGGACTCGCAGATTAGTGCCACTTTAAGCATGATATCACCTCATGATTTTGCCAAAGTAAGAAAAAAAAGAAGAACATTGAGTTATCTACTCGATAATGTGATCACTCCCAACCCTTGGAGTAAGCTTGATATTCACGATCTGATCTATCCTAATGTTTGTAATCTTGAAGGATTGGAGTTATTGCCTGGAGACATCGAACTTTATGATGAGTATCTAGTATCAGAAATGCTTCATGGCAAAGCTCTCCAGGAACAGGGCAAAGAGTTCCAAAAAGTTTGGGATGATTTTGAGCTAGTGATGATTAAGCAACTTATAGAGCCAGTCATTGACGACTATGATTTTATTATTATGGACTGTGCTCCTGGATATAATCTGATGACTCGCAGTGGAATTGCTGCTAGTAATTTTTATCTGCTTCCTGCTCGTCCTGAACCTTTATCTTTGGTCGGAATTCAGCTGCTCGAAAGACGTATTGCGAAATTGAAAAAAAATCATCAAGATACCCAGACTCTTAATATCAACCTTTTGGGGATTGTCTTTATTCTTTCAGCCGGTGGTTTAATGGGAAGATATTACAAACAGGTAATGAAACGAGTCCGAGATGATTTTTATCCCCACCAACTTTTTGAACAATCAATTCCTATGGATGTGAACGTTGCCAAAGCGGTGGATCTTTTCACTCCTGCTGTGGTTGCTATGCCAAATTCTACTGGCTCAAAAGCTTTTATTAAATTGACGGAAGAGTTTTTAGAAAAAATCAAAGTATCGCAAAAGCAACTGGTAACAGCAGGTTAATATCTTCGGCACTTAGTCCTTGAAAGCAGAGGTCAGAAGGCAGTCCCTATTTCGCGGAATAATTAATCTATTGTCCATTCATGCGTTACTTATGACTTGGCTATATTGGCTTTCTCAAATTGCTCCTGCGGAAGAATCTTTAGTTGGCGAGGAAATTGCGGTTCTTAGCCAACTACTGGAACAAGGACATTCCATTGTTCCTGGTTTTACTTTGGAAAGCTCTTTGTTGACTGATTTTTTTGCTAATTTGCCAGGGGATCAATTCTCAATTGATGATTTTTCCCAATCTTTGTCCCAAATTGATATTGATAATTATCAGGCTCTTCAGTCTCTTGCTCAGCAAAGTCGCCAAGCAATTATGGCAGGAGCATTTCCTCAACCATGGCAAAAGATCATCTTAGAGGCGATCGCGCAGCTCAACTGTTCTACTGTTATTGTTCGACCTTCTTTAGTTATCTCCTATGCAGGAGAAAAAAATAATCGAGGTTTATTGCGATCGCAAATTACGGGAATAAATCCTGATGCTATATTTTGGGGTATCAAAAAAGCTTGGGCAGAATTATTTACGGCCAAAAGTATTTTTTACTGGCATAAACGAAAAATTGAGCTTTCTCAGATAAAACTTACCTTGTTGATTCAGCCATGCCAAAATGTCCAGACTTCTGGCTCAATTGAGTTGGACAAAGATTACATTTCTATTCGCTCTATTTGGGGTTTAAAACAAGCACTAGATCAAGGAGCAGTGCAACCCGATATCTATACTCTCAATCGTCGCAACTCAAATTCAATTGAACAACAATTGGGCACCCAAACTATCTACTATGCTCTCAAAGATCCCCCAGAGAATTTGGCAATAGGAGAAGAATATTTAGCAACTAATGTTGTAGAAGATTCTTTGCAAGAACAGGCAGTTTTAAATGAGCAGCAGATTAGATTACTAGTGCGATCAGCAGAAAAAATAACCAGTAAGAACCCCAAAGTAAATTATCTTGAATGGTCGATTCCTCAATTAACAACTGAAGCTGTTATGGATAGGCCATTTTATTTTCACCAGTTGGACTTTAGAAAAACTTATCAAATTAATCAAACAAACCCATCATCGGAGTCAACACCAGCACAACTTTTGCTAACAGGAATGGCAGCTGCTCCTGGCAAGGTTGTAGGGGAAATATTTGTTTATCATTCGGGGCATAGTGAACCAGCTCAAATAAATCCAGGATCGATTCTGGTGACGAATAACATTGCACCTTCAGATATCTCGCTGCTCAAAAATCTGGGAGGGATTATTACAGAAACAGGAAGTTTAACCAGTCATGGGGCAATTATCGCCAGGGAATTGGGGATTCCTGCAATTGTAAACAGCGAGAATGCCACCAAGATTTTGCGATCGGGAGCATTGGTTGTCTTGGATGGTGATCAAGGAAAGGTTTATGCGGTTGGGGCTGAGGGCGACCCAGAGATTTCGACTCAGGTTGCGCCTCAAGATAATGTTCTGAGCACGGGTATTTTTGATTATCCCATTGGCACCAAGTTGATGGTAAATATAAGTCAGGATAATCTGCTGGATGAGGTTGCTGGTTTGCCGATTGATGGTATTGGTTTGTTGCGATCGGATTTGATGTTGCTAGACTTACTAAAATATCAGACTTTAGAGCAATGGTTACAAAATACACCCCAGTCCCGCATCGTTGATTATTTGGTAAATTCCCTGAGAAGATTTGCTAGTAAATTTGCGCCTCGCCCGATTTTCTATCGTTCCCAGGACATCCCATTGTCCCAATTATCTTCTTCTACATCTAAAGATTCTAATCTGGATAATCGAGGAACGGCGGCCTATATTCAAGATCCCAGTTTTTTTGATTTAGAATTGTTGGCTTTGTCCCGATTAATTGCTGAAGGGTTCGCTAATGTTAATTTAATTTTGCCTTTTGTGAGGAATCTAGAGGAATTTCTTTTTTGTCGCGATCGCTTGATTGCTCAAGGTTTAGGTCACGGTGGCACTTGCCAATTATGGATTATGGCAGAGGTTCCTTCAGTGCTCTTTTTATTACCTGAATATATCAAAGCAGGAGTTCAAGGATTTGCGATCGGCACAGGGGATTTGACTCGGTTACTTTTCGGGTTAGATCGCGAGCAAATAGATTTAAATCAATATTATAATAATCCTGCTTTTAAAAACGCGATCGCACAAATAATCTCTCTTGCAAAAGAGAAGCAAATTCCCTGTTCTATTTGTCTTCACGGCACGAAGATTAATCCTGAGTTAATTAATAATTTAATTAATTGGGGAATCACAACTATAACGGTCGAACCCCAGGCAATTAGAGAAGCTTATCGAGTCATTTCCCGTGCCGAAAGACGTTTGTTATTAGCCGAAACTACCCAAGAACATCACAGGTAAGGTAGGCAATGCCTACCTCAGAGATTGAGATTACAAAGTCAAAGATTGAGGATCGGTTTCGATTAATTTCGCTAAATCCTGAAGGAAAGCAGCAGCTTGTGCACCATAAATAATTCGATGATCGCTAGTGATATTGACCTTCATTTGACGACGGACTCCCATCATTCCGGCATCATTAGCCACAACTTGAGGCGCAGCTGAGCCGATCGCCAGAATCGAACCTTGTCCTGGAGGCAAGATCGCATCGAAATTATCCACTCCAAACATTCCCAAATTAGAAAGGGTGAAAGTTCCTGTACTATATTCTTCGGGCTTTAGCTGCTTAGCACGAGAGCGGTTGACCAAATCTTTCCAACTGCGGGATAGAGAATAGATATCCATCTGATCAGCGTTGCGCAACACAGGAGTGATTAAACCTCCATCGGGCATAGCCACAGCTACTGCGATATTAATCTCCGAATTATATTTGGTGGCATCGGGGACATAACTTGCATTAACCACAGGATGTTTCCGTAAGGTAACAGCTACAGCTTTAGCCAAAATAGCGGTCATCGTGACGCCTTTGGGCTTGATTTGCTTATAAAGCTTATCGAGAGCATCGGTGCCAATGGTATAGCTAACATGGAAAACAGGCACAGTAAGGCTTGTCATCATATTTTGCACCACTGCTTTTTGTAGGGTATTGAGTGGTACGGTTTCCCCAGGAGTAATATTCACTGGTGCGGTCGCGGCGATCGCAGTGGGGGCAGCTGCCACAACAGGAGTTGTCAGAGGGGTTGCTACTGTCTTAGTAGAAGGTTGACCGGCAGCTTGTTCCACATCGAGTGCCACAATGCGGCCATAGGGGCCTGTTCCCTGCAAGTTCTTGAGATCAACGCTAAATTGCTTGGCAAGTTTTTTGGCTCTGGGGGAAGCGATAATCCGGCCATTTCCATTACCAGAGCCATTACTGGTTGCTGCCGTAGCTGTTTCGGTAACGATAGCCGCCGCAGTTTCGGGTTTCGGAGCAGCAGCAGGCGTTGGTGCCGGGGCGCTTGCCTGTCCAGATGCTGCACGTTTTTTCGCTTCGGCAATTTCTGCTTCGGTTTCTGCCACATAGGCGATCGCATTGCCCACGGGAGCTTCCTGTCCTGCTTCAACTAAAATAACTGCCAAGTAGCCAGCATTAAAGGATTCAACATCCATATCCGCCTTATCGGATTCGACTACTACTACAGTTTCTCCTTTCTCTACTTTATCTCCTGGAGATTTTACCCATTCCACAATTTTGCCTTCAGTCATAGTGGAGCTAAGGGCGGGCATAAATATATCGTGAATCATAATAGAGGTTTCTCTCTTTAAAATCAGCTAAAACAATAGATTTTCGGTCATAACCTTTATGAGTTAAGACAGCGTTACTGCGTTTTTGAATATACAGCACAATCCTAGATTATATGGGATTTCCTCCTGTCAAATCGAATTTATTTTTTGCCCAACATAACTACTAGATTTTTCGACAATTATTTTATGCTGGACAAATTTTGTTTGTTCACGAAAATTAATACTTTATTTTTGAGATTAATTTTAGAATTTCTAAAAGTCAATGAACCTGTAAATCAAAGAGAAAGTTCTAAGGAAAATGATGCGGAAATTTGCGAAATACTTTATCAGTACATTTCTCTTGATTATTGTAGTGACATTGCCTTGTCTCCTAGTCAACGCCTCTGAATCTGGGGAAATAATCCCATTTGACTCTGATAGATGGGAAATCACTGCCAGCCAAAGCAAGGTCGAAGAATATTTAGGACAACCAAGCCTTTTGCTCAAAGGGGGTCTAGCGGTTGTCAAAGATTCGGAGTTTACAGATGGCATCATCGAATACGATGTTGCTTTGGAGAAAACACGGGGTTTTATGGGAGCTGTCTGGCGCGTTCAGGATTTGGGAAATTACGAAAAATTCTATATGCGATCGCACCAATCGGGGAATCCCGATGCCAATCAATACACTCCAATTTTTAATGACGTCGCGGGTTGGCAACTATATAACGGGGAAGGCTATAGCGCGCAGGTAGAATATGATTTTGATCAGTGGATACCTGTCAAGATAGTTGTTTCGGGGAAAAATGCCGAAATATATATCCAAGATATGGAGCAACCAGTTTTGTTTGTCAATGAGCTAAAGCGAGATATAAAGTCTGGTCAGGTAGGTTTATTTGTTGAAGATTATGCTCCAGGACATTTTGCTAATTTTCGTTTCACCGCAACCAACAACCCACCATTGAAACTTACTCCAACGCTTTTAGAAGAGGCACCAGAGGGAACGATTAGGTCATGGTCTGTTTCCAACTCTTTTGATGAGAAAACTTTAGATAGTAAATTCATTCTCAGTCAAGATGATAAGCAAAATTTAACTTGGAACAAACTTGTTACTGAAAATTCAGGATTGGCAAATTTAGCTAGAGTGCAAGGAGTTGAACCAGATAAAAACACAGCCTTTGCTCGCATCACTATTAATTCAGAACAGGAGCAAGTCAAAAAACTTTCCTTTGGCTTTAGTGACCGCATCAAAGTGTATTTGAATGACAAATTGCTTTATGGGGGACAGGATTCTTTCCGCTCTAGAGATTATCGGTTCTTGGGAACTATCGGTTACTATGATGAGCTTTATTTGCCTCTTCAAAAAGGGAAAAATGAACTTTGGATGGCAGTTTCCGAAAATGAAAAAATTCGTGGGGGATGGGGACTACAAGCTAGGCTTGAGAACACCGAAGGAATATCAATGGATTAGAAGTAATAAGTAATGAGTAATAAGTAATAATTTTGATCACAAATAATCAAAGATAAACAATTTAAATTTAATGGAAATTCGCATTGGTAACGGCTACGATATCCATCGCTTAACCGCAGATCGACCATTGATTTTAGGTGGCATTACCGTTCCTCACAGTTTGGGACTATTGGGTCATAGTGATGCTGACGTTCTGACTCATGCCATCATGGATGCTATGTTGGGAGCCTTGAGCCTAGGCGATATTGGGCATTATTTTCCCCCCAGCGACCCTCAATGGAAAGGGGCGGATAGTTTAGTTTTACTAGAACAAGTCCATAAATTGATCACAGAGCAAGGCTGGTCAATCGGTAACCTCGACTCCACAATAGTTGCCGAGCAGCCTAAACTAAAACCCCATCTCAAGGCAATGCGCGATCGCCTGGGAGGAATCTTGAAGCTAAGCAGCGATCGCATTAGCATCAAAGCAACTACCAATGAGAAACTAGGCCCTGTTGGCCGAGAAGAGGGGATCTGTGCCTATGTGGTGGTCTTACTAACAAAAAGTTAATTTTTAAAACAGAGCAATCCAGATTATCAAATCTTAATATTTACCAATTTTTTCTAGGATGTCATTTACCCAATCGGTAAGTTAAGTTTGAGTAGCAAAATTTTAATAACTTATCAACAAGCAAAAATTATGTATTTCTCAGTCGAGCAAAACAACAAAGGAAATTTAATATTTTGAAATATTCTGAATAAATTTTACTCTTGATTCGTATGGTTATTTATCAACTTCAATAATATAGTATGGGTGTAGTTTTAAGAATAGGGAACCGAGTCTTTAATAGTGACGAACTTTCTCCTCTGTTGGCCCAGTATCAGATGCTGCCCAAGCTAGCACAGGAAATTCTCGTGGATCACGAGGTCGCTAATATTGATTATACAGAGCAAGAATATGAGCAAGCTTACCAGCAATTTTGTCAGCAATTTCAACTTGATACTGAGGAAAAAATTCAGCTTTGGTTAGATAAACAGGGCATGGATCGCGACAATTTAAAAGCATTAGTTACCAGAAAAGTCAAAATTGAAAAATACAAAATCGAAAATTGGGATAATAAAGTAGAGTCTTTTTTCCTGAAGCGGAAAGCCCAATTAGATCGAGTTGTCTATTCCCTAATTAGAGTTGAAAAAGCAGAACTTGCTCAGGAATTATATTTTCGGATTCAAGAAAATGAAGATAGTTTTCGCGAGCTAGCCATGGAATTCTCCCAGGGTTCTGAATCTCAAACAGGAGGACTAATTGGCCCCGTAGAAATTAATGCTCCTCACCCCAAAATTGCCCAAATTCTCAATACTTGTCAGCCAGGAGACCTCGTTCCCCCAACCCGTGTCGGAGAATGGATTGTCATCATTCGGTTAGAAAATTTCATTCCTGCCAAACTTGATGAGCCGATGCGACAAAGAATGCTAGATGAGATGTTTCGTAAATGGCTCAATCAACAAACCGCCGAAGAAGTCTCATTTTTCCCTGAACCAGTGATTTCTACCCCAGTGACCAGTTAAACTTACTTTAAGATATGAGCAATACAAGTACACATCAACTTGTCGAACAGTTTCTATCTATTGTTCCGCAATTCAATCGCCTTCCTGCCGAAGAAATTGCCCAGCTAGCCGATAAGCTCAAACCCTTAAGGTTTAGTGTGGGGAAAGTTATGGTCATGCGAGACAAAATGCAGGGACAAGTGGCAATTGTTTCTGAAGGAGAAGTTCGGGTTCTCGGTTATGACCCCCGAACAAAAATGCCGACCACATTAGAGAAACTTAAACCAGGCCAAATTATTGGCTGGGTGAACTTAGCTCGGGGGATTGCTTGCGAAACAGCAATGGCAAGTACCGAGGTTGTTTGTTTGGCACTTGATAATGAAGAGTTTCTTCGTCTAATTGAGCAATATCCCGAACTCCGCCAGGAGTTTAGGGAAAAACCGGCAAATGTTGAAATTTTTGATCTCTTTGGCATTCAACTAGAAAAAGAAGCTCAAGGAGATTGGAAACTCAAAGATCTTGTCCTAGACGCAGCAGCCGAAGCGGAAATCCATTATCTTCCCCCAGGTGAACATCCACTCAATAGCGAATTAGCAGCGCCCCTAAACGATCCGCAAAAAGTTTGGCTAGTCAGTGGTGGCGGTGAAATAGAAGATTTTGCCGTAGGTGCTCGCATTGGCTTCACGAAAACTCGTCAGACTATTAATGTCATTGGGGAAACCCCTGCTCGTTTGCTGTCAATTCCGCGAGATAAATGGTTTGCTAGCGATGACGATGAAGTTTTTGCTCCAGCCCAAACCCAATCTAGCAATCTTCCAGTTCATATACCCTGGGACAAAGAAGAAATTGCCACCGATGAACCTCTGCCGGTAATTCCCGATGTGGAAGAAGAAGTCACTATTGGCAATAAAGATTATCCCTTTGTTTCTGGGCGAACTACTCTAGAAGTTGGCACAGCTTGCTTCCAAATGATCAGCAAGTACTTTAATATGCCCTTCCGCAAGGAGGTAATTAACAGGGTTTTAAAAGAGCAATTAGCGAGGACGAGCTCTTTGTCATTACCCTTATGTGGGGCAGTTTCCGAATTAATGGGGCTGAACCCCCAACTAATAAATATTCCAGCAAAAGCTTTTACTCGTCTCGAAGGGCCTTGTTTTGTGCGTTGGCAGGACAGTCTCGCCGTTGTTTACGAGATTAGCGAAAAGGAATTGGTAATTGCTGTCCCTGAGCTGGGGCTCCGTCGCTATGAGCCGGAAGAGTTTTTAGAAAGCTGGGGTGATGTTGGTGAGGTTTTATTACTGCAAAAAACCAAAGAAACCCCTCAAGAACGTTTTGGCTTAAGTTGGTTTTGGCCTTCAATCCAAAAGCATAAGCGGATTTTGATTGAAGTTTTTATTGCTTCGTTCTTTGTGCAGTTATTTGCCTTGGCTAATCCCTTGATGATTCAGGTGATTATCGATAAGGTAATTAGTCAAAATAGTACTTCTACTCTGGGTTATTTAGTCACGTTTCTGATTGTCCTTAATGTTTTTGAAGCATTATTGACCACCTTGCGAACTTATCTGTTCGTGGATACGACCAATCGAATTGACTTAACTTTAGCCTCAGAAATTATCGACCATCTGTTACGTTTGCCTCTGCGTTATTTTGAAAAACGACCAGTAGGGGAAATTTCAACTCGGGTTAACGAGCTAGAAAAGATTCGCCAGTTTCTAACAGGAACGGCTCTGACTGTGGTTTTGGACGCGGTTTTTTCCGTGGTCTATATTGGGGTCATGATTTTGTACAGTCCTTTATTAACGGCTGTAACTCTGGGAATCATTCCGATATTTGTGGTTCTGACCTTGATTTTCTCGCCGACAATTCGCCGACAATTGCGAGTTAAAGCAGAGCGCAATGCCGAAACTCAATCCTACTTAGTAGAGGTTTTGACGGGTATTCAAACTGTTAAAGCGCAAAATATTGAATTACGTTCTCGTTGGCAATGGCAAGAAAGATATGCTCGTTATGTTTCCACGGGTTTTAAAACTGTAATTACCTCTACTTTGGCAAGTTCGACTAGCGGCTTCTTGAACAAATTATCTCGGGTGTTAATTATCGGGATGGGTGCCTATTTAGTACTCGATGGTAAGCTTACTTTGGGTCAGTTAATTGCGTTCCGGATTATTTCTGGATATGTGACTTCGCCGATTATGCGCTTGGCTCAACTATGGCAGAATTTCCAAGAAACAGCTTTGTCTCTTGAGCGCTTGGCAGATATTGTTGACCATCCTGATGAGGGAGAAGAAGATCGCAACAATATTCCGATGCCAGCAATTACAGGCAGAGTTCAATATGAAAATGTTTCTTTCCGCTTTAAAAACTCAGGCCCTTTGCAACTAAACAATGTTTCGGTAGAAGTTCCTGCGGGCACCTTTACGGCAGTTGTAGGGGAAAGTGGTGCGGGTAAGAGTACCTTAACTAAATTGCTATCTCGTCTCTATGCTCCAGAGGGTGGCAGAATCTTGGTTGATAGCTATGATATTAACCGCGTTGAACTTTATTCACTCCGTCGTCAGGTGGGAGTTGTGCCCCAAGAAACTCTCTTGTTTGAAGGAACTGTCATGGAGAATATTGCTCTGACTAATCCTGATGCAACCACCGAGGAGATTATTGCTGCTGCTCAAATCGCTGCTGCCCATGAGTTTATTATGACTTTGCCTAATGGTTATAATACTCGGGTAGGAGAACGGGGTTCAGCGCTATCTGGGGGACAAAGACAACGGATTGCGATCGCCCGTACGATCTTGCAACAACCAGCCATGTTGGTGATGGATGAAGCGACTAGTGCTTTGGACTACAGTACTGAACGGGAAGTATCGCGAAATCTGAAAGAGGCCCTCAAAGGTCGTACAGTCTTCTTTATCACTCACCGTTTAGGAACCATTAAGAATGCGGATATGATCTTGATGATGGATTCGGGTTCAATTGTTGAGCAGGGAACTCATGAAGAATTGATGGAAATGAAAGGACGCTATTTCTATCTCTACCAACAACAGGAATCTACTGTTTAATGGGTAATGGGTAATGGGTAATGGGTAATGAGTAATTGCTCAGCTCTACATCCTAGATTCCTTAGGATTTTCGAAAAAAGATCGTGGTTAATTATTAGCTGCGATCTTTTTTCTTGTTCATAAAGTCATTATTATTAATTCATTATTGGTGCCTGTGGTGGATTAAAGAAAAGCATGGGGATCTTGACCAAGACTATTCCAGTCTTGAACTAAAACATCCCAAAGACTATTCATCTCACTGGTATGAAAATTTGGATCTTTGTCTTTACGTCTAGCAATATATCGCATGAGGTTATAGCAAATGCTAGCTTGACCGCAGATAATTAAGTTAGGAAGTTCTTTTTGATCGTTAAACCAAAGAGTAGTCGGAACCTCAGAGCTATCGTCAATTATTTGCTGGAGTTCTGGTGATGGTTTACTAAGTTCGGGAAACTTAGCAAGAAACTGTTCCGCATCACGATTACCTTGTTTGAGATCATAGATATAGTTAGCGATTATTCTTTCTGCTTCTTCTCCTTCATAGATAGCGTTGTAACCCATGCGCCGAATTTGCTTCATGAACACAAAGCTAGTCATGGCAACTAGAGAAGAAAGACGTAAATTAAGTCCATTCAATAATTGATTAATCGTGATTTTTTTGAGATCATTCCAGGCTAATTTACCGACTTGAGGAACTTCCGGTAAGACTTTTGCTTCAATAAACTGACGAGCCTTTAATAGCTTAATGTTGAGCAAAGAAATGGCTATTAACAATAAAACTGGAAACAGATATACTAATCCATCAATCCAGCCAAAATTTTTTGTGACAATTTCTTCCGTGATTTTAAAGCCCATTGCCAACCAACTTAAGACTAAAAATCCGGTCAAATAATTTAGAGATTTTGCGACGAAGTTTAGAGTAAGTTTGCCAAATATATTTTGCCGAATCTTCTCAGGAAACTCAAATAAACTATCAAGTTTTTGGTCTACATCAGAGATGATAAACATATCAAGCTTGGAATCATCTTTTCCTGGCGATTTTCGTTTCTCGGCTAGTAAGATACTGCCAATTCCTTGGTTATCAAAAACTCCGCCATCCATAAGTGCGATCGCGCCTTGTCCAGTTTTAGCTACTCTCTCTGTGATCTCCGTGGGAATTTTATTCTCTATCCAATGAAAATCATCGGGAAAAGCTAACGGTTCAAACCCACCAGGAAAACAAGAAGAAGCCGCTACAATATCGGCAATTCTGATTTTTGAAGCAGCTGCTTTGGGGATAGATATCTTGCCATTACCAATACGACCACTAGCACTACTTTGAAAGCGGAAAGCAATTCCACTGCGGAACTCTGTGGCATTGAATGTTACTTCTTCTACTAGAATCTCAGCCTCAAGGATTTCTCCGAATAAATAGGCTTCTCCATTCTCTTTTTTGAAGAAGGTTTCGGCATAAACATCCGCGACAGATGTGATCAAATCTTGTCTTTTCGATGTGTCTCCATTAGTTTGCTTACTGAGTTTTTCTAAACCTAGTTTGATTAAATTTGTAGTCTTAAGTAATCGGGAATACTCACCATAAAATTCTGAAAAATTTTGTTTTTCTGCCAAGGATAAAATATATTTTGCACCAGTGAAAGTGCCACCAGAAACTGTAGAGAGCATCTTGAGTTGAGACAATAGGCCAACGCGATCTAGATATGATAAAACTCCTAAATGAAATCCCGCAGCCCGATAGCCCCCACCTGACAATGCCAAACCAATAGTTAAAGGGTTTTGATTATTTGCATCAGTGGTTTGAGTCATTCAATTTTCCTTGATTTTATTCCTCATCATAATTTGTGATTCAGAACTCAAAGACATCAATCAAAACTACCGATAAATGACAATTCTGCTGGCCCTGTCATATAAACTCGATTATCTTCACTCGACCAGTTAATTTCTAGAAAACCCCCAGGCAACTCTACTGTACAAAGGCGATCGCATTGATTATTTAACACTCCTGCGACCACTGAGGCGCAAGCTCCCGTACCACAAGCAAGAGTAATCCCAGCACCTCTTTCCCAAACCCGCATCTTAATATAATCTGGCTTGATCACTTGGATAAACTCAGTATTAATCCGTTGGGGAAATGCTGAGTAATGTTCAAACAAAGGCCCAATTTGCTCTAAAGCAATAGCATCGCTATCTTCAACAAAAGTTATACAGTGAGGGTTGCCCATACTGACGCAGGTAACAGCCCAAGCTTGCTCTGCCACAGTGATAGTGTGATTGACCACCTTCTCATCAGCTGCCACTAAAGTTGTGGGGATTTCTCCCGCCAGCAAAAAAGGCTGACCCATATCTACTTTGACTAACCCATTTTCCAGTAATTGAGGGGAGATAACTCCAGCTAAAGTATGAATCCTATAGGTTTTATTAACTTTACCTATTCCTTCGAGATTGGCGATAAACTTAGCGAGGCAGCGGATACCATTCCCGCACATTTCTGGTTCAGAACCGTCAGAATTATAAATTCTCATGGTGTAATCTGTGCCTTCTTGGCCAGGGAGCACAAAAATGACCCCATCTGCACCGATGCCGAAATGGCGATCGCAAATTCGGATCGCCTGTTCTGGAGTCACTATCGTCTCCGAACTATGGCGATTATCAATTAGGATAAAATCATTTCCTAATCCTTGATATTTGCTAAACTTGTAACTCATTTTAACTCTTGTTCCATTCCAACCAATAATCGTTCTATTATGACTGAATTCGATACTGGTTTGCCTAGCGTCAAAAAAATTCAAAGTTATATCAAAGACAAACAAGAAATAGAAATCAAACTTGTCACCGATGATCTGATTGTCGGCAAGATTCTCTGGCAAGACTCGCTCTGTATTTGTTTAGAAGATCATTACAGTCAAGCCACCCTTATCTGGAAACAGAGTTTAGTTTACCTTAAACCCAAGGGCTGATAAGTATTTAATCTGGTTCACAATCCCCGTCTAAAATTAAATTGCTACCTAGAGTTTCCAAAATTTCAGCTTTTGAGGTAGGATAGAATCTTGCGAGATGGTGGCATAGCCAAGTGGTAAGGCCGTGGATTGCAAATCCATTATCCCCCAGTTCGAATCTGGGTGCCACCTTACAAAATTGACAAATAATTCTTTAATGTGCAGCATTAGTTTGCGCTTAATTTGCTATCCTTCTATTTCTCAATTTTCTGAATTTTGTTTGTACAATGGCAGGCGTCCTCTTCTTTGGAAGCATGATTATCCATGAGACTTTGGCGATCGCAAGTACGAATTTTCCTAAATATCCTGTTGGGCTTTTCTCTGGGAATGATGCTTCATGCCTGTCAATTGCATCGGGTTTCATCCCAATTCATCATGCCTTCCAAAGTTGAATCGACTCAGGTTAGTTCCTCAAGAACTGAAGTACCGACTCTAACCTCTACAACAGAAACCACTATTGTCAATGTAGAAGGGGCTGAATTTTACAACCCGCCCAGAGGTGATGTGCGTTTAGTGGCAATTAGTGACTTAAACGGAGTATATGGCTCGACGGAATATGATCCTGAGGTGGATAAAGCGATCTCTCTCTTGTCCTTCTGGCAACCAGATATGGTAGTTTGTGGCGGTGATATGGTGGCTGGACAAAATCCTACCCTCTCAGAAGAGCAGTTAAAAGCTATGTGGACTGCCTTTGATCAGCATGTGGCAGCTCCTTTGCGTCAAGCAAATATTCCCTATGGTTTTACCATTGGTAATCATGATGCTTCTGGAGCCCAGAATTTATCTGGGGTTTTTTTGTTTGAGCGAGAACGAACTATCGCGGCCAATTATTGGAATAAACCAACTCATGATCCAGGAATTGAATTTGTGGATCGCTATGATTTTCCCTTCTACTACAGCTTCAAATTTAATGATATTTTCTTTCTTGTCTGGGACGGTTCATCGGCCAAAATTCCTCAGGATAAACTAGATTGGGTTGAGCAAGCATTAGAAAGCCCCGAAGCTCAGTCTGCAAAGCTCAAGATTGTATTGGGCCATTTACCTCTCTATGCTATTGCAGCAGGTCGTAACCAGTCAGGGGAAGTTATGGCTAATGCCGATCAGTTGCGAGAAATGCTGGAGAGACATCAGGTACATACTTACATTAGTGGTCACCATCACGCCTATTACCCAGCCCATAAAGGAGAACTACAGCTTTTGCATCTGGGAGTTCTTGGTTCTGGGCCACGCCTTTTTATTGATAGTAAATTGCCAGCGCAAAAAGCTTTGACTGTAATAGATATCAATTTTGCTTCTCCTGAGCCAACGACTTATACCACCTACGACATGAAAACAATGGAACTAATTGAATTGGAAAAACTTCCTCGATTCATTCCTGGACATAATGGGATGGTATTAAGGCGCGATCTTGAAATGAAAGACTTGACATCTTCAGAGCAAGCTCTATGTGAACATAGTTTAAGTGTTGATTTATGCCGTGCTTAATCGCATTTTACATTCATATGCTGAGCTCCCCAATCCCTCATCGCAATCATAATTGGCTCTAAAGTCCGACCATAATCTGTAAGAGAATATTCTACGCGTGGCGGGACTTCGGCATAGACTTTTCGCGCGACAATCTGATCCTTTTCCAATTCTCGTAGTTGATTAGTAAGCATACGTTGGGTAATGCCTGGGATTTTTTTCTTCAATTGACCGAATCGCAAAAGATCATTTTGCAAAAGATTAAAAATAATCACGGGTTTCCACCGTCCACCAATCACAGACAAAGTAGCTTCGACAGAGCATCCATAGGGGCCATCAAAATTGTTTTTCTGAGTCATAATTTATTAAAAATTCCAATAGTTACTTTTTTGTAACTACATATCAAAATTGTGCGTACTTGTTATTATTTGCATTTTCATTATATTTTTAGGCATGGAAATCATGAAATAACGAGATAAATATGGCTTACGAAAACTACACCACATTTAAGACGACAACGGATGGTGCAGTCCTTGCCGTTACTTTTGATTACCCCCCTGTTAATATTCAGGGTATTCCGATGCTGGACGATCTAAATCAATTAGCGGAAACTCTCGAAGGCGATCGCAGCATCAAGGTTATTGTTTTCCAGTCTGCACACCCGGAGATTTTTGTGGCCCATGCTGACACAAATTTCCTCAAAGACATGTCCACCACAGCAGTTTCCCAGGATGAGGTCGAACTGCTTTATCTCCAGACTACCCTAGAGCGTATCAGCAAACTGCCCCAAGCAACTATTGCCAAAATCGAAGGTTTTGCCCGGGGTGGCGGTCATGAATTTGCCCTGGCTTGCGATATGCGTTTTGCTGCTCGGGGAAAAGCAAAGTTCATGCAAATGGAAGTAGGTATGGGCATCTTGCCTTGTGGCGGTGGCGCATCACGGATGGCTCGTCAGGTAGGCTTAGGTAAAGCTTTAGAAATTATTTTGAGTGCCCGAGATTTTGATGCCGACGAAGCAGCAGCCTATGGCACAATTAATAAAGCTCTCGATGCTGACAAGATTGGTATTTATGTCGATGAGTTAGCTCAACGAATTGCTCTTTTCCCAGCTGAGTCGATCAATGCTTGTAAACAGACTGTCTATGCTTCCATTGATAAACCCATAGATGAAGCTCTAAAAGAAGAAGCTTACTGGCTCTATCAAGCGACAAGTAAAACACCAGCAATTAAGCGTTTCCAAGTTGCAGATGAAAAGGCAATGCAAAACGATATGTCAAATCAACGTAATTGGAAACATTGGTAGTTAATGTTCAGGAAATTCAGTGACAAATACCGATCAGAATGATTGAGCAAACAAAAAAATTAGGATTCCAATCCCTTAATCAAGGCTACAATTCAGTATTTCGTTTAGGACGGTTAAGCTTGGGATTAGTAGTCCCGATTGAGTCTTATGCTTTAGGGGCAGTACCCACAATGACGAGCCATGTAGAACGGGTTCAATTGGCAGAAAAACTGGGATTTGCGGCTGTTTGGTTACGCGATGTGCCATTCAACGTGCCCTCCTTTGGTGATGCTGGGCAAACTTATGATCCTTTTGTTTATTTAGGTTTACTGGCTGGTCAAACTAAACGAATTGCCCTGGGGGTTGCCAGTGTTATTTTACCGTTGCGGCATCCAGCCCATGTTGCCAAGGCTGCTGCCAGTGCCGATGTCTTGTCCGGTGGCAGAGTTATTCTTGGTGTTGCCTCAGGCGATCGCCCAGAAGAATATCCCGCACTTAACCTATCCTATAGCGATCGCGGCCAACGGTTTCGAGAGAGTTTCGAGTATATAAAACGAATGAGCGAGGTTACTCCAGTTTTTGAAAATATCTATGGTAAACCGCACGGTGGGATGGATATGCTCCCCAAGCCAGTATCGGGAAAATTACCACTGTTGATTACAGGCAGTAGCCAACAAGACCCCCAATGGATTGCCCAAAACGGAGATGGTTGGATGATTTATCCTCGAAATATGGGGATGCAAACTCAGATTGTTCACAATTGGCGATCGCAGATTGAAGCAGCAGGCAGACCTAACCAACCAGTGATGGAACCACTCTATGTCGATTTAGTTGAAGATCCCGATACACCGCCATTACCAATTCATTTAGGGTTGCGGTTAGGAATTAAGTATCTTAAAACCTATCTAAAATCGCGACAAGAGATCGGAATCAATCATGTTGCACTGAATCTGCGCTTTAACAAAGCCAATATAGAAACTACATTAAAACGATTGGCAGATGATGTCTTGCCAGACTTCACTTGAAAAATAGAGAGAAAGCCATGGAAAAAACGATCTTAATTACTGGCGCTACCGATGGTATTGGACTAGAAACAGCCAAAATGCTTATTTCACTGAAGCATCATGTTTTGCTCCATGGGCGCAATCTAGCAAAGCTAGAAGCATTGAAAAACCAGCTATCAAGCGATCTCGATATTGAAATATACGTTGCCGATCTTTCTCTCATGAGTAATGTTGAGGCCCTAGCAAAGGCTGTAGCAGCAAAGCATACTCAACTTGATGTCTTGATTAATAATGCAGGTGTTTATAATGCAGCTGATCCTATTACCCAGGATGGACTTGATATTCGCTTTGCCGTTAATGCGATCGCGCCCTATCTACTTACACAGAGGCTCTTCCCCCTACTCGGAAATTCAGGAAGGGTAATTAATCTTTCTTCTGCCGCTCAATCAACCGTCAACCTAGAAGCTATAACTGGAAAGGTTAAGCTAAGCGACGGAGCAGCTTATGCCCAGAGCAAACTAGCGCTTACAATTTGGTCCCGTAGCCTGGGGCTTGCCCTTAAGGAGCGCGGCCCAACAATTATGGCGATTAACCCTGGATCGCTGCTGGGGAGCAAAATGGTCAAACAAGCTTATGGTGTACAGGGCAGTGATCTTAGCATCGGCGCAGAAATCCTTACTCGCGCAGCACTAACAGATGAATTCAAAACTGCTTCCGGCAAGTATTTTGATAATGATGTGGGTCGGTTTGCCCCTCCCCATGCCGATGCTCTTGATAAAGATAAATCTCAAGAGGTGATAAGTGCTATTAAAGAGATTTTGGCTTGAAATACATGTTAACAACTGAGCAAAGTCGTCAGCATTCCTACCATATAATCAGTCAAATCTTGATCGAGAACAACACCAGTAGTTTTCCACCAGCGATCGCTTAGATCTAAATTTCTTACCTGTTCGGTATCAACTGAGCCGGTAATAGATAAATTATCTGGCAATGGCACTAAGGTTTTAATTTTAGGTTTGATAGTGTTGGTTATGGGTAAAACAATAACCATCTTGCGTCGATGATTGAACTTACTGTTGCTAATCACTAAGCAAGGTCTAGCTTTTCCTTGTTGTTCTCTGCCAGAAGTTGGATTGAGATTTATTCTGATAATTTCTCCTCTTTGAACGTTCAAATCAACTCTCTCCCTTGGGGTTCAGATTGAAGAAAGTCCTGCAAATCTTCAGGATGTCTGTAATCTTCTGGAATACTATCTAAAATCTCATCTAGAGTTGGCAATGTTTTATCTGGTTCTACAATCAGGCGATCGCCTTCTATACTCACGAGAATATTAGCGTTAGCTTCCAGTTTGAGATCTTTGACTATTGAACTAGGGACGATTAACCCCAAGCTATTTCCCCATTTTCTGATTTGACTTTTAATTTTCATAAGTTAGACATAGTATAATCTCAGACAAAGTATAACAAAATCGACAAAAAAGAATTCGTTTTCTTGATAGGTCATAGCTAAAAGATATTTACAATTTTTGGAGGTAAAATTCATGAAAGCAGTAGGTTTAACTCAATATTTACCCATTGATGATGAAAATAGTTTGTTGGATGTCGAAATCCCCAAACCCATACCCAAAGGCAAAGATTTATTAGTCCAGATAAAAGCTCTTTCTGTTAACCCTGTAGATACCAAAGTCCGCACGCCTCAAGATAAGGTTGAATCCGAACCCCGCATTCTTGGTTGGGACGCAGCAGGTATCGTAGTGGAAGTTGGCGCAGAAGTAACAGAATTTAAACCGGAAGATGAAGTTTACTATGCTGGAGATATCACTCGTCCTGGAAGCAACAGCGAATTTCAGTTGATAGATGAGCGGATTGTCGGTCGCAAACCTCAGAATTTAGATTTTGCCCAGGCCGCAGCTTTACCTCTTACTAGTATCACTGCCTGGGAAGCTCTGTTTGAAAGATTGAATATTGATAAAACAGGAGCAGATGCTGGCAAATCAATTTTAATTATCAACGGTGCTGGGGGAGTTGGTTCTGTTGCCATTCAACTGGCGAAAAAGCTTGCCAAACTAAATGTGATTGCTACGGCTTCTCGTCCCGAAACGATCGCCTGGTGTCAAAATCTTGGTGCTGATCAAGTGGTCAACCATCGCAATAATTTGGCAGACGAGATTGAAAAAATTGGTTATCAAAATGTCGATTATATTCTTTGCTTAAATGATACCGATGGTCATTGGCAAGCTATGACAAACGCGATCGCACCCCAAGGCAAAATCTGTTCTATTGTGGAAAATCAACAACCGTTGGACATGAATATTTTAAAAAGCAAGAGTGCTAGCTTTGTTTGGGAATTTATGTTCACTCGCTCAATGTATCAAACAGCAGATATGGCAGAACAAAGTAATTTACTTAATGAATTGAGTCAACTAATTGAAAATGGTGTAATCATTTCTACTTGTAATGATGTAATCAAACCGATCAATGCGAAAAACCTCCGAGATGTTCATCAACGTCTTGAAAAGGGTAGAACTATTGGCAAAATTGTTCTCGCCGAATGGAATTAATTTTTAAAAATCAAAATAAGGAGAAAATCATGTCAAGACTAACTATCGTTGCCCACATCAAAGCCAAATCAGACAAAATCGATCTTGTAAAAACAGAGCTTGAAAAACTGATCGATATTACTCGTGCTGAGAAAGGCTGCCTGCAATACGATTTGCATCAGGACAATGAAAATCCAGCACATTTTCTGTTCTACGAAAATTGGGAATCTCGTGAACTTTGGCAGACACATATGAACAACCAGCATCTAAAAGATTATATGATTGCGACCGAGGGAGCCGTTGAAGAGTTTACTTTAAATGAAATGAAGAGAATAGCTTAGTCTCGTGGCAATAAGACATTTGATTGTTTTATATATTTATAGCTGTTAATGAGAAACTGAAGCTGAAATCACTCACTTTATGCTTAAAATCAGAGGTTGAATTAAGTCAATCCTTCCTTTTTATGATTATGTTTCGTCCTCAACCAGTTCCCCCTGCAAAACCAGACTTTTGTATTCGATATATTTCTCCCCAATATCAGGCTCAAGTCAGTGGCAAATGTCGGCAAGGCAACTATATCAAAGTATTGACACCTCAAAATCTCTATTCAGATCAGCAGGGGTATAAAAAAGCTGTAATCTATCTACATGGTTTTGCACTGGGAGCCTCGGAAATCTATGAAAGTCATTTACAACATCTTGTGAAACAAGGATTCTATGTTTTTTATCCAGTTTATCAGTCTGGTTTTTGCCAAGTCCAATGGAAATTCTGGAGCAATATTGCAGAAATCTACCAAGCGATTCTTAATCCCTGCCCCATAAATGCCGAAGGGTGGATGACCAATGCGATCGCAAGTGTCAAAGATGCCTACACATGTAATGGCCTTTTAGACAAACAGGTTCATTCTTACCTATTTGGCCATTCCTTAGGAGGACTACAAGCTCTAAGTTGGGACTACTATACTGACAAGGTGTTAGACTCAACTCCAGCCCAGCTCAAACCTCAACAAGTACTGGCAGTAGATCCTATCCCATCGTCTGATTCAAATATTCCTCAACCGATTCGTTTTTTTGTCAATCGTTTTGGCCTGTTGAAAAATACAGTAAGAATCCAAAATACGGGTTGTCAGCTCAATGTTCCAGTCGCAATTTTACATGGTGATTCAGATTCAATCGTTAAACTCAAGGACTGGAAGCAAATGTTTCATTACATAAATTCTCAGCAAAAGCGATTATATACATCTTGTACTGATAAACATGGCTCCCCATATATGTCGGCAGATCACATGCAAGCAACTGTTTACACATATTTTTTACCAAATTGGATGGCAAAATCGATCTTCGGGGGTGTGGGGACGGAGGACAATCTCAATTGGCGTTATATTTGGTCGGCGCTGGATCAAGTTATTCGAGGTGAAAAAAGAGCAGATGACTTGTGCTTTTGCATGGGAACTTGGTCGGATGGCAAGAAAGTAAAATCTATTGTGAGTGTCCTGCCCGAAAATTCAGTGGAGGATAATTAAATTGCACTCGTTCAATATATATACTAAATATTTTCCAATGTTGAAACAGGGATTATCACTATTATTATCTTTTAGTTTTTATACTCTTAGCCAAGGTATCTGCTTAACCTCAGCCACAGCCCAAATCCCATCAGATGGCAGTAATAGTATTACAACCAAATATGATATTGATGAAAAATGGTTCCAACAAAGCCTAGTTGAAGATAATTTATCTCACTGGTTGAATTCAGCAATCACGAACAATGGTTTTTTTCGCGTAACCCTCAACCGCCAGTGGCAGCCTGCGGCAGAACAAACAGCCACACTAGTATCTCAATCTCGCCTGTTGTACGTCATGGCAGAAGGATACCAAATTACTCAAAATCAAAAATATTTAGATGCCGTTAAAAAAGGAGCCGATTTCCTCCTAGCAAATTTTCGAAAGGATGAAGGTGAATGGTATTGGAGTGTTTCGCCAGAAGGAGAGTTGATCGATGAGACGGAGAGCCCCTATGGCTACGCCTTTGCAATCTTTGGTCTTTCCCATGCCCATCGTGTAACTGGTTATGAGCCCTATCTTGATGCCGCTATGACTACAGCATTGCAACTTGATTTATGGGCTGACATTAAGACTTTCCCCAACAAAAGACCAGAGGATTCTTGGACGCAAAATCACATGATGCATACCTTTGAGGCGCTGCTAGTTCTCCACGATGTGACCAAAGATAATCAGATTTTAGAGAATGCCCGACTCTTAGCAGATTTTATTTTTGACCAGCTTTATCAGCAAGAAGATGGTTATTTGCCGGAAGCCTTCGATGCTAACTGGAAGCCGTTAAAGATAGAAGAAGGTGGATATGTAGATATTGGACATCAGGTTGAATGGGCTTTCTTTTTGAGTCGTGCCGTGGCGGAAAAAGGATTCCCCGAACATTATCTTGATATTGGAGGGCGTTTGCTAAACTTTGGGCTCCAAAATGGTTATGACCATGAGCAGGGTGGGATATTCAATCGTAGCTCTTATTCAGGACAAATATCTAACTCAGACAAGGTTTGGTGGGGACAAAGTGAATTCATTAGAGCTGTTATGCAATATGCAAGCTTCCACGATCGCCAAGATCTCTGGCCACAATATCAACAGACTCTTCAATTTGTCCAAAAATATTTTCTGGATTCAGAATATGGAGGCTGGTTTAGTGAGCCGATAGATCCTAGATTGCCCAACGATGAGCATCTCAAGGGACATATTTGGAAAGCTGGATACCATGTAATCGGCATGTATGTTCACGCTTTGCAGTTATATGAACAAGGACTGGTTGAGTGATCGCGCTTCTTTGAGTTAAGGAACCAGAAAAAAGATGGGGATGAACAATATACTAAATATGCGAATTATGTCAGAATGTAAAGCGTGTGGATTACAACTTCAACCGATACAGTAAAGAAACCAACTGCGATCGCCCTTGGTAATTTTGATGGCATACATCAAGGGCATAGAGTTGTATTGCAACCAATATTAGACCAATATAATTTCACAGATCAAGATAGTTCTGGCGATCGCGACGCCTATCCGACTCTGGTTAGTTTTTATCCCCATCCCAAAGAATTCTTTACCGGCAATAAGATTAAATTACTGACGCCAATTGAAGAAAAAGCGCAATATTTAGGAAGTCTGGGCTTCCAACAATTAGTCTTGCTGCCATTTGATCAAAAACTAGCAGGTCTTGCACCCCAACAATTTGTCGAAGAAATTCTAGTTAACCAATTACAAGCTAGACAAATAAGTATTGGAGAAGATTTTCGCTTTGGTTGTCAAAGAAAAGGAACCGCGATCGATTTACAAAATATTGCCGCCAAGTTTGACATTAAAGTCAATATAAATAACCTACGAAAGTTTCATGACCATAAGCAACAGCCAGTGCGTATTAGCAGTTCTTTGATCCGACAAGCACTTACCCATGGCGCAATCGAACAAGCTAACTTTATGTTGGGTCGTCCCTACAATCTAATTGGCAAAGTTGTCAAAGGACAGCAACTTGGCAGAACAATCGGATTTCCCACTGCTAATCTACAATTGCCCGTTGATAAATTCCTGCCTTGTTATGGTGTTTATGTTGTCAATGTTTCCTGGGAAAATTTTGCCCTTCGAGGCGTCATGAATATCGGCTGTCGTCCCACAGTTGATGGAAACAATGCCACAGTAGAAGTCCATCTCCTAAACTGGGCTGGTGACTTGTACGATAAAACTTTAACCGTTAGTCTGCAAAGATTCCTGCGGCCTGAACAAAAATTCTCCTCTTTAGAAGCTTTAAAGCAACAAATTAGTTCAGATTGTCAAGATGCTAGTGAACGCGGGCGTAAATAAGCTATCTATCAACGAAGAGCAAAAAGCCGATGTATCAAGACTTATTACTCATTACTTATTACTTATTACTTATTACTTCCGCGAAGCGGCACTAGGGAATTTTGATCAAGCTCACCTATTATCGATGTCTTCGCTGGACTACATGCAAGGTTGGCTGGAATTAGCCAAGTCCCGAATTAAAGGTATTCTGCCATGTAAATAAGTATCCAGAAGATTGCTTTCTTCCTGGCTTAGAGGTTGCTGGATTGACAACTGGGATAGTAGTTGTTTGATTAAGTCGCGATCGCTTAATTCTAAAAGAACAGACGTCTGGGTATTTTCGATAACAGTCCAGACCTTACGCAGTAGTGAAGGACTCATGATTATTCTTCCCCCCTAGATTCAGGAGTGATTTTTATAAGTCTAGTGTAGAGAATAGTTCGACAAATCTAAAGTCAATATTAAGAATTATTGGTCAAAGACATAAAAATTTAAGTCTCGACAATTATGTCATCTTTTCCCGCAATACTTTTATATTACTCAAAAACTATTTGCTTAACATAGCTTCTCATAATTCAGCAGTTGCTAGAAAATTTTTATCATAAATGCCAAGGTGAATTGTAGCGACATGGGCAATTGCAAAGCCTTTTGTCATAGAGAAATATTTTAAACAGCGGTTATTACCATTGTATATTTAATCTGATAATTTTATTGCGTTATGTAACAATTGCTGGTTTCTGTTAATAATTGTTGACAATACTTGACAGAATAACTAAGTTGTACAGGTGAAATTAATTGCTATTTTCATTTGAGGGAAGGGATATCGTGACTACATTAATTACTGTTTTGATTTTGGGATGGCTTCTAGCTTCTACTATTGGAACTTGTGCTTATTTTGCTAATGAACCAATGTCAATGAACTCGAAATTCTAAAGAAAAACATAGCTAGATAAAAGCCAGAGCTTTGCCTTTGAGGACAGTCCTAAAGAGCGAGGCCTGGTCAAAAAGTTTCTAATATACACCAGAAGGATAATATGTTCAAAAAAAACAATATTAAGGATCAATTAGCAGAAATCGATGATCTGATAGTGACTTATCAAACCAAGTCACAGCTGCTGCAAGTCGAAATTTTGAAACTAGAACTTAAAAAAGAAAAACTACAAGATAAAATAATTTACCAAAAATTAAAGGAAAAGCCTTTAGAGTAAGACTAAGTCAACAATGATTTAGTAAAGGATTATTTTCGATGCAACAATCTTCTTCCATGCAGTTTCTCTCAACCGAAGAATCAGGTGATATCGATGCAGCATTGCTAGACTCTTCAGAAAAGTTTCTCACTCGTCTAACTATTTCTTCCCTTAGACTATTGCAAATCATCTCGGGAGAGCTGAAAATTCCCATAGAAGAGTTAACTCATAAACAAATTATTGCTTGGTTTGAAAAAGACGGTAAAATTCGTCGCGAACAGGGAAAGGATGCCGCCACACTTAAATGGTAAGCAATTTGTCAAGGTGAGTTCGACGAAAATTTGAGAGCAAGAAAAATGTGGCAATTTTGTTGTATATGTAGGATATAGAGTGACTAAACAAATGAGCCTATGTTGTCTTTAGATGTTTCCCACAATTCCTTGAAATCGGAATTGACTCCCCAAAGCCGCATTCTGCTAGTGGAGGACGAAGAACTAATTAGAGAGATGGTTAAGATTGCTCTAGAAGAGGAGGGTTACGAAGTGCAAACAACCAGTAACGGAAGAGCTGCTTTAAACTTACTGCAAAATAGCAACTCTGAATTTGACCCTCATTTAATCGTTTTAGATCTAATGCTGCCAGAAGTTAATGGTCTGGATATTTGCCGTTTACTACGATATCAGGGGAATATCACCCCAATCTTAGTTATTAGTGCTAAAGGTAGTGAAACAGATCGGGTTTTGGGTTTAGAAGTTGGGGCGGATGATTACCTCAGCAAACCATTTAGCATGAGAGAGCTTGTGGCTCGCTGTCGCGCTTTATTGAGAAGACATCGATACAATGAACAATCATCTCAAAGCCCTGTTCAAAAATACCGAGATATCAGTTTATTTTCCCAAGAATGCCGAGTTGTAGTTCGAGGCCAGGAAGTTAATTTATCTCCCAAGGAGTTTCGCCTCCTAGAGCTATTTATGAGCTACCCTCGTCGAGTGTACTCAAGGGAACAGTTAATAGACCAGGTTTGGGGAGCTGATTTTCTGGGTGATACCAAAACAGTTGACGTTCATATTCGTTGGTTAAGAGAAAAGCTGGAATTAGATCCGAGCAATCCTGAATATATCATCACGGTTCGTGGTTTTGGCTATCGTTTTGAATAAGAAACTAGTGCCGCTACGGGGAAGTAATAAGTAATAAGTAATAAGTAAGAAATGCTTTTTGCTGGTATCTACTTACAAAAATTGTTACTTGACCTTTCAATTACTTCTTCTTAACCTAATATTTAACTGAAGCTAAAGATATTTCACTATTATTACTTAGACAGTAAAAATTTGATTTTATAGATCAAAGTAATTCGGTAAAATTTAGCTAAAATCGATGAATTATAAACAAAAGGGAATTCAAGCAGTAGGTCTATTTGCTGCTGTTGCCACGACCATGGCGTTAATTGTACCTACAGTAAATTCTCAAAGCAAAACTATTAAAATTGATGGCTCTAGTACTGTATATCCCATTACAGAAGCAGTAGCTGAAGAATATCAAATTACCAACAGAGGAGCTACCCAGGTTACTGTCGGGATCTCAGGAACAGGTGGCGGTTTCAAGAAGTTTTGTTCTACTGACGATTCTGTCCGCACAGACATCTCCAACGCCTCTCGACCGATCAAAGATAAAGAAAAAGAAACTTGTGCGGCGGCAGGAATTGAATATATCGAGATTCCAGTCGCCTATGATGCGATCGCAGTTGTGGTTAACAAAGATAACCCTGTTTCGACTATTACTACTGAGCAGTTGAATGCAATTTGGGCTCCCGAAGCCGACGGTACAGTCACAACCTGGGGTCAAGTCGATCCTAGTTGGGGTGATACGAAACTAGAACTTTATGGCCCTGGTGCTGACTCTGGGACTTTTGATTATTTCACCAAAAAAATTAACGGCGAATCGGGTGCTAGCCGTGCTGATTACACTCCTAGCGAAGACGATAATGTCTTGGTTCAAGGTGTAGCTGGTGGTCAAGGAGCTATGGGTTATTTTGGTCTGTCTTACTATTTTGAAAATCAAGATAAAATCAAAGCCCTAGGGATTGATAGTGGCGATGGAGCAGTATATCCTACTTCTGAAACTGTAATTGATGGCACTTATACTCCACTTTCTCGTCCTATCTTCATTTACGTCAATAAGGCTTCTTTAGACAAGCCTGAAGTTGCTGAATTTGTGCAGTTTTATTTAGAAAATGCTGAAGAGTTGGTTCCTGAGACTGGTTCAGTGCCTTTGGCTGCCAGTGGCAGTGGACTTTCTTACAATAGCTCGATGGAAGTTCTCAAAAGTTCTCTTTAGAAGTTGAGAGTAAACTCATTATTTCGGGGCAGTTGTTACGACTGCCCTCTTCGTCTTAATCAGAGTTGAAGATTGCAGAAGATTAGTCCTATTCTTTTATCTCTATTAGTAAATCCTTAATTAGTAAATTCTTAATTCATGGCGCAACAAGCAATAAAATCAACTCGCGCAACAACCTATAAGCTCAAGACAGCCAGAATAATTCGTGAAAAAATTATTGAAGTCATTTTATTCATTGCGGCACTTTCTTCTGTTGCCACTACAATAGGTATCCTTTATATTCTAATTAACGAATCGGTGGAGTTTTTTCAAGAAGTTCCCCTCATCAATTTTTTGACAGACAGACGATGGACACCCCTATTTTTAGATAAACATTACGGCATTATGTCTTTGCTGTCGGGAACTTTCGTTACCTCAGCGGTAGCCTTATGTATTGCTGTTCCCATGGGGACGATCGCCGCAATTTATCTCAGTGAATTTGCTTCCCCCAAGTTTCGTGAAATAGCTAAACCCGCTCTAGAATTATTGGCGGCAATTCCCACCGTAGTTTATGGCTTTTTTGCCTTACTCTACGTCACACCTTGGTTGCAAAAGATTTTTCCGAAATTACCTGGGTTTAATATGTTGAGTGCGGGACTGGTTATGGGTTTGATGATTATTCCCTATATCAGTTCTATTAGTGAGGATGCGATGCGAGCTGTGCCTTTGGCCTTAAAAGAAGGCTCCTATGCTATGGGCGCAACTAAATTACAAACATCATTAAAAGTTATTTTCCCCGCAGCAATTTCTGGTATTAGTTCTTCCTATATTTTAGGAATTTCTCGTGCCGTAGGTGAAACAATGATTGTGGCAGTGGCCGCAGGGCAAAAACCCAACTTAACCCTTAATCCCTTTGAACAAGCAGCAACCATCACAGCGTTTATTGCCCAAGCTAGTTTAGGTGATTTGCCCCATGGAACTTTGGAGTATAAAACTATCTTTGTTGCAGGCTTAACCTTGGTACTAATGACTTTAATCCTCAACATTGTCGGTCATTTTCTAGCAAAGAAATATCGAGAAATTTACTAGTGGGTATGGGCGTAAATATGACTCAAGTAAATCTTAAAAAGCTACGAGCTGATATCAATCGTCGTAAACTGCTAAACCATGGCTTTGCTCTGTTGGGCATTGTGATAATTATGATCGCAATCCTAGTTTTGCTAAGCTTAACCATTCAAATGGCAGTCGAGGGGGCAGAGAGAATTAGCCCTGATTTTTTCACTTCCTTTCCCAGTCGTAAACCCGAAAAGGCAGGTATCTATTCCGCCTGGATAGGGACGAGTTTAGTTATGTTCGTTACAGCAATGGCTGCGGTTCCCCTCGGAGTTGCTGCGGGAATTTATTTAGAAGAGTATGCGAAAAAAAACTGGTTAGCAGATCTCATTGAGATTAATGTGACTAATTTAGCTGGTGTTCCTTCGATTGTTTATGGTCTTTTGGCATTAGGATTATTCATTTATAGATTTCACCTGGGGCAAAGCATTCTTACTGCAGGATTAACCTTAGCATTACTAATTTTGCCAGTAGTGATTGTGACAACCAGAGAAGCAATTCGTGCCGTGCCGAACAGCCTTAGAGAAGCAGCCTATGCTTTAGGGGCTAGTAAATGGCAGACAGTTTGGGATCATATTTTACCCTATTCTTTTGGCAGCATCTTGACTGGTATCATTATTGGCTTGTCAAGAGCAGTTGGACAAACTGCCCCACTTATTACTATAGGAGCCTTAGCCTTTATTGCCTTTCTTCCTGAGCCACCGATTAGCGGTGATTTTCCCTTTATTTCCTTCGCTTGGATAAATTCCCCGTTTACCGTCATGCCAATTCAGATGTTTAACTGGGTTTCCCGCCCTCAAGCTGCTTTTGCCATTAACGCGGCAGCTGCTGGGACTGTTTTAGTAGTGATGACTTTGGGTATGAATGCGATCGCGATTTGGCTGCGCTATCAACTGAGAAAAAATATTAAATGGTAAAAAAATAATCATGGAAAACCAAACCTTTGACCCCACGACAGTGATTCCCAAAGCAGAAGCAGCCGATCTGAATTTTTATTACAGCTCTTTTCATGCACTAAAGCAAATTAATATGATCGTGCCAGAGAAAAAGGTTACGTCTCTGATTGGCCCTTCTGGCTGTGGTAAAACAACTTTGTTACGATGCTTTAATCGAATGCATGATTTGTATCCAGGCAATCGCTACGAAGGTTCTATTTGGATCGATTCAGATACAAATATTCTTAGTCGCAAAGTTGATCCCATCGAAGTACGAATGAGAATTAGTATGGTGTTTCAGAAACCAAATCCCTTTCCTAAGTCGATTTACGAAAACATCGCCTATGGCTTAAGAGTTAGAGGAGAAAAAAATCGTCGCCTTATTGATGAAAAGATAGAAAGCTCCTTAAAAGATGCTGCTCTCTGGAATGAAGTAAAAGACCGCCTTAATGAATCAGCCTATGATCTTTCCGGGGGTCAACAACAGCGTTTATGTATTGCCCGTGCGCTAGTTGCTGATCCGGAAATAGTTTTATTTGATGAGCCCACTTCGGCACTAGATCCGATCGCGACGGCCAGTATCGAAGAACTAATTGCCCGGCTCAAAGAAAAAGTTACAATTCTGATTGTGACCCATAGTATGCAACAAGCTGCCCGTTTTTCTGACTACACTGCTTTTATGTATTTAGGGGAATTAGTCGAATTTGGTAGGACTAAAGACATCTTTGAACAACCTATTCGCAAAGAGACGGAAGATTATATCAGTGGTAGAATCGGTTAGCGTCGCGGCAAAATAAGCTATAAGTTATAAGTTAATTACCATCTGCCCTCTGCCTTCGAAGAAAATGTTTCAATCTGTTTGGCTCAATGCTTTAATCGCAGGCATGGTTAGTGCTTGTTCTATGCCTCTAGGTTCCTTGACTACCCTGGTCTGGAATCCCAAAAATCGAGCATTAGCCTTTTTAATGGCTTTTGGTGGCGGAGCACTACTCGCAGCTTTAGTGATTGATCTAGTTGGTAGTGCTCTAGAAAAGGGACATATTATTGAATTGGTAATTGGCTCGATAATTGGTAGTTTATTTTTTACCTACATCAACCAGTTGGTTAATAATTCTGGGGGGTTTTTGCGTAAACCGTCAACAACCCTAGCTCATCTAACTCAACAGGAACGACGTCGTTTTACTCAAAGTTACAGTTGCTTAATCAGCATTGATTTGTTTTGTAATCTTTCTCAAGCTCTCAGAAAAGAAATTGCCCAATTTTTATTAGTTGCTAGTTACCCTAAGGGGAAAACCATCTATCGTCAGGGAGATCCTAGTCAAAGTCTCTATATAGTAAAAAAAGGTACTGTGGAATTATTAGATCCCCAGGCAGATCTAAAACCTTTTAATGTCGTAAGTGCTAATGAAATTTTTGGTCAATATTCGTTTTTGACCAATAGTCCCCATCAAACGATCGCGATCGCCAAAGAAGATTGTCAACTAGAAATTCTACCTCGGGCTGATTTTGAACAATTACTGGAAACCTCGCCAGAAATGCTTGAGCGAACCGAGCAGACCTTACAAAAAGAAGCCATTAAAGATTATCTTCATCAAAGACATGAGCTAAGGGTGGCGCAAATCAAAGACTGGGTAGATTTTGCTCTCACAACTCTTCGAGAATCCAGAAAAATCCCCCCAGCGGTCAAAGTAATCCAGAAACAGGCTGAGTTTTTGCAGTTAGCTCGCAAGATTCGTCGTTTTCCAGTTTTTAGTTATTTAACTGAAGAAGAATTAGAAGAAATTGCCGAGCGTTTAATTTACAGCTCTTATCCTGATGGTAAAGTATTTTTCCAGCCTGGAGACTTTAGCGATCGCCTTTATATTATTCACCAAGGAGAAGTGGAAATTATCTTTCCCCGCCATTTGCAAAGAGCACCTTTGGTCTTAAGCACCCAAGAGCCTTTTGGGGAAATGTCTTTGGTCACAGAAGCCAATCATACGGTAACTGCGATCGCAAAAACTGAGGTTAAGCTTTGGACCCTGAGAATCCAAGATTTTGAGGAAATGCTGCAAAGCTCTCCCCGTCTCGAAGCGAGCGTTAAAACCTTTGTCGAACAACCCAAACTCAAAGACTACCTCCAAACCAGACAGAATTTTGATGCTACCAAAGCAACCCATTGGATACAACAAGCTCTCAAAAGCATGGATGCAGGAGAATTGATTCCTTCCGCATCAAGAATTAACTCCATGATGGCAGAGCATAAGGAAGCACCCATGGCAATCTGGTTAGGTTTATTAATGGATGGCATCCCAGAGGCTCTCACCATTGGGGCCCATATTGTCACCAATCCCATTAGTCCCTCTTTAATGGCAGGATTATTGCTTTCCAACTATCCCGAGGCTCTCTCCAGTTCCCAAGGAATGAAACAACAGGGATTTTCAATTCCCCGCATTTTAATGATGTGGACATCACTGATGCTGATAACTGGAGTTTTATCCGCTTTCGGCAGCCTCCTATTTTCCGATGTTCCCGAATGGGTTATTTCCTTCCTTGAATCAATGGCCGCAGGAGCGATGTTAACTGTCATCTCCGAAACCATGCTACCCGAAGCCTATGCTAAAGGCGGTTCAATTGTTGGGTTATCAACCTTATTGGGTTTTCTATCGATTATCGTCATCAAAAGCGTTTTAATCTAAGTAAAATACACCACTTGACTGTAGTACCAAGAAGTAAAGATTGCAAGAGGTCTATTTTTGAATTCTCGTTATTTTTACATCTCGACCATGGGATCTGATTTCTAGCTTGGCTTTACCTCTTAATTTGCGTTTTTTGATTTGCTTGGGAGGTTTTTTTTCCGAGTTAAGCGCAGGTTGTTGTCGATCACTGAAAAATTTATTTCCCATTGCCAAGATAGGACTAATCAGATTTGGCTTCTTGCTTCTTCTTCGTCTTCTGCGTTTTCTTTTTTGCTTTGGGGCGATCGCAGGATCAAAAAGATTGCGGATCAATTTACTTATAAAGGCAAAAATGCGACGAACAGGATTTTTACGACCTCTTCTTCTGCGTTTTCTACTCATTGATCTTCAAAATTATGAACAATAAATTAAGAGTTTGCTTTGCACTTCAAAATGAATTTTTGACTCCCTTAACCAAAAGCTTACCCAAACTTTACTCTCATATTAGAAAAACACCCTAACATTGGGTAGTAAACTTTAATCAACGGCTTACATCCTTTTCGTTACATTAATTACAGACTTTAAGAAGAATCTGTGCATAGACAGTTGTAATTTTCCTGGTTTGTATTATACTGGAACAGGATAAATGAAAAACTTTATCAATAAACTATCTTGAAAAGCTTATTCTGTCAAGAATTTGGTTATTCCAGAAAAAATTAAACATTTGGTGTGAGAATCAATTAAATTATGTCCAAGCTATTTTGGGGCGCATTAAAAGCTGCGCCAGCTGTTCTCGTGAGTTCTGTGGTTGCAACTAATGCAGCTATGGCTCAAACTGTGGCGAGCAATGAATCTTCTGTCGATGCGACTTTAGAGCAAATCGATCACTACAACAAAGCGGAAAACCATGGCTTGTCTCAGGTAACTAATGTTAATCAATTAAGAGACGTTTCCCCCGCAGACTGGGCTTATGAAGCATTACGTAGTCTCGTAGACCGCTACGGCTGTATCGTCGGCTATCCCGATCAAACTTATAAAGGCAATCAAGCCTTAAGTCGTTACGAATTTGCCGCAGGTTTAAACGCTTGCCTAAACCAAATCGAACGACTCATTGCTTCTTCTGAAGCTGTGCTAAGAGAAGACATCGAGACTATCAATAGACTACTCCAAGAGTTCGAGGCCGAATTGGCGACTCTTGGCGGTCGAGTTGATAGCCTAGAAGGACGCGTAGCCTTTCTTGAAGATCACCAATTCTCAACCACAACTAAACTGAAAGGAGAAGTTATCTTCGCTCTTGGGCAGTCCTTTGGAGATGACATTAATTCTCAAGTAACCTTCAGCGATCGTGTTCGTTTAAACTTCGATAGCTCTTTTACCGGAAAAGATCGTTTACGGACCCGCCTTCAAGCAGGTAATATTTCTAGTTTCCGCTCTGATATTACAGGAACCGATTCAACTCGGGTTGGATTTGATGCCAATACTGGAAATAATCTTGAACTCGACGATTTGACCTATCGTTTTCCTGCGGGGGACAAAGTTAGGGTTTGGCTGGGTGCTAATTCCCTAGGCAATCACAACGTATTGGAGACGGGTAACCCCTATTTCGCAAGTAGTGGCACTGGAGCACTATCCCGCTTTGGTCGTCGTAACCCTCTGATTTTCCGTACCACTGCTGGTGTGGGTGCTGGAGCTAACATTAAGCTGACTGATTCCATTAAATTTAACGCCGCCTATTTGACTAACAATGGTGATGGTGCAGATCCATCCCAAGGTGAAGGTTTATTCAATGGTTCCTATGCCGCAAGTGCTCAGTTTGTAGTTTCCCCTTTTGAGAAACTTGATCTTAATGTTGCCTATGTTCGCTCTTTCCAAACTGGAGATGATGTTAACTTTGGTGGTAGTACAACAAGTGGTAATGCCAAGCGCCCTTTTGGTAGAGTAGATACCTCTTCTCACCATATTGGTTTAGGTGGTAATTATCAGCTGGGAGAACGAGTTGCCTTTGCCGCTTGGGGTGGTTATGCTAGTGCGACGAATAAAGAAGGTAACGGGACTGCTGGTATTTGGACTTGGAATGCTAACGTGGCTTTCCCCGATCTAGGTAAGGAAGGTGCGGTTGCTGGGATTGGAGTAGGTATGACTCCTCAACTAACTGCAGGAGACAATATTGTCGAAGATGAAGATACTTCTTTACTTATCGAGGCGTTGTATAAATTCCCCGTCAATAAGAATATTATTGTCACACCTGGTGCTTATGTTGTAACTAACCCTAATAGTGATAGCGATAATGATGCTGTGTGGGTTGGTCTAATCAGAACTACCTTCAAGTTCTAGACAACAAGCAAGATTACTCCAAATTTAAAAGACTAAAGTAGAGACGTTTATCCAAGCGTCTCTTTTTTTGACAAATAATCTTTAATTCATTTGGTTGATTTATCTCAAAATTAGAAGAACTAGTCTCATAATCGAAACTGATAAATTGAAGAAAGAGAAAGAAGTGCAATTATGCTAGGTTACAATCATCAGTACACCGGAGTTACTAAACTGTTAGTGTATGGTATTACTCTTCTGAGTGCAGTTGTCTCAACACAAATTGCTACAGCCGAGACAGTGATGGAGAAAGTGGCAAGAACAGGAGTTTTAACCGCAGGAACTAGTAAAGATGCACTTCCTTTTGCTTATGCTGATGACAAAGACGAGTTGGTGGGTTATTCCGTGGATATGCTTACTCTAATTCATCAACAATTAGAAAAAGAATTGGGTCGGGAAATTGAATTAAAATTGGTTGCTCTCCAACCGAAGGATAGAATCCCTCAATTAGTTGATCATAAAGTGGATATTGTTTGCGATGCTAGCAGTTTTACTTGGAAAAGAGATCAAAAAATTGATTTTTCTGTTAGCTATGGCATCACAGGAACCAGACTGTTAGTCAAACAGGATGATTATTTAAACCTTTCACAATCTCTAGCCGGTAAAAAAATTGGCGTTTTACAAGGAACCACCAATGAGCTAGCGATTAGGAAAGCAGAACCGGGCGCAGAAATAGTGACAGTTGGCGATCGCGCTTCCGGTTATCTAGCTCTGGAAAAAGGGGAAATCGATGCTTTTGCTGGGGATGGCATTCTCTTCGAAAGCTGGCTCCAAATTACCAATCATGCTGAAGAGTTTGCGATACTTGGCTACTATTCCAAAGAAGGAATTGCCTGTATGATTCCTGAAAACAATTCACAGTTTCTCAATAATGTTAATTACACTTTGATTCGTTTTATGCAAAGTTTCCTAGCAGATGACATCAACTCTTTGGTTTTGTTTGATCGCTGGTTTGGGTTTCAAGGCATAGTTCCCCTGACTGAAGATCTGCGAGAATTAATGATCGAAAATATGCAACTTATTGTTGATTTTAAAGAAGAAATACCTGTTGATGAATTATAGAAGTTAGGATTCTCATGCCAACTCCCATACAAAATCGCCGATTCTTTCAGACTAAAATTGCCGATAAATCGGCTTGACATCGACAGTAAAATAACGTGGAAACTAAATTTTAAGACAAAATGGAAATTCTTATTGCTCTTTGCTTAGGAATAACGCTCAGTGCCGCTTGTGGTTTTCGCGTTTTCATCCCACCTTTGGCTATGAGTTTGGCAGCTATATATGGGCATATCCCCCTATCATCGGGGTTTGAATGGTTAGGCACCACAGAAGCTGCCTTCGCACTGGGAATTGCCACCATTCTAGAAATTCTAGCTTATTATATTCCCCTAGTAGATAACCTATTAGATACAGTTCAAATACCGATAGCTGTAGGTATTGGCACAGTTATAACCGCTGCTACCTTAGGGCATACAGATCCAGTATTGCAATGGACTATTGCGGTGGTCGCTGGTGGCGGGACAGCCGGGATAATGGGTTCCTTGGCAAGTTTGACCAGATTAGCCTCTACAGGTCTTACGGGAGGAATCGGAAATTTTATGGTTGCTACTATCGAATCGATAGGGTCTATCTCCTTATCCATTTTAGGTTTGACTTTCCCTCTTTGGACAGCAACCCTAGTTGTTAGCCTTATAATATTAACTGTTATTAAACTTATATATAGTTCACCATCTTGGTTGAAGAGAAAAGATATTTGAGATTATTGATTGATTGAATACTGCCCCCAGCATTACCAAAAACAGCGACCTCATCCCTCATCCCTCATCCCTCATCCCTCATCCCTCATCCCTCATTCCTCATTCCTCATTCCTCATCCCTCATCCCTCATTCCTCATTCCTCATCCCTCATCCCTTATCCCTCATCCCTCATCTCGGTTTACCCCAGATGACAGTTTCATGTTTATAAATTGCCATGCCCGGTTTGGCTCCTTTTGGTTTATAAACATGTTTAGGTTTGGTATAAATTACGGGCACGACATCGCTCTCTCTAGCCTGGGAATAATAAGCTGCAATATTAGCAGCAAATTGGAGATCCGCTTCTTGGGCAACTTCTCCAGGTTCTAGGCGCAGTAAAACGTGACTTCCAGGAATTTCTTGGGTATGAAACCAAAGATCATAATCATTGGCCGTTCGAAAAGTTAGGCGATCATTTTGCCGATTGTTTCTGCCGACCCATAATTGATATCCCGAAGGAGTTTGATAACGATGGGGTTGGGAGTCATCTTGAACTTTAGTCAGAGGTCGATCGGTTTTTAAATAATTTTGTTCGATTAATTCCTCGCGAATTTCTACTAGGGCGTCTAGATCTTCTGGGTTGCTATAGTTGGCAATTTGGCTCAAAGAAGTTTTGATTTGCTGTAGATAATTAATTTCTGATTCGACTTCTTGTAATAGCGGAAGGACTGCATCCTGGGCTCGTTTAAGTTTTTGATGATTTTTATATAAATATTGGGCATTTTGCACCGCGTTTTTTTCCGGGTTGAGCTTGATTTTAATCGGTTCCCCTGTGGCAAAATCTTCTAAGGTTATCGATCGCATTCCTGGTTTCCAAAGATGCAGATGGGCCATTAACAAATCTGCTTGTTGGCGATAGTTTTCCGCCCCTGTCGATTCTTGTAAGCGATCGCGAAAAGTAGTGGCTTTGCGATCGCATTTTTTGACGATATTAGTAATTTTCTGGGTCAGTTGATGATGCAGTTGGCGAAACTCTTGTTGATTTAACTGATTCTGATAGTAGTTATCAATCAAAGCCTGTAAACTTTCTGCTGGCTGATTTTTGACAAACCCTAAAACTGTATAACCTGTGTCGGTTTTTCCTGGAGAAAATTCTCCCTTAGATTGCATTGCTAACCATTTTTGCCAAGAGATAAATAAATTTTGCCAATCAGATTCGCTTAAGCTATCTGTTGATTTTTCTGGAGCAAGTCCAGAATCGGTAACAATTTCGATCGCGATTCTGGGGCTAATCCCTCGATAAGCTTTGAGCAATTGGCGTTGTAGTTGGCCGGGAATTAAAGCTACACGTTCTTGCCAAAGCTCAAGAGATTCTTCTGGTTTAGGGACAGCTCCTGTCAAAGAAGGTGGCAGTTCGTAGGGTTTTCCTGTTTGAATCGGGCGGACACTAGATTGACTCGCATTAATTTGACGGGCAGGCGCAATAATCTGTTGGTTGGCATCAGTGAGAATCACATTGCTATATTTACCCATAATCTCAACATAGAGATGGCATAGGATCTGATCACCAGGACGTTTAGCAAACTGAAAATCTAATACTCGCTCCCAAGGTGCAATTGCCTTGATATCAGTCAGGGCTAAGCCTTTAAATTGATGTCGCAGTTGATCACTAAAGGTAAAAGTGTCGCGAACTTTTGGCGGAGCCTTACCGATACAAACTCTGGCCGCTTCAGGATGCCAAGAAATACTCAACCAACCACGTTTCTTAATAGTTCTTAATGATAAGTAGATGGTAAAGCGATCGCGCTGATGCACTTGTTCTACCCTTGCCGGCAGCCAATCCCTCATTAATTCGCCATGGACTGCTATTAAACTCGTGTAATCAAAAGGCTGCATAAAAATTATTAATTATCAATAAAACAACAAATAAGCTTAGAGAATTGTGAAAAAAACTGAAAAAAAGCTAAAATTTGCGAAAAAAATAGCTGCTTCATAACTTTTAAGGTTGTAATGCAGGATTATTATCTATAACATAAGGGTTATATTTGCGAACTCGCCTCGATCCTATACAATGGCATCCCAATACTTATGGATATTCAATTAATAAATATCGGATTCGGCAATATTGTGTCCGCTAATCGCATTATTGCTATAGTCAGCCCTGAATCAGCTCCTATCAAAAGAATTATCACCGAAGCTAGAGAAAAAGGACAGCTGGTAGATGCTACCTATGGCCGTCGTACTAGAGCTGTCATCATTACAGATTCGTCCCATGTAGTCTTATCAGCTATTCAACCAGAAACCGTTGCCCACCGCTTTGTGGTAAATAAGGAGGGTACTACCTAAATTCTCTCAAGTTTTCATGGCATCAGGAAAATTAATTGTTATCACAGGGCCTAGCGGTGTTGGCAAAGGAACTATAGTCAGGTCCCTCATTCAAACATATTCGCAACTTCATCTTTCTGTCTCTGCCACCACTAGGAAACCTCGCCCAGGGGAAATAGATGGCAGAGATTATTATTTTCTGAATCGGGATGAATTCCAGTTGGCGATCGTAGAGGGAGAATTCCTCGAATGGGCAGAATATGCGGGAAATTATTATGGGACGCCGCAAACCAATATTCAGGAATTAATTGATGGGGGAAAATGGGTGCTCTTGGAAATAGAATTAGTGGGAGCTAGAATCGTTTCGGAGATTTTTCCTGATGCCCTAAAAATTTTTCTGTTACCGCCATCAATGGCAGAGCTCGAAGCAAGACTTCGCCGACGAGGCAAAGATCCTGAATCGGCCATCGAGAAGCGTTTGCACCGGGCAAAAGAAGAAATCGCCGCCAGTGAAGAATTTGAAGTCAGAATTGTCAATCAAGATTTGAAAACTGCAATCGATGAAGTTGCTCAGGTTATCTTTGATAATTGAGAGATGAAATATCACTTTCCTCATCCCTCTCTTGGTGCGCGTTACCTTGCGCCTTTCGGCGGCGCGGGGTCGCACCGCTCATCCCTCATCCTTCATCCTTTTCTCTATGGATCTTCAATTACTTTTTAATGGCCTTACAATCGGTAGCATTCTGGCTCTGGCGGCGATCGGACTGACTTTGACCTATGGCGTTTTGCGCTTATCTAATTTTGCCCATGGCGATTTTATGACCCTAGGAGCCTATTTTACTTGGCTGGCGAATATTAATGGGGTCAATATCTGGCTCGCAATGATGCTAGGGGCCCTCGGCACGATCGCGATGATGCTGCTTTCAGAATTTTTAATCTGGAAACCCATGCGCGATCGCAGGGCTTCGGATACGAGTTTGATTATTATTTCTATTGGCTTGGCTCTTTTTTTGCGTAGTGGGATTCTCCTGATTTGGGGAAGTAGTAACCAATCCTATGATTTACCAGTAGTGAAAGCTCTAGAATTTGGTGATCTCAGAATTGCCTATTATCGCGTAATTGTCATTGTTCTGGCGATCGCAGCTATCTTGGCGCTACATTTTTTGTTGCAAAACAGCAAAATGGGGAAAGCAATGCGGGCAGTTGCTGACAATATTGATTTGGCCAGGGTATCAGGAATTAATGTCGAGCAGGTAGTACTTTGGACTTGGATTATTACTGGAGTGCTGACAGCAGTTTCTGGGGGAATGTATGGTTTGATTACAACTGTGCGGCCAAATATGGGATGGTTTCTAATTTTGCCCATGTTTGCTTCGGTTATTTTGGGAGGCATTGGGAATCCCTATGGTGCGATCGCAGGAGCTTTAACGATTGGAATTGCTCAAGAACTCAGTGTTCCTTTTCTTGGTTCGCAATATAAATTGGGGGTTGCCTTATTTATCATGGTGGTAATTCTTTTGATTCGTCCTCAAGGTTTATTCAAAGGAACATCTTGAACATTGACCATTAAGCATTGACCATTAAACATTGAGTTTGAACAGATATAATAATGATACTTTAGTTGAGGTGTTGTGATGACTCTAACTACCCATCAGCCCAAACAAAAACTGACCTTAGCGCAATTCTTTGAACAAATCCCCGACAAGGCAGGACGCTACGAATTGGTTAATGGGGAAATCATGAGAAAACTAGCGACTCGCAGACATGAAACAATCGCTGAATTTATCGCCGATAGTTTTAAATCGGAAGTTAAACGCCTTAAATTAGATTACTGGGTATCTGGCAGAATTGTAGTTGCGACCGAAACGAAAGATGGAGTTGAACAAGGACACCATCCAGATGTTAGTGTCGTAGAGCGTCAAATATGGGATTCTCATCCTACTGCTTATTCAGCATTATTTGAACCATTACAAATAGCAGTGGAAGTAGTCTCTACTAATTGGGAAGATGATTACATAGATAAACTGGATGAATATCAGCGTTTAGGTATCTCCGAATATTGGATTGTCGATTATTTAGCTATAGCTAGTAGAAGTTACTTAGGCAATCCCAAAGTTCCAACAGTTTTTGTCTATCTACTTGACGACAATGGGGTTTATCAGTTCAAAGCTTATCAAGAAGAAGAAATAATAACATCTAAAACTTTTCCCGAATTAAAGCTAACTACAAAGCAAATTTTAGACGCCTAAATTTTTTATTAAAAAGTAGCAAATACCCTGAAAACGTGAAAAGAACAAACTACTACCCTCTGCCCTCTGCCCTCTGCCCTCTGCCTTCAAAAGATTAACTCTATGGCAATTAAACGATCTTCTCCAAATCAAAAATCTGCTGATACTGTCAAAAAAAACCAAAAAACTCAGTCAAAGTCTCATCAAACAACACCAAAATCAGAAAAGCCCCTAAATCACAACAGTAGTGGTGAATCTCGTTTAGTTTCGGCAGCCAACAACCCAGAAGAAACAGAAAATCAAGAAGCGCGCATTCGCCCTCAGACCTTAACGGAATATATTGGGCAAAAAGAATTAAAGAAAATACTCAATATTGCGATCGCAGCAGCTAAAGATCGGCAAGAATCTTTGGATCATCTCCTCCTCTATGGCCCTCCAGGACTGGGGAAAACCACCATGTCACTAATTTTGGCTTCGGAGATGGGAGTTGATTGTAAAATCACAGCAGCTCCGGCATTGGAAAGACCAAGGGATATTACAGGTTTATTGATTGGCTTGAAGCCAGGAGATATTCTGTTTATCGACGAAATTCATCGGTTGAATCGGATGACGGAAGAATTACTCTATCCAGCAATGGAAGATTATCGTCTGGATATCACGATTGGCAAGGGTCAAGCTGCCAAAACTCGTAGTATTTCCCTACCGAAATTTACCCTTATTGGGGCAACGACCAAAGTTGGGTCCCTAACTTCCCCTCTACGCGATCGCTTTGGTCTAATTCAAAGACTACGTTTTTATGAAATCGACGAACTGACTATCATTGTCAAACGCACTGCGGATATCTTTAAAACCGTTGTGACCGAAGATGGAGCAACCGAGATTGCTCGCCGTTCCCGAGGTACGCCTCGTATTGCCAATCGTTTGTTTAGAAGAGTTCGCGATTATGCTCAGGTAGAAAAAGCTACCGCGATCAATTTGGAATTAGCAGCAACTGCTCTAGAAATCTTCGATGTTGATGAGCGTGGTTTGGATTGGACAGATAGATTAGTTCTGAGTACGATGATCGAACAATTTCAGGGTGGCCCTGTAGGCTTAGAGGCGATCGCCGCAGCGACGGGAGAAGATTCTAAAACCATTGAGGAAGTCTATGAACCTTACCTTCTCCAAATCGGTTATTTAAACCGCACTCATCGAGGCAGAATTGCCACAGAAGCAGCCTATAAACATTTGGGCTATCAAAAGACCCTTTTTTAACGGGGCTTCGCCCTTGAAGGCAGAGGGCAGCGATGAGACCCCGCGCCGCCGTCAGGCGCAAGGGAAGCGGTAGAAGCCCGCGCCGCCGAAAGGCGCAAGGGAATGTCTACCAAGAGACGCTCACCAAGAGAGAGGGCAGAAGGATAAAACTACTTCTA
>NZ_ALVZ01000215.1 GCF_000332055.1 Xenococcus sp. PCC 7305 | reverse complement strand
GCGTGGAGTATACGGACAAAATGCTAAATTTCCATAAGTCTAATGAAGCAACTAATGCCGCTTCTTCTAGTTCTCTATGGGGCAATGTCACTCAACCGATTATGAAACAAAATACTAAGAAGTTTCTCAAATCGATGACTGATGAAGAAATTGAAATCTTTGAGTCTGTAGCTGGAGATGTCTTAGATGCTCTTGGTTATGAAAGAGTCAGAATTGCTCAAGGGGCAGAGATTCCGTTCACTCCCGCTGATATTGAAAAATTCAATGAGATTAACCAAGCTAGAAAATCAGAAATCAGCGAACAAATGGACCCCGAAGATCGTGAAAGAAGAAGTATCCAAGCTAATTTGCTAGACGAAATCCAAGCTCGCAAAGCTGCATAGGAAATTACAATTTATAATTCAATTCATAACAACTCCAGGCTTTAGATAACTACAAATTTATGTCTTGTCTGGGGTTTCTTCCTAAGTGCAATCTCCAATAGTAAATACTATTGGGGAGTAACTTTTGTAAGTGTTCTCCACGACACTATAAGGTAAAATCGATCTTCCATTTAACAATTGGGAGATTTTTTTTACTGGAATTTCATGAGTAAAAGTTTCTTGAATTTCTCATCAAATTGAGAATAATAGAATGATTACATAGTACAATGGTAGATACAACTATATATAAGAAACAAACGAGTCCCTCATCCGACAATTGAGGGATTTTTTTTAACAGAATTCCCTGACTTCAAACAAAAAACCGTATAAATACGATGGTATGGCGATCGCATTTATGTCAATTGCGATATTTCTAAATATGGATTTGACTTAAAATGTAACGTAAGCGGTCATAATCATCCTTAAGTAAAGTACTAAGTGTTCGGCCTACTTGAACTAACCATTGGCGATTAGCCCTTCTGAGGCGGTAAACATCACGAATAGCAGCAGCAACTAAGGACTCCACGGGAATATCTTTGGCTTGTAATAGAGTTCGGAGAAAATCGAGTTTTTCGGTGAAGTTAATTACTTCAGCCGGCTCACATTGATAAACTCCTTGGTGAATTTGCGGTGGACGAGGCGGCAAATACTGATAAACCTTGCCAAAATTGCTAGGGGCATTAATGCTTAGAGAATTTTCAGGAATTTCGTACCCCACGATCGCAGCTTTAAATTCAGTTTTCAACATCGCGAAAATCTGGGGTTGTTGTTCTCGCAATTCGCTTAGGGATAGACCCAAGGCCCTAGCACGATGCACAGAATCGATCGGGGTGGTTGTCACATAGGTGACAACTGACAAAATCTTATTTCCCGATTCCTCATCAAAAGATTTTACCCAACTACCAAAAGGCGGCATCTGAGGAAATTTCAAATCTTCTGGCTCTAAACATTGAGCCGTATATTGAGTCGTTGCAGTTTCAATAACTTCTCCAATATGACTGGCCTGTCGATCTTCCGTCGCAAACTGAGGTAAAGGTAAACGCATCTTTTCAGTTATTCAGTGATTTAGTTATCAGTAAAAGGGAAAAAACTGGCTTTTCCTCATCCTTCATCCTTCATCCCTCATCCCTCACATCTCATCCCTTTTCATAAAGTTACTTTTTTTTGCCTACTTTGAGTTGTACTGATTCAAGCTCCGAAAGGCCAAATGTGACTAGTTTATCCCAGTTGCCACCCTCAAATAATACGGCAACTCGATCATCATCGATGCGCTGTACAAGCCCTTCAAAATTGAAGTAGATATCGTCGGGATTCTTAACTTTAACCGTTGCACCAGGTAAGATCATCTTCTAAATATAGCTATGTTATGTTATTTGTACTTAAGATTTTAGACGATAAAATTCAAACTGCTACAACTTTAAGCCCAAAACCCATTTTCCATTTTTAATTTTTAATTTTCAATTCCCTATGGACGCCTTTAACCCCATTCCTCCAACCTGGACAGAAAAAGCAGTTCATGCTGTGAGATTTTGTTGCCCTGCCTGTAGAGAGAATACTGAAAGTGCGACTCATGTTTGGCTCAATCGTCGGGCTCCGGTTGTCGGATATGATCAGCGTCGGAAATGGCAAGAATTTTATCTTTGTCAATGTGGTACTGCTTGGTGGTCTTGGAGCAGCGATCGCCCGGCATCTAAATTAATCAATACTCAAAGTAGCGAACCACCTATTGAGGAATAATCCATTGTCGAATGATCATCGTGAAATAGTTATTGACTGAGTCTGAGGATTCAAAATTTCTTGATATTGTTGAGCAATAATTTGAGGGGTAAAGTTTGCTTCTAAATGCTTGCGTCCAGATTGCCCCATTTTACTCGCAGTTTGGGGATCTTTAGCAAGAAAACGGATAAATTCAGCTAAACCTTCACTATCCCCATTATTAAAGCAAGCACCGCAATTGGCATCATCAATTAATGACCGTAAATAGGAATGGGGTTCACAAATAGCTGCGATCGCCCTGCCTGCAGCCATAACACCATATAATTTGCTGGGCACAACCACTCCTTCCATACCGGGAGCAATACTCACTAAAGCTAAATCACAAGAGGTTAACGAATAAGGAAGATATGAGCGATCCTGATAAGGTAAAAAAGTGCAATTTCGCAAACCCCATTCTTTGACAGTCTGACGGCATAATTCATGTTTGACTCCCGCGCCAATAAACACAAATCTTATCTCTTCATCTTTGAGTAGTTTGATGGTGCCAAGCATCGTCTCCAAATCATGACAACGCCCCAAATTACCAGAATAAAGAACCGTAAATTTATGATGGGTGCCATGCTCATAGGCAAACCAGTTTTGTTCTTTGGAGATCGGTTTAATCCAGTCGGCATTTGCCCAATTATGAATCACTGCTATTTTTGAACTGGTTCGAGGATGCTTGGCGACAATACGGTCCTTCATTGTATCGCTGAGGACAATAATTCCTTGAGCTCTCGACCAAATGCGATTGTTACACCAATTCCATAGTTTTGCGATCGCATTTTGGGAAGAAATCAACCCAAATTCTGTCACGACATCCGGATATAAATCGTAAACTAAACAAACATACGGCGTCTTAAAAAATATATTGGCCAAATAACCTACCGTAAAGAGAAATGGTGGGGCAGTTGTTAAAAGGAGAACATCCTGGTTCTTGCGATGTCTGATGATATGTAACCCAGCTCGAACACTAAAAATAATGCCATTCAAGGCTTTTCCCAGAATTTTTTTAGATAATAACTGAGTAGCACGAGTTCTCTTGACTTTTACTCGCTGATTTTCCTCTATTCTCGGTGCTCTACTGTTACTAAAAGCATAGCCAGGTTGTCCCGTAAAGACACTTACTCGCACATTCTCATCTCCTAACTGAGTTGCCAGCTCTTGAATTAACTGGCCTGTTGCAGCGTAGTCAGGAGGGTAAAATTGAGTGATTATTGATAAACAGAACTTTTGCTGCTTGGGCCGAACTCTGTTCTTCCTTTTGCGCAATCTATTTAGAAGATTTAATTTTGATTTTTTATTCCATGCTACCAATAAATTGAGCATTATTATTGCCATCTTTTTAAGAAACCGATAGAGAGATTCAGATTACAAGCCCTAGTCCAGATTATTCCCAATTCTCAGAATTTCTACGCATATTTATCCAATAATTATCTAAAGTTTTCAGTCTTGTTTTATTCAGTAACCAAAGTGTAGAGAGCTTTACATTCTGGCAAATCTTATCTTTTAGCTAAAGTAAAACTAAAGATTAACGACTAAGCATTGTAAGTATTACCACGTAAGTAAATATATGCAATAAGATGATTCTTATATTTAATTTTTTATATAAGAATCAAATGAAGTTTTTATCTCCTATAGTTGCTTTACTCGCTGTTGGTAATTTACTAACAATGACAGTAAAGGCAGATGCCAATATTGCTAATCCAGAAAACACAATTGGTCAATCTTCATGCTCTACTATCCCAGAATTTGCTGCTGACAAAATCAGTAAAAATACTATATCTCTGAAGAATTTTCCTTTCGCAGAGCAAATTTCTGTTTCCCTAGAAAATTCAAGAATATTAGCTAAATTCTCTCCTCAAGATAATCGAGGACAAAAAATTTCCTTAAAGTCTTTAGCGGCAACTTTGGGTTACAAAAACTTTAACTGGGTGAATTACGTAGAAAAGGATCCCCATGGCATAGCTAATAATAAAGGGGATAAATTGGTAACTCCTTATAATGATCCACCATTTGGCGGTTATCAATATGATGGAGCTGATAATTTTCCTTTCTATTGGGATATAGAATCCTGTGAAAATTGTCGTTCCCGGCATAATTACCAACATCATCAGGTTAAGAATCAGTTTGAGTTAATCTTTGAGGATATGCCTTCTGACTATAGACTAAAAGATCAAGAATCAATTGATTTTATAACCCATTTAGTCGGTGTCAAAAGCTATAATCAAGCTCAGAAAAAAGCCGAATGGGAGGTATTAACAACTTTTCGCTGGAAACTAACAAATTTGGCTTCTGGAAAAGGGCAGGTATCTTTAGTTAGCTTTGACATTAATCCTCATAATCTACCTCCATCATTAATGAGTCAGATGCAAATAGATGGTGGGATGATCCGTTCAGAGTTTCAAGTTGCTCGTAATACTAATTACAATCCACTTGGTAGCCCCCAATGCCCACGACAAAATCATCAAAGTCAACATCTTGATAGTCTGTTTTAACGAGTTGAGAGCCAGTATCGTCAAAACGAATCAGAACCCCCCCATTAATCAGCGCTTCATATTGGTTGACATTGCTGTCAGGAACATTTTGGCGGGAAACTAGTTGAGCGGTGGCGACAGAACCTTCCTCAAAAATAGCCTGGACATTCCCTTGGCTATTTAAGTCCGTTGAGGAATAGACGATCCCCGCAAATCCGCCATTGAAGGAAGATTCTAGGTAAAAAGCATACCTTTTCCCCGCTTCAAACTTAAACTCACTCATGGGGCGAGGCACTGTATTTCCTGGGGTTCCCACAAAGTCTGTTTCTCGGGACTGATTGACCAAAGAATCTTCATAGGTTGAGCTGCGAGCCACTGTGTCGTGAGCGTCAGATGCTTTGGCTTCTACTAGTAAAGCGGTCTTGTCGCAAGAGCTGAGAATGATTTCGCCTCCTGGTTGAGTCTGGCAAGAATCGATATCGAGCACTCCAAAAGTTGATTGATAGGCGCCATGGGATTCGATAAATTCAAATTCAATAATTGTATCTTGGTCAAACTGAATATTATTGTTGCCAAAATAATTTTCTGCGATCGCAGATGGGGTCATACTATGGAGCAATCCTAGAGTTCCGAGAGTCACACCCATTAATGTGATGTGAGATTTCTTAACGGACTTAATCAAAAAATTAGCTAATTGTTTCTGTCGCTTCATGGGTAATTCTCCTAAATTTACCAAAGACTATTTTCGGGTTTTAGTTGATTAATTTGTTCGATAAAAATGCTGGATTCTTCTAGTTTTGTTTCTACTATTTGGCTGGCCTCTGTCACTGTCATGACATTCCGACGAGTAGCATAGCTATCAGAGTTAGAGGTTTCTCTGACAATATTGATCTCCCCTGGAATACAATCACAATGGGCCTGAGCATCAGATTCTTTTCTGACAATCCGGCGAGAGTCGTCCGAGGCAACTATGCCATCCGATGCCGCTTTTTCAGCCGCGACCAAATCATTCAAGGCTTGGTTAAGATCGCTTTCAATCAAGTTGGCGAGCTCGTTAACAGTGATTGTCTCACCATCAAAATTATTACTAGGGCTACATGCATCCGTCAGGCAAACTATAATCTCTTCCGGTGATTTTCCTGTGACGGCATCAGCATCTGTGGTAGTTACCGATTCAAAGACATCTTGAGGAATTGAGATGGTCGTCCCATCGATTACCTCAAATTGAAATCCGGTTCCTCTTCGGGCAAGGCCACCAAAATTAATGTTTGTAACAGTATTAGAAATACTCCCTGTTGCTGAAATCCCAGTTGTTAAAGTACTTTTATTCTCCTGGGCGAGGGTTACTTCGCCAAAGGATAGGATCGCTAATCCCAAGCCAATACTTACGAGAAGTGGTGTTTTGTTGGACACTAAGTTCCTCCTTATAACTTGATATTTTTTGAGTTTGTGAATATTTAAAATCCCATTCCCGCCCCAAAAACTAAGCGTGCGCCATCTCCTTCCCCCGCAATATCTCTGACTGCAATGTTCAAAGTCAGAGGAACTCTTCTAAACGGTGAGGCAGAAACACCCATAGCCAAATCGCTGCCTGTCCATTCGACAACAGTGCTCAGGGGTCGAGCAACTCTAAAGGCTAAACTACCTAAGACATCAAACTCGCGATCGCTATCATTGTTAAATTCGCTATTACTGAATCCTACAGTGGCAGCTATTCGGCTAAAAGGAGAATTAAGCTTTTCTCTGGTACGAAAAATTTTAGAAGTTACAAGATAAAAAGAATTCTCGAAGTCATTCTCATCTCCAAGATTGAGAAATCCATTCCAGCCAGCAGCTACACCCCAGGCCCCAGGAAATTGCCGATGCATTTTGGCATTGAAACCACCCGTCCCAAAATCCCGATTATTCCCGAAACTCCCCATTGTATAAGATAGTTCCAGTCCCACAGCCTTCTTGGCATTGCCTAAACCAACACCGAAATTTGCGACTCCATCTTCATCATCATCATTGCCAAATCGAGTGTCTGATTGGTACCCAAACCCAGCAAAGAAAGCACCTCCATCTGCACCAAAACCATAGGGATTGCCAATAGTCATTCCTGGCGCCCCTCTATTAGGGGAAAAGTTGGTGCTTTCAAGATTTTGTAATTGAAAGATTACGTCTTGGGCTTTTTCGGTATCAATAGAGTCGGATTCGCTCCAAGAATTATCAGCCAGATTAGCTTCTTTGATAGGACTTGGATCTTCTACTTGAGCAATAATCGTTTTGAGCTTTGCTGCTTCTGTTATCCACTGCTGTTGAAATAACAAATCTGCCTTTCGGGAAATGGAGAAAAATTCAGTATTTTTGACCATTGGATCTTCTAAAGCTGTTGCAGCCAAACTTGTCAGCGGCAGAAGAATAGCAGTGCAGCATATTGATGTTAGTATGCGCATAAGTTTATTTAGATATTGTCTTACTTCGTGATTGCCACTTTTTGCGATAAAGATAGGTTATTTGGGCTTATATTTAGGTTTTATTTAAATTCAGATTTTTATGAATTAGCATTTGCAAGTTTATATTACTTTTGCTGTTATACTCCCAATCACTTTCAGCCTCAACTACTAGTAGCTAATTTCGTTATTTATACGGATAAAAATACTTGTCTATCTGTTATCTCTCATGAATTTACAAGATTTTTGTAGTGCTTTTACTTACTTGAAATTAGTATTTTTGGCATAAAGGATGATTTTTTTAACCCTTATACTCATTTTTAGGGAGGTTATTACGGATAATCAATTTTTTAAATAGATTAAAGCTAATTTCTAATGTATAAGATATCTTGGTTCAAGAAATCAATTAATGCATTTATTCTGTCGCCAACTGTAGTAAAAAAATGAAACTCTTAGCGAATGGCAGTTTGGCGTTAAGCCTATTGCTTCTAGAGTTATTACAAGCTCCTGCCAAAGGCTTTCCCCTCAAAGCTTTCGCCGATTTTGAGGGCAGTAATACCTTTCAATTCGCGGCAACCCAAAGGTTTGATCCAATAACAATAGATGGAGCAGATGTGCAAAGATCAATTCAATTAAATGTCTTGGCGTTGAATCTAGGAACAGGAGATGGCGATATAGAATTTAATTTTGAGTTTAAAGACACAAATGATAATGTGGCGACTATTACTCAAATGCTGACGGCCAATATAGATTCTCCCAAATCACTTTTTTTTGCCTACCGGGATCGAGTTGAATCGACTAGTGATGCTGGTGGGGATATAAACCTTGCCAATGTTGATTACATCCTCTTTTATACTTCAGATGAAAATGTAGGTGATGATTTTACGTTTGACCTTTTGCAGACTTCACAAACCATTCCTTTTAAATTTAGTCCTGGATTAAGCATGATCATAGTTAGTGGTTTTCTGGAATCGAATCTTTTAAAGAAAAGAATAAATAAATCCTCTTAGGTATTTGCCATGATAAATAATAACCTAGTATTTTACAGAGAAATTGCCAAAAAAAATGGCTTTTGGTTGTGGACAATATTACTTTTCCTAGGTGTTTTTTATCTTAATTTAGTTTGGAAAGCCCTGGGCAACATAGATGATTTAATTACTAATATTTTGTTTTATGGAGCTGTTTTAGGACTAATCTGGCGACGTAGGGACAGAATCAATCTCAACAGTAATTTTTTTGCTAGTTTTCTTGGCTTGAGTTTACTGGTTGTTATTGTTATTAAAACCTTATCTTTGTTTAGTTTTGAGTCTAATTTATTATCTTTGGTTCCTTTTTGTGCAGGTCTTGGTGTTGCATTAATTGCTTCTGGCTTGAGAGGGTTGAGGCAATATGGTCAAGAATTATTTTTCGCTTGGTTTTTATTTTTTCCGACAGGTCTTATTGGCAATTTTATTGACAATATAGTAAAAATTACAGTTCTTAATGCCAAGTTCGCCACCTATTGTCTTTACTATTTGGGTTTTAATGTTATTAATCGAGGAAACGAAGTAATATTATCACTTCCGAGTCTTGGTAACTATAAGGCGATCGTCGATTATTCCTGTGCTGGGATGCCGATGATACTTTTGATGTTGAAGTTGTCTTTATTGCTCGTTAGTTTTTTTCCTGTGGCGAAATCTCAATGTTTTTCTATTCCTATGGTTTCTATTGTTATTGGTTTTGTCTTGGGGGTTGTTCGAGTTTGTATTTTGACTTTGGCAATTCCAGAACAAGCGACCTTTGATTATTGGCATGGTACGGAAGGTTCCCAGATTTTTTCTACTGCGGCAATTATGATTTTTGCGGCTTTTGCCTATTGGATGTTAAATCGAGATGGTTTGTTAGATTCGTCTCATGCAACATGATGTGAATATCTGGAATTATGTCTAATAACAGCAGGTTGCGTCGTGGCTTTCTCTCAACTATCAGTATAGGTTTTGCGTTGGTAACAGTTTATGCGATCGCGAATCCCCATGTTGGCAATCGTCGAGTTGCCGATTTTGTTTTTCCTGAGGAGATTCCCCTCACGAATTGGCAAGCCCTATCTAGCGAGTCTTTGGCGATAACAGCGCAACCAGATGAAAATGGCGAAGTTATCAAGGCGGCAAAACGATATTTTTATCAGCAAGATGATTTAAATCTGGTGTTGGAAATTCGCTATCTTGTGGGCACTAGGGGTAATATCCCAGGCTTATTACCCGAATATTTAGAGTTTGATCCCGCAATAATGACAACTCAAAAGGTCAAAAAAATTTCTCAAGTTGGTTCTTATTTATTAGTTCAAGAAAACACCAGCGATCAGCAGTTAGGAAATATCAATCATTTGAGCAGTTGCCTCACTTCTTTGGGCTATAGTATTGCTGAGCAAAAAGAGTTTTCCCTATTGCTAAATCAGGTTCAGCTGACTCCTGAATTATTTTGGGATTGGTTGTGGGGCCAGGACAGCCTTAGAGACCGTCGTTGTTTATGGATTCATCTTTCTCTTACAAATCACAAAAATAAATCAGATAGTAATGGGGATTTGCAACAGGTTTGGCTTGAGTTACATCGCTGGGGAAAACTTAATTTCCCCAAACTTTCAAAAGGCTAAGTCCATAAGGATAGCCCGAATCGAATTATCGGGCTTCGCCCTTGAAGGCAGACGGCAGACGGCAGACGGCAGAAGGTTTAAATCTACTTCTTCCTTCCTGCTTTGGGTTAAGACCTCTTCCTTTAGGAAAAAACGGGGTTCAGGAGGGAGCAAAACCTCTTCTAAACAAAAGAACTTCTGCCTTCTGCCTTCATTCTTCTGCCTTCGTTTATTGTCGTTCCTTTGATAGGATTATTATTTGGAGTGTATTTTTAAAGGATATTTATGGTGAGAGAACTCAGTCAGAAATCAGAAACATTGCTACTGAAACCAGGAAGATTATGGAATCAAGCGATCGCAAAGACTGAGTATGCTCGTCAAACTGGGGACCTCAAATCAATAGAAACTGAATATCAACTCATTGAACAAGATAACATCTCTTTTGTCATTCGCAGTTTATCAAATATCACCCGTAAAGAAGAAGCTAAAGCTCAACAAAAACTTCAGGAAGTAAAAACCGGAAAATATATTGATCCTTTTCTGCCCTACAATCCAAATTTATTTGTTTGTGATATTTCTGCTAGTCATTTATGTTTGCTAAATAAATTTAATATCGTAGACGGTCATTTACTGATCGTAACTCGCGACTTTGAAGAACAAGAAAATCTCTTGAATATTCATGATTTTGCTGCTTTATGGTCATGCATGAAAGAGATTGATGGCCTGGCATTTTATAATGGAGGCCCTGCTGCCGGCTCATCTCAAAGACATAAGCATTTGCAATTACTTCCTCTACCGCTGATCCCAGACTTGGCTTGTCTGCCGATTCAACCTGCGATTGATCAAGTGAGATTCCAAAATTCTTTGGGCATAATACCCAGTTTTCCCTTTATTAATGCGATCGCATCCTATGATTTTACCAAGATTGATAATCCTTTCACAGTAGGAAAATTAATGTTGGACTGTTATTATTCTTTATTGGAAAAAGTCGGTCTTAATTTACTTGATAATAGTCCGCAACAGCCCGCAGCTTATAATTTTTTGGCTACAAGAAAATGGATGATGGTTATTCCTCGATCGCGAGATTCTTTTGACTCAATTGCCATTAATTCTTTAGGATTTGCGGGCTCTTTATTTGTCAGAGATCAAACCGGTCTAGAATTGTTAAAAGAACAAACTCCTCTTAACGTGTTAAGCTCAGTTGCCTACTCGAAACTAATTGAAAATTGAAAATCATTGAGGTTTGATCTTAAACTTATAAGACACAATCCATTGGCCCCAAATATTTGATGCCAACAGGTGTAGTTTCGAAACTATAGGGTAGGACTTTTACCCCAGCAGCTACAGCTTTTCGCAATAAGATGCCATATTCCGGGTCAAAATTGTCCCCAGGGGCAAAGCTAGAACAGTCACTACGATTAATAAAATAAAGCATCACGGCTTGAGCTTTGGGGATTAATGCGGTTAATTCCCTGAGATGTTTTTGCCCGCGAGTGGTTACAGTATCAGGGAATAGAGCCCTTTTCCCGGCAGTAAGAGTAACATTTTTGACTTCTAGGTAAATTGGTAATTGATCATCTTCCCCTGTCAACAAAAAATCTATGCGGCTTTTCTTGTCCTGACCATAGGGAACTTCTGATCGCACTTTTTTATAGTGAGATGCTAACTCGGGAAATATTTTTCGCTCCAAAGCGGTCTTAATAACTTTATTCGGTAACCCTGTATTTACTCCCACCCACACATCATTTATCTTGATCATCTCCCAGGTATAAGCAAGTTTTCGTTTAGGATTATTGCTAGGAGAAATTTGCACCAGATTACCTGGAATGTAGATTTCCTTCATCGGGCCCGTATTCGGACAATGGGCTGTTACGATCTCTCCATTCTCAAGTTCAATATCGGCAAAAAATCTTTTGTATCGCTTAACTAATTTGCCAGATAGGAGTGGGGGATATTGATATAAATAGTCCACTAAATGTTGTGTTGATATTTTATTAAAAGCTTAATATATTCAAGATAAAACAAAAATGGTTAGACCAGAAAATCTAACCTGTCAAACCGATAAAAACACTAAATTAATTTGATAGCACGGAAACCAAAGTATAAGCCAAGAGCAAGTCCAGTAAATCCGCCAATTATGGCTACGAAAGCAATAACGCCACCCATTTTAGAGTTCTCCCCAATGAATATTAAAATTTTTTTTACTAGAAGTCATTCTACCTGATTTTAGGATTTTGCTCGTCAAATTCAGAGCTAATCTTAAAACATTACAAAATAGTCCTAAGTAAATACACTTGTCTGGTAAACATATAGAATTGAATTACTCACTATTGCTCAGATAATCGCTAGTTATACCTTGTTATGTCAGATACTGGTCTCAAGCAAGTTTTAAGCCGTCTTTCTCAAAACCTTGTTCGAGATAACATTGTTCAAGAAGTTAGCCGCTCTCTCAGAAATTATCTAGGAGTAGATCGTGTGGTTCTTTACTATTTTTATCAACAATGGGAAGGACAAGTAACTTTTGAAGCCCTGAGTGCTCCTGAGTATTCACTTTTTGGCTCTAAAGGCCCAGATGATTGCTTCAATGGGGAATATGCCGCTTTGTACCAAGCAGGAAGAGTTTCTGCAATAGAAGATATTGAGACCGCAGAAATTGCAGAATGTCATCGCGATTTCTTACGCAAACTTAGAGTAAGAGCCAACTTAGTAGTTCCTGTTTTGCCCCCCCGCGGACTGTGGGGACTTTTAGTTGCCCATCACTGTGAGCAGGCTCGCAGTTGGTCACAAGAGGATATTGAACAGATGCAACAAGGGGCCAGAAAATTAGCTGAAGCAGAATCCATCATGACCGTCTCCTAAACAAGTTATATTTCAACTGGAAATTATTATTTCTCCAACGCAGGCTTGAACTTTTATTTTCTTTTCTGCCACATTTTTGCCTGCTGGTTTATATTTTATAATCAGCATCTTATACCAATTTAAAATCAGAATACGACACTTGATTCTACAAAAGTTATTGCCCAATTGCTTTCTCACCGTGATTTGTAGTGACCGTAATTTAATTTGGCATTACTTACAGTCTGTTAATTAAGTATGTAATTTGGGTTTTAAAACTTCATCATCGTATATATTACACTTTGGGCCTTCTATATATTATTCATGAAACAGCTAACCATTTCTGGTACAAAACAAGATTTTATTCAGACTAATCTAGTAGAACCTATTTTTGCTCGCCATGAAACTTTTCATCTAAGATTTGGCTGGCTAAAGAAAGGGTTTGACCTTGTAGCCAAAGACTCAGGTATTTTTCAGAGTGAAGATGCGCCGATTCGTTTAGGAGTCGGGAAAAATATGGTACGCTCTATTCGATACTGGTGTAAAACTTTCAAAGTTTTGGGAGAAGATCGTTCTAGTGAGTTTGGACATCAGCTTTTTGCCGATGGTGGTTGGGATTCGTTTCTTGAAGATCCAGCCTCTCTGTGGTTATTGCATTGGAATCTGCTGAAACCTACTTGTAAAGCCGCTGCTTGGTATTTTACGTTCTTTGAATTTAAGAAAGTTGAGTTCACTACCGATGAATTACTCCATGAATTGAATGAGTGGCAACATACTTTCAAAAAGCAAGTAGTTGAATCTTCCCTAAAAAAAGATATTTCCTGTATTTTGCGGATGTATGGTTCGGAAGAAAGAAATACTAGTTTCTTAGAGGATTCAATTGACAGTCCTTTTCAGCAGTTAGGACTTATTCAAAATTTGGGAGGTAAATATAGTTTTAAAACTGGAGCAAAAGCCAATTTACCTGCGGCAATTGTGGTGGCTGCTTGTTTGGAATATGCAAGTTGGATGAGTGGAACTGCTAAAACGATCGCTATATCTCGTCTGGTTTACGATTCTGGCAGTCCCGGTATGGCTTTCAAGCTTTCGGAGAACGTTCTTTGTGAGGCGATTGAAAAAGTAGTTCGCAGTCACAATGAATTAGATCTTTCTGATACGGCTGGATTGATTCAATTTTCTTTTAAAAGCGATCCAAAACAGTTAGCAGAAGATATTCTAAATGAGTATTATCAGTTCAGACGCACAGGAGAATAATAATGGCAAATATGGCTAATACACTTGCTGATGTTTTTAGTGTCAAACGTCGCTATTCTCGTTCTGTCAATTTGGAAAGGGATTTAGAACAACCTAATGCTTTAGAAGGTTATATTCTGACAGAAAGATCAGTGGATGCCCTCAGACGAGTTTTATCTGGAATCAAAGAGGGAACGAGTAATTCTTGGACTCTAACTAGTGTTTATGGAACGGGTAAATCTGCCTTTGCTCATTACTTAGCTTCTTTATCTGCTCCTCCCAAAAGTAAAATGAGATCGCTTTCCTGGGAAATGACTCAAACAGCTTTAGGTGTTGAAAGTGATGAGTATCAGGCTTTAGAATCATCCATTCCCAAACAAGGTTATTTTCGAGCAGTTGCAGTAGCGCAAAGAGAGCCAATTAGCAACACTATTATTCGGGCTTTACTTCGGGGTACAGAAACATTTTGGACTACTACACAACGGAAGAAGATTGACGCAGTATCTAAATTACAGCAGCTAGCAGCAGGAATAGAGCAAGGCAACAAAATTGATGGTAAGGAAATTCCCACCTTAGTGAAAGAACTAGCCAAAGCTTCTAAAACAGGAATTTTCCTAATTATTGATGAATTAGGCAAAAACTTAGAATATGCTGCTAGCGATCGCGGTGCTGAAGATTTATATCTCTTACAACAACTAGCAGAACTTCCCAGAGACGACAAACATCCTATTTATATTCTGGGAATTCTGCACCAGGCTTTTGCTGATTATAGTCAGAGATTAGCTTCTATTCAGCGTAATGAATGGTCGAAAGTCCAGGGGCGATTTGAAGATATTCCCTTTACCGAATCCGCAGGACAAATGATGCGGTTAATCGGTCGGGCGATCAAGCACACCAGTACGGATTCTCATGCCTGTGCCTTGCAGAATCAAGCTCAAGAATGGTTTACTCGTTTAGATAATATTTTTAAGCGAGAAGAATTGGATGTCGAAGTTTTAGAGCAAGTATATCCCCTACATCCCCTTACAGCCCTGGTTCTACCAACTTTATGTCAACGATTTGCGCAAAACGATCGCTCTTTGTTTACTTTTCTCACTAGCTCCGAACCATATTCTTTTAATAATTATCTAAAAGAAGTTTCGGTTGAAGCAGATAAATTACCCTCTCTCAAGCTAGATCGAGTATATGACTATTTTATTGAAGCAGCAGGAATGGGGTTAGTATCTCGTTCTAATATGCAAAGATGGGTGGAAATTCAGGATTTGATTGCTGATGCCAAATATCTCGATCTAGATATTCTGAGAGTCCTAAAAACTATTGGTATTTTAAATTTAGTAACTTTTACTGGTTTAACCAGAGCTTCCCGCGAATTAGTTAAGTTTGCAATGTGCGATCGCCCTGGCGATACCAAAGAAATTGAATCTTGGGATCGAGTAATTGGCGAGTTACTAGAAAAAGGCTTAATCACCCACCGTCGTCAATTAAACGAACTTCGTATTTGGCAAGGTTCTGACTTCAATGTAGATAACGAGTTAATCCGATATCGAGAGGAGAATCGTGATCCATTATTCAAATTATTGTCATCGATTAGACCTTTGAAACCATTAGTAGCTCAACGTCACAGCTATCAAACAGGTACATTGCGTTATTTTGAACGTTGTTATCTCGATAGTTCTGCTAGTTTGAAGAATTTATTGTGTTCTGCTGCCGAAAGTGATGGACTTATTGGTTACTGGGTTGACGATGAAAAACCAAAATTAGTCCCAAATTTAACTGCTGATAATAAGCCTTTAATAATCCTATGTGCTGCTGAACTAGAATCTTTGCGGATGCAGGCTAGAGAATATGCAGCCTTAAAAAAAATTCAGCAAAACGCTTCTGAATTGCAAACTGATGGTGTTGCTAGAAGAGAAGTACGTTACCGAGTTGCTGAAGCGGAGCAATTACTATATGAGTCCCTTCAAGATTCTTTTGAACTGACAAATGACAAAAACGATTGCTGGATTGAAGGAAAACAGATAAAAATCAAAAATATTACTGAATTTAATTCCCAGCTTTCAGCAGTATGCGATCGCATCTATCATAAGAGTCCAAAAATTTGGAACGAACTAATTAATCGTCGTCAGCTTACCTCCCAAGGAGCTAAAGCCAGACGGGAGTTGATTGAAGCCATAATCGAACATTCCGACCTAGAAAAACTAGGATTAGAAGGATATGGTCCCGAAGTTACCATGTATCATTCTCTTCTTGGAGAAACTAAAATTCACAGAGAGGAAGATGAATTCTGGGATATTTATCCTCCAAAGGAAAAATCGGGAGTATGGACGCTATGGCAAGCTATTGATGAGTTCTGTTTGGCTGCTAAAGATAAGCCCCAAACTTTGGATCGACTTTGTCAAACCCCGGCAAATCCTAGTTAAGAGAGAATTAAAAAATCTAGTTCATAATTTAAGTTGTCAAGCGATCGCCACAGTTAAAGATAAAATAGAGAGAAATGCCATATTAAAATCGCTAAAAAATAACTTGGACAATTCATTAGAACAAGCCAAAATTGAAGCCAGAAGAAAGTTAAACTCCTTGCCACCTAAAGAGGCTCAAGCAATCATCAACAAAGTTCTTGGAGCTGATGAGCTTATGCCCGATATCAGTCAAGAAATAGATTGGGATGACATCCCCATGCCTTCATCTTGGAGTGAAGATGAGTAAAAAGTTTAGTTGCAGTTTTTTTTAATCTGCTCAAAAATCTAATTTATATTCCATCCCAGGAATTGAAAATTTAGCCACTATTTCACTAAATTTCCGTTTTGAATCAGCATTGAGTCGGATAAAAAAATGATTCTTGTTATTTTTTAAAATACTTCCGTGTAGATCGAATCGAGATTCAAGCAATTGAGCTAGAAATTCTACTTCGTTATAGGAATAGGCATGAGTATAAAAACTAACTGCACCACTAGAGCAACCATCATCGCAAAACCAAACAATTAGAGCAAATTCTGTTAGGTATTCAGTTGTCATTTTTCTAGCAATGATTTTTCTATCTGAATACCATTGTGAATGTAGTTCTGTAAGGAATGGATGTACTTTAGTTCGCAACCACCAAGCTTGATATTGTTTACCTGTTTTTGTGTGAGGCGAAGATGTACGCTCTTCAAAAGAACAAGAAAAATATTGACTAATAAACTTATATTTCCATTCCAAATATTTCTGATTGCTACCACCCTCCGCATATCTAGCATTTCGCCGACTAGAACGTTTTTCAAGATGACCATCGCCTATTAGACAACCAGTTAAAAATTCGTATAGCTTTTTGTCTGGCTTCTTCCCATTGTAGTTCAAATAGCGAGATCGCTTTATTGCCTCTTTTCCTCTTTGTGCTTTTATCCGCGAATTAATTACGGGGAGGTCGGGATAAAGTTGTTTGTATTCTTTAGTCGTCAGCCCATGTGTTTTTAGGTGGTTGTAACCAATCATCTCAAATTGTTGTTCGCACACAGCACAAGTTACCAAATCAAAACCTTGCTCTTTTAGTTGTTCGATTCGGTTGCGTTGGCGACGGAGATCCGCTTTGGCAATAGAACGCTTTTTGTAGATGGCCTGACATTCTGGACTTCCACAAGTACGATGACAAGCATGATGTACTGAATTAGGCTCTACTTTTTTAGAACAAACTAGGCAGTGGAATGATTGCGTCATAATTACTCGAACTTATTAAATCTATTGTTATCATAAATGCTAACTTTAAGTTAAAATATTGTTATCTCTAAAGTAAACAAAAGTTATTAAGCCTGAAGTATGGGTAAAGCAGGTCAAGCACTGAGATCGGTATTAGAAAGCTACAAAATAAACCAAAGTACATTAGCAACAGGCTTGGGTGTAGAACGCCCAATTGTTTTCCGTTGGTATCATGAACAGACAGATCCAACAGCGGAAACAGTGGTGCAAATTGTCCAAGCCTTACAAGTAATCAATAAATCTGCTGCCCAAGATTTTGTACAAGCTTATTTAGGCGATTTGGCACGAACAGTTAATACAACGTTCAGTCAAGATTTACCGCCATCAGATCGAGTTAACGTTTCGGTTTTGTCTCAAATCTTTGATAAAACAACTAATTCTTATAAATATCTTTTCTTTTTTTCGCTTTTAGATATTCTCAGAAGAAGAAACTTTGATACTTTATCACCCATTACGTTTCAGGAAATTGTTATCGAGATGCTAGCTAATGCTTGGTATCCGCATAACTATTTTAAATTGTCTTTTGGGATACAAGACCAGATTGCAAATAAACTAGATTCTCTTGAATTAGTAATTAGCGAACCAATATTACAATTTCGAGATTCAGATAAAAAGCAGTTACGAAAAACAATTCAAAGCCAAAGCCTTGATGATATTGTGAAAGATATTGGTAGGTATGTCCCATTTCGTTTGATAAGACCGTTTTTTGCTCGCGAAATTAAAGGAATCAAAGATTATCATGTAAATCCAAGTATATGTAAGTTATCTAATAATAATTTTGAAGAAATCAAACCATTATATTATTTTGATTCGGATTCATATAAAGACTGTACAGCGATTATCTTGCATCAAGACTGGATAGAGTATATTGCTGAAAATTATTCTATTGTTAGAGGCTGGGTGTCTTGGGAATGGTTGAATTATATGCAAGCAAAAAACATTAATATTCCTAATATAGTCAGCAAATTATTTATTCCACATAATAGAGATTCCTTAAGTAAGCAAAGTAAATACTGGAAGCTAATTTTAAATCACCAAAAACTAAAATGTATTTATTCTCAAGTCGAATTAGACAAGGATAAAATTTCATTAGATCATTACTTACCTTGGTCTTTTGTAGCCCACGATCAATTATGGAATTTAATTCCTACAACTCAATCTGTAAATTCTTCTAAGTCCAATAATATTCCTGCCGAAAAGTATTTTCAAGATTTTGTCAAATTACAGCATCAAGGCTTAGTAATTTATGCTCAGAATAATTCAAGAAAAAAATGGCTTAACTGTGTAGAAGATTATGTCGCAGAATTGAAAGTATCTCAACCAGATGATTTACTCGACTTGAATATTATTAGTAATGCTTATATTAAAACAATTAAGCCTTTGACTTCTCTGGCCCAAATTCAAGGTTTTAATCAAAATTGGGTTTACAAGTAAAAATATTCTAATGGCTAAAGTTAATAATAAAGTAAGAAAAGTTTTAGGTATTTCAGGAGGGAAAGATTCTACCGCCTTGGCAATTTTGCTGCATAAGGAAATTCCCGACATGGAATACTTTTTTTGCGACACCCATAAAGAATTACCCGAAACCTACGAATACTTAGACCGTATCAAGGCTCGTTTGGGCATCAAAATAAACTATTTAAGTGAAAAAAGAGGCTTCGATCATTGGTTAGCTCTTCATGATGGTCTGCTACCTTCACCTCAAATGCGGTGGTGTACTATCAAAATGAAAATAAAGCCTTTTGAAGAATTTGTGGGCAATGACGAAGCAATTAGTTATATTGGCATTCGTGCTGATGAAAATCGTGATGGCTATATGTCCACCAAACCCAACATCAAACCCGTATTTCCCTTTAAGGAAAGAGGATTAGTCAAAGCCGATATTATCCGCTTGCTAGAGGATAGTGGCATTGGGCTACCAGACTACTATCGCTGGCGGAGTCGTTCTGGCTGTTTCTTCTGCTTCTTCCAGCGTAAGTACGAATGGGTGATGCTGGCACAAGAACATCCCGATTTATTTGCTAAAGCAATTGAATACGAGCAAAATCATGCTGATGGTCGAACTTATACCTGGACACAAGGAGAAACATTACAAGAACTTTTAGCACGAAAAGATGAAATTATTGCCAATCATGAAAAAGCAATGAACAGGACTAAAAAAGCTGCTCCTAATCGTCCTTTAGCAGAAGCTTTAGAGGCAGTCTTAGATGACGAGGATGATGGTTTGCCCTGTTTAGCTTGTCATTTATAGATTTAATTCAAACTGAAAAAATACAATTTAAAGCAATTTTATAATTACTGAGTTAGTTTGGATCGGCTTTAATTCATTTGTAAAAAATAAATTATGGTTGATCTAAAATTCAAGCACTTGCACGAAGAATTAAATAAAGCAAGAGTGCCAGTAGGAGAATACCAAAATGACAATCAATTTCTTTGCGAAGCAGACTATTTATTGCGCCCACATCAACACGAAGGGCAAGTGATAACTTATGGTTTTGTATCAGTCGAAAATTTAAAAAATGTGCAGAATTTCACACTAGTTTCTTCTGAAGAGATTGCGATTGATAAAGCACGTAGTCTTGCTGATGGTAAAAACATATTTGTTGTTGTTGAAGCCAATCAGTATTCGGGACTCTTGATACTGTCGCAACCTCTAGAAACAGAATATTCTCTAGTAAGCTTTCAAAAAAGTCTTAGTGGAATTGTTGGGATTACCGATTCTAATGGCATTACCCGATTCTTCTCTAAAAATGGTATTGCAATCCACGAACTAAGAAACTGGAGAACTAAACCTAATATTTCTAGCACTGCCAGGATAATTCAACGTTCGGCATCAATGATTAATTACCAAGATCTTTGTAAAATTTTGGAATTCTGTTTTTATTCACTTAGTGCTAATAAAACTGGAGCAACGATAGTCTGGTTTCTTCGCGAACCGAATGCAACTATTTTGGCAGCAGCAAAACCACAAATAGACACTCAGTCTCTACAAATGAATTTGCTAGCCTCTCAAAATCTTTATGCACTTCAATCCATTCTTGAGAGAAACGACGGTGCAGCATTAATGTCACCAGATGGGGAAGTGTTTGGTGTTGGTGCGCATCTTCAACAATCAGAAAAAAGTATACAGCTAATTCAACCTTATTCTGGCACTCGCCATACTTCTGCTCGACGATTTTCTTACGATTGTGCCGAATCAATAATTTTTACGGTATCTAGCGACGGACCCGTATCAATTTTTTCTGATGGATTAAAGGTAACTGAGTTATATATTGATACTAATATCATTGCGGAGAGTTACCGCTCATTGTCATCTGACAGAAACGTTGTTGTTGAGGATTCATGGGAAGTTATTTGTCCCAAGTGTGGAAAAACTTCTATCGTTAATGAAATTTTTATATATGGTTGGAGAGAGCGTGAAACAGAGGAATGTCCTCTTTGTAATACGCAAATTGCTGCCAGTAAATGCTATCAGCTAATTGCGCATTTAGTGAAAAAAATTTGAACTTCAACGAATCAACTAAATTCCAGCACATCTGGCAGTTCAAGCGATGCGAGACAACGGCTATAAAAATGCAGCTTATGCACTTGCCGAACTAATGGATAATTCTATACAAGCTGGTGCTAAAACTGTTGAATTATTGTGCGGAGAGAAAAAACAGCAAGTAGGATCGAGAATGCGATCGCGTATTCATCAAATAGCAGTCCTCGATAACGGTAGTGGAATGGATGCGACAGTGTTGCGTCTAGCTCTCCAGTTTGGCAATGGAACGCATTTGCAAGAAGAAAAACATACGGGAATTGGACGCTTTGGTATGGGTTTGCCCTCTTCATCTGTTTCCCAATGTCAAAGAGTCGAAGTTTGGACTTGGCAGTATGGAGTAGAAAATGCTTTCTATAGCTATCTAGACCTCAATGAAATTAAAACGCAACACATTAACGAAGTTCCCGAACCCCAGCCAAAACCAATTCCTAGTATCTGGCAACAGGTAGGCAAAAATTTCGATCACAGTGGAACATTAGTGGTTTGGTCAGATATTGATCGCTGTATGTGGAAGACGGGCAAAACTATTATTGATAATTCCGAACTCCTCATCGGCAGAATGTACCGCAAATTTCTCGACGCAGGAGAAGTCGCGATCCGAATGTTGGCTTTTGATTTAGAAAATCCAAACACAGTTATTGAAGAAAAATCTGCTAAACCTAATGACCCTGGCTATTTAATGGCAAACACTTCTTGCCCTGCACCCTTTGGTAAACAATCAATGTTTCAACCTTGGGAAGAAGCAGGTCAATATGAAGCCGTTTTTACTATTGATTTTCGTGATCGCCAACACGAAGTCAAAGTCCGTTTTTCCTATGCCAAAGAAGAAGCTCGTCAAGCATCTGGTAACAAAAATCCTGGCGATTTACCTCATGGTAAACACGCAGCAAAAAACATTGGGGTATCGGTGGTACGTGCTGGTAGAGAATTAGATTTAGACCAGTCGTTAGTCATTAAATACGATCCTACCGAACGCTGGTGGGGTATTGAAGTCGAATTCCCTCCTTCTCTTGACGATCTCTTTGGCGTAACCAACAACAAACAATCCGCTCGTAACTTTGCAGAGTTGATTAACATTGATATTGAATCCATGCTTCAAGGTGGCAAAAGCATCGTTCAGTTTAAAGAGGAGTTAAAAGAGGACGAAGATCCCAGAGAACCTTTGTTGGAAATTGCCATCAAAATAAATACTCAATTAAGCACTCTTCGTAAATTAATTAAAGCTCAAAGAAAAGGAACTCGAACCAAAAATAATCGCTGCCCAGGTTCTAGCCCCGAAAAGCAGGCTACCAGAGTCACCGAAAATCGCAAACAAGATGGGTACAAAGGTACAAGCGATAAAGATGAATACCTTCCCGCTTTGGAAAGACAAACAACTATCGAAAAAACCTTAACTGAGGCAGGAGTAACCGAAAATCAGGCCAAGGAATTAGCTGCAACCACTATTTCTGATAATCTAAAATACGTATTTGTCGATGCCGATTTAGATAATCCCGCTTTTTTCTCAGTTAAACCAAAAGGTGGAGCAATTGTTATTACTTTCAATACCAAACATCCAGCCTATGAGAATTTAGTAGAGATTCTAGAAGATGAAGTAGACAACGTAGATACAGAAACATTGCGATCTCGTTTAACTAATTCTCTTAAGGGGCTAAAACTCTTACTTGCGGCTTGGGCACGTTATGAGGACGAGCAACCTAAAGGTAAAAGACGACAAGATACTCAAGATGCTCGTGTTGACTGGGGCAGAATTGCGCGACAATTTTTAGAGCGTGAAGAATAGCTAAAATTGTCTTTAATGTTAGGAACAGAATTATCCAAGCTTTGTGCAGAAGCCCGCAATGAAATATTACTTGTTGCTCCTTTTATCAAAGCTCCTGTGCTTGAGAGACTACTGACAGAAATATCTCTTGATGTTTCTCTAAAGTGTAGTGTATTACCCGTTGGTTTCCCGATGAAATAATAACAGGTGTCAGCGATCTAGAAGTATGGTCTTTGATTAAAAAGCGTCCTAATTCATCTCTATGGTTAAGACCCGATCTACACGCTAAATATTATCGAGCAGATGATTGCTGTTTGGTAGGTTCGGCTAATTTAACAGGTAAAGCTTTGGGTTGGTCAGATTGCGCTAATTTAGAGCTTTTAGTAGCTTTATCAGCCAATGAACCAACGATCAAGAGTTTTGAGATTGAGTTATTAAAAGCTTGTATCCCAGTAACTGAAGATTTATTCGAGCAAATGTCTCTTGCTGTGAAACTATTAGCGGAACAAACTTCTAATTTAGTAGCCAGTAATTCATCAAAATTAGAATTTTTAGAAAGTAACTTAACTACTCAGGATTTAATTAACGTAAATACTTGGTTGCCAACTCTCCGCAATCCAGAAGATTTGTATTTGGCTTATTGCGGACAGACAGAAAAATTAACTTCTGCTTCAAAAATAGCTGCTTCAACTGACTTGCGATCGCTCTCAATTATTCCTAACTTATCTCAAAAGGTATTCAAGGCTTACATCGGGACTCTTTTACTCCAGAAGCCAATTATCCAGAAAGTTGACAGTTTTGTTAAATTTCCACAAAGATTTGGTGCAGTAAGAGATTTCTTAAATTCTCTACCTTGCGCTACTATTCTCTATTTCGATGCCGAACGAGCCTGGCAAACCTTGATGCGCTGGTTACTTTATTTTCTTCCCAATCGTTATGCTTTATCTGTACCCAACTATTCAGAAGTTTTCTATCGAATCAAAACATAAACTTGTTATTTAGCAAAAGATAGAACCCATAAAGTATGAATTCCAAGTCTTCCAATAATTCTCCAATTTATCTCGATTATCATGCTACTACTCCCATCGATCCAAGAGTTGCCGATCTAATGCTGTATTATATGACAACCGCATTTGGCAATGCTAGCAGTACAGACCATATCTACGGCGATGAAGCAGCAAATGCTGTCTCTCAAGCACGCAATCAAGTTGCTAAGTTAGTTGGTGCATCCGCAAGAGAAGTAATTTTTACCTCTGGGGCAACAGAAAGCATTAACTTGGCTATCCAAGGAACTATAATCAAGCATCTTGATAACCCTAATAAACCTCGCATTGCTTTTTCCCCACTCGAACATAAAGCAGTATTAGATACTTGTCAGGAGATCGCGAAGAAAGGATCAGCCGATCTTATTAGTCTTCAGGTCGATTCAAAAGGCAGATTAGACTTAGAATATCTCGAACAAGTCTGCCAACAAGGGCTTTCACTATTATGCGTTATGGCAGCCAACAACGAAATAGGTAATATTTATCCAGTTAAAGAAATTGGTGAAATAGCTCAAAAACACAATATCCCTTTTCTTTGTGATGCCTCCCAAGCAGCAGGCAAAATACCAATCGATTTTGAACAATGGGGAATTACTTATCTAGCAATCTCTGGTCATAAATTCTATGCACCCAAAGGAATAGGAGCGTTAATTGTGAGAAAAGGGCATCATTTAGAACCAATTATTTTTGGTGGTGGGCATCAAAAAGGATTGAGATCGGGAACACTTAATGTTCCTGGGATTGTTGGTTTGGGAGAAGCCTGTCGATTAAGACAGTTAGAAATGGAAAAAGATGAACCAGCGATCGCTATACTACGAGACAAGTTACAAAATTTGCTCCAAGAAAAAATATCTAATCTAGTTGTTAATGGTGATGTAACTTCTAGATTAGCTGGAAACCTTCATCTTGCCATTCCCACAATTCCTAATAGTGCCATCATTGCTAGGATTCGCGATCGCTTAGCTATTTCCACTGGCTCAGCATGTTCTTCTGGAGTTGCTGCTCCCTCTCATGTCTTGCGAGCGATAAATTTACCAGATGAGTTAATCGAAGGATCGCTAAGGATAGGATTAGGAAAATTTACTACTAACCAAGAAATCGATATATCAGCCACAATAATTTCTGATGCAGCCTGCAAAATCAACCTACTGATGAATTCATAATTTTCTTTGGCAAAATTATTAAGGTTTGAAAAATAAGAGAAAATTGCTGTAAATCGAGGGAGTATAAGAAAATAAGACTCAATATCTAGCTCGTATTCAACCATTTGGGGAAATAGTAACTACTTACCTTCTGAAATATTCAAAACTACCAAACTTTTAATCAAAAAAGCTTGACCAAAGTGGCAAATCTCGTTACTATGGCTAGGCCGATAAATAATAAATCAATAAGCGCGGATGTCGTATAGTGGTAATACCTTAGCCTTCCAAGCTAAAGCTAGGGGTTCGATTCCCCTCATCCGCTTTTCCAGTTATACCAAAGGTTTCAGTCTACCGAATTCGGTAAGGAATCTAGGGGGCCAGTTTCCTTAAATCAGTGGAGTATGTCGAGCATTGTCCCCTGCGTTAATCATTTATGAATAAGCTGTAATGTCTTTATCTCTGTCTGAATTGCTCAATGAAAAAACGTTCAATCATCAAAACAATTTTTGTTGGTGCTATTAGTGGTTGTGTTGCTTTTATAACGCCCTCAGCTGTCGCACAATTTGAAAGTGGCACAGACGACCTGACTCCTACAGAGTTGTTAGAGCAACATTCTGAGCAGTTTAAGCCGGAAATTATTCAAATCACAGAAAATATCTATACTGCGGTGGGATATGATGGCTCGAATGCAAGCCTAATCGTAGGGGAAACAGGGTCATTTATTGTGGATACCCTACGGGCAACATCCGCTGCCGAAGTTGTTTTAGCCGAGTTTAAGAAAATCACAGATAAGCCAATTGAGGCTATTATTTATACCCATAGTCATGGAGATCATATTGGTGGCGCGAAAGTTTTTGCCCAGGATTTTAACCCAGTAATTTATGCTCGCTCCAACTTTGCCCCAGAGATCCGAGAATCAAGCGTAATTAAAGCTCGGAGAGTACGAGGTGCTAGACAATTTGGCCGTAATTTGTCGGACGATGAAATCATTAACCGAGGGATTGCACCTGCTAGAACGCCCACAGTTGGGGTAGGTGAGGGTTTTCTCCCACCCACTGAAACCTTTGGGGATGAAAAATTAGCGGTGACGATCGCAGGTATTCAAGTGGAGATGGTGGCTGCCCCAGGAGAAACTGATGATCAACTCTATGTATGGCTGCCAGAGCTAGAAGTACTATTTTCTGGCGATAACTTTTACCGAGCATTTCCTAATCTTTATGCTATTCGAGGTACGCCCTACCGGGATGTACAACAATGGGCCAATAGTGTGGCACAAATGAGTCAATTGGGAGCTGATTATCTAGTTCCAGGACATACTCGACCGATTACCGGCGAACCAGAAATTCAAGAAGCGCTTGCAAACTATAGTGCTGCAATTCAAACCGTTTATGAGCAAACGATCGCTGGAATCAACCGTGGCTTGACCCCCGATGAGTTGGTTCAGGAAGTGCAACTGCCCCCAGAACTGGCTAGTCAACCTTATCTAATAGAATTCTATGGTGCAGTACCTTGGGCTGTACGCTCAATCTTTACTGGCTATTTAGGGTGGTTTGATGGCAATCCTGCTAATTTATTTGCTCTGCCACCAGAAGCAGAGGCGCAACGGATGGTTGAATTGGCGGGTGGTTCTGAACTATTTTTGGCAGAGATCAAAACCTCTCTGGATCAGGAAGATTATCAATGGGTGTTGCAACTAGCTGACCATAGTATTCGTCTTGGTGGGGCATCTGCAGTAGAAGCCAAAAAGTTAAAGATACAAGCCTTACGAGCACTGGCCGAACAACAGGTTAATGCACCGGCTCGGAATTATTATTTATCTGTTGCTAATGAACTAGAAGCTGAATTAGAAACCGAATAGAGCGCAATTGGGCTCATCGACAGGCCATTCACTTAATATGAGACAATATATCTTGTTAAAAACACAGTAGTTTGAACAAGAACTGTGTTTGCACTAGACCTGATTAGTTGAGGAGCTAAATTGAACCTAAAATTTGTCCAAAGAGAGTGGTTTTTTAATACTAGACAAGATCTTTTAGCCGGGGCCGTAGTCGGGCTGGCATTGATACCAGAAGCGATCGCCTTTTCGATTATTGCCGGAGTAGATCCGAAAGTAGGACTTTATACCTCATTTATTATTGCTGTTTTGACAGCTTTTTTTGGGGGTAGGCCAGGATCGATTTCGGCTGCGACGGGGGCAATGGCTTTGCTGATGATCGACTTAGTTAAAGACCACGGCTTGCAGTATCTCTTGGCAGCTACTGTTTTAACAGGAGTAATCCAGGTCATATTTGGCATACTGAAGCTAGGGCGTCAAATGAAGTATGTACCTAGAGCGGTAATGATTGGTTATATCAATGCCTTAGCCGTGCTAATTTTCCTGGCCCAGTTGCCCCAACTGACTAACGTCCCAGTTACGGTTTATATCTTAACCATCCTTTCTTTGGCAATTATTTATATTTTGCCTCGCTTTACCCAAGCTGTTCCTTCTCCTTTAGTCGCCTTAGCTGTAATGACCATAGCGGCGATCGCCTTGAAGCTGGAAGTTCCCACCGTAGGAGATATGGGGGAATTGCCCACCGCCCTACCAATATTTGCCTTGCCGAGCGTACCATTTAATCTAGAAACCCTACAGATTATCTTGCCTTACTCTTTGACCATGGCGATCGTGGGTTTATTAGCTTCTTTTCTGACTGCGGCTTTAGTAGATGATCTGACCGATACTCCCAGCGATAAAAATCAAGAAGCCAAAGGACAAGGTATTGCCAATATAGTTACAGCTTTCTTTGGCGGCATGGCAGGTTGTGGCATGATCGGACAATCGGTCATCAACGTGCAATCGGGTGGTCGAGGTAGATTATCCACTCTTGCGGCGGGAGTTTTTCTCTTGTTTGCTATTTTGGGATTGCAAGATTGGGTCAAAGAAATGCCCATGGCAGCATTGGTGGCAGTGATGATTATGGTTTCTATTGGGACATTCAGTTGGTCGTCTTTTAAAAATATGTCCCGTACTCCTCGTACGGAAACCGCGGTGATGCTAACTACGATGTTTGTTATTATCTTCACTCGCAATTTTGCCTTGGGTGTGGCAACAGGAATTGTGATGAGTACAGTGTTCTTTTCCCGTAAGATTGCCCTGTTGGTATTTGTCAATAAGACTTTGAGTGATGATGGTGCTCGCCGTATTTATCAAGTAGCTGGTCAAATTTTCTTTTTGTCGAAAGAAGAGTTTTTAAGGTCTTTTGATTTTAGAGAACTAGTGGAATGTGTCACAATCGATCTAACCCAGGCTCATCTTTGGGATCAAGGAGCAGTAGAAACAGTCGACAAAGTAGTCAGTAAATTCCGCCGTAATGGGGCAGAAGTCGAGGTAGTCGGTTTAAATGAAGCTAGTGCAACTCTATTCAATCGATTGGCAGATAATAAGGAATCCGCAGTTATTGAAAATTAAGACTTGGAACCATGAAAAAAATTTTACTTTGTAGTGATGGCTCGGCTTTTGCGGAAAATACTTACCGCTATGGTGCATGGTTTGCCAATAAATTAAAAGCAGAAGAAGTAGATGTTTTATGTGTGACTGATATTCGGGGTCAACAAACAATGTCTTCACAAAATTTAAGCGGAAGTATTGGGATTGATGCTTCGGAAAATTTGCTCGATCGCCTGGTGGAATTAGAACATGAGAAAGCGAAGATTAATCACCAGCGGACGAAATTAGTGTTAAAAGCGGCAGCCCAAACCCTTAAAGCAGAAGGAGTAGAACGGATTAATCTGCTCCACGAAACGGGTTTTCTCGTAGATTGTTTGTCGGAATTTGAAGGCAGTTGCGATCTGATTGTCTTAGGAAAGCGAGGGGAAGCTGCCGAGTTTGCCTCGGGACATTTGGGGGCTAATCTAGAAAGAGTTGTTCGTAGTAGCCATAAACCATGCCTCGTAACTTCTCGTCAGTTCAAACCGATTGAACGAGTGTTGATTGCCTATGATGGTAGTCCCAGTTGCCAAAAAATTCTGCAATTTATCGCGGATTCGTCTGTTTTTGCCGGTTTAGAATTACATATTGTGACCGTTGCCAAAAATGCCACAGATCAGACGGCGATCGCGCGTCTCGAATCAGCCAAGCAGCTATTGCAAGAGACAGGATTTGAACCAGTTTGTTCGGTGAGAGAAGGACATTCTGAAAAAGTGATCTCGAACTATGTTACCGAGCAAGACATCAGTTTATTGCTTATGGGAGCTTATGGACATAGCCGAATTCGTCATCTAGTAATTGGGAGTACGACGGCTCAGATGCTTCGTAGCAGTCATATTCCAGTTTTATTATTTCGAGACAATCCCCATCCTTAAAAATCATGACTATTCAAAATCAAGAAAAATTAGAGCAAGAAAAATGGCTGGAGATTGGTACTATAGTTGCGGCCCAGGGATTGCGTGGTGAGGTTAGAGTTTATCCTTCTTCCGATTTTCCTGAACGTTTTTTAGAGGCTGGAACTCGTTGGTTGCAACATCCCGAGACAGGAAATATTCAAGAAATAGAATTATTAGGCGGTCGCTATCTTCCTGGAAAAAACCTATATGTTGTCATGCTCGAAGGTATAGAATTTCGCGATCAAGCAGAAGCTCTAAAAGGCCATACATTATTAGTCTCAGATCAAGATCGCCTCGATTTATCTGAAGATGAATACCATGTTGCGGATCTAATGAACCTCGAAGTATTTAATCAAAAAACAGGAGAAAACATTGGCATCGTAGTCGATATTTTCTATGCGGGAAATGATTTACTAAAAGTGCAACTTTATAAGCAAGTAGACGATCAAAAGAATATAGAGCAGCAAGATAAAGATTTATCAGCAATTAGTCGCAAATCTAAAAGGAAAAAATTCAAAAAGAAGAAAACGCAAGCCCCTACTATTTTGATTCCTTTCGTAAAAGAAATTGTTCCCATCGTCGACCTGGAGCATAATCGACTGGAAATCATGCCGCCAGAAGGTCTTTTGAGGAATGAGGGATAAAAAAGGATGAGGGATAAAGGATGAGGGATGAGGAATTCTACTAACCTTAACCTTCTTTCATAAGTATCGAGGGGAGAAAGGTTGGAATTGAGGCATTTTGGAGAGATTGCTATAAGATTGTAGGATTATTGATGGGGGAATTAGACGCGATCGCATGTTCTAACTTATCATAGCTATGTTTTCGATACTCTTAGGTATTAGCTAATAAGTTGAACCTAAAACCCAAAACCTAAAACCCAAAACCTAAAACCTAAAACCTAAAACCTGATTTAATGATGAAATGGGTGCAACAGTCAAAATTGCTAATTCTAATTTGTCTTCTTGCTGTAACGGGAATAGTTTCAAGAGATATTGCCCAAAGAAAAAGCAAAACCCTAGCATCCCAACCTTCAGAGCTGAGAATAGAGCAAGTTCGTGAGATTGCCACTGAGATTACAGTCAAAATATCGAATCAAGAATTGCTCGGTTCGGGTATTCTTATGCAAAAAAAAGGTAATCGATATATTGTCATCACCAATCAGCATGTTCTTAGGGCCGGGGAGAAACCCTATCAAATTGAGACCTTTGATGGTAAGATTCATGCTGCGACCGTGATTCCGACCCGAGCATCTTCCCGCTATGATATTGCAGTATTAGAATTTGTCGCCCGTCAAGATAATTATCGAATAGCAACCATGGGCAATTCTTCAGAACTCCAAGTGGGAGAGCCCGTTTTTGCCGTGGGATTTCCCTATCAATATCAGGAAACGGATTCTTCTTCTGCTACGCCTAAAGAATTAAAAGAATTATCTGATGATAGTCCGACCGGCATAAAATTTACGAAAGGTCGAGTGTCGGTAATTTTGGATCAAGCTTTAGAAGAAGGTTATCAAATTGGCTACACCAACGAAGTTCAAAAGGGCATGAGTGGTGGTGCTTTACTAACTATTCAAGGATTGCTCGTGGGAGTTAATGGCAAACATGCCTACCCTTTGTGGGAAGCTCCAGATTACTATGAAGACCAGTCTCAGCCTTGCGAGCCGCTACAGGAATTGATTATCCGTTCGAGCTTGGCAATTCCCCTAAAAAAGGTTACTAATGCAACACCAGAAGTTGCTTGGCAAGCACTGCCGAATAGCTCAATTTTTACGACGGATAAAACCTGGTCATCGGTAACTATTGACGAAACCGAGACCAATCCAGAAGAATTAATTGCCACAATGCAAGCTGAAGCTGCAAGTTCCAAACTTTGTCAATAATAGGGAATGAGCCTTTAGTTTTTCCTCATCCCTTATCCCTCATCCCTCATCCTTTATCCCTCATCCCTTAAAATCCCCCCAAATAGCTAGGGTCATCCCTGGCCGAAAAATATTGACAAACATCGTCTGACCGTCTGGAGCAAAGCACACTCCTGCAAATTCACTATTATTCAAGGCATTGCGGGCAAAATGATAATATTCCCCTTCAGGGGTAATCCCAACCAAAAACTGTTCTCCCCTGCCATCTTCACAAACTATCAGATCGCCAAAAGGAGCAACTATTAAATTGTCAGGATAATCTAGCACTTCCCGACCAGGAGATTCGACAAATAACTCTAATGTTGATTTGGCTAGGTTATAGCGAAAGATCTGACCAACTTTAGCTTGTCCCCCACTAGTACAAGTCCAATATAATTCTCCATCGGCATAACAAATACCTTCCCCTCTTCTAAAGATGGCAGCGCCTTTAGCTTGGGCTTCGTAACGCAAAGTATCATGCTCGGGATCTACATCCTCAAGTCTGACCCATTCGACAGTTTGGGGTTCTCCCACGTTTAGATCGATTCCTGTATCGATTTTGGGTTTGTTTTTAATCACCATCGTTTCTAAGATGCCCCCTGCTTGGAGATTTCCTGGCTCTTGGGGTAGGAAGCGATAAAAACAGCTATCTGTCTGGTCTTCAGTTTGGTAAATATAACCTGTTTGAGGATCGATCGCGATCGCCTCATGACGAAATCGACCCATTGCGGTCAGGGGAATTGGTGCGGCTAATCCTCCTGTGGCGGGAACTTCAAAGTTATAACCATGTTTTTTGGTGACTTTACCCCAATAAGGGAATAGTTCTTCTAGGCTATATCCTGGTGGAGCGTAGGGTGTGGCAATTTCTTCTTCGCAACTAATCCAAGAACCCCAAGTGGTTGTGCCTCCTGAGCAGTTGCGATTAGTTCCTGCTAGAGAAAGATAATGTTGCTCTAAATTGCGATCGCGATCTATCACTAAAGTAGTTGTTCCTCCTGGACAAACGGGATCATATTGGGGAATCTCAGCAGCTAGCTTATTTTTCGTATATGCAGGATTAAGTTCATGGTTTCTCACCAAAATAGTAGAGCCATTCTGGCCGGGAAAAGCAGCCATGCCATCATGATTATTGGGAACAGGTAACCCATCATTCATCTCTTCTCCAACACCAGAGATGATGCGGTATTCAAAGCCTTCGGGTAAATCCAAGATTTTTCTAGGGTCAGCCTTTAAAGCCCCAAATTTACTAATTCTAAGGGATTGTCCCCTGGCCGATTGAGAATATAGATTCTTCAGTGGTGAAGCGACTATTGCCGTTGTAGCACTGCTGAGACCCACTAGCCCCAAAAAATTTCTTCTTGATAGTTTCACAATGGCAGATAAGATTATTTATATTAATCTTATCTCGGATTTTTTATTTTTCGGCGCAGGCGATCGCAGCCAAATAAGCCGAGCACTAAAGCAAGACCCGCAGCAGGAGAAAACTCAAAAGGGACTTCTTGCACTTGAAAATTATCAACAAATAAACCAGAGGTATCGCCCACGCCATCAACATCAACAACACCTAATCCTACGACATAGGTACCCGCAGGCAAGGTCGCAGAAGTATAAAGGTCGTAGTCGCTTATTCCATTGCCACCAGAACCTAATGGATTGGCAAAATCTGTGCCACTGGTAAAATCAGTATTACTGAGAACTAAATCATTACTAGCATCAGCTAAAACTTCTATCGTACGACTGTTGACATTAGAAGTAGTATCGTAAATCGTGAATAATGCATAATCTTGATCGCCAAAGGTCGCATCATTAGAATCATTGGTTACAAAATGCCAATTAAAGCTTAGGGTAAAGTAATTATCGACAGTAATTGTTTGTCGAATAGCCGAGCCTTCTTTCGGAGTCCGAGTGCCACTTAAAGCCCCATTTTCGCGAGCTATATTTAAAGTATTTTTATCTAGACCTAAAAAGTCTTGTAAATTATTTGGGGAAAAAATGCCCGTAGCGTCCTGACCATCAGCACTGACTTGATCATTGCCTGAAAAATTAAAGTGATTACTACCCGAACTTTCAACACCATCAAAACTAGTGGCATCGTCATTTCGTACCGTAGTCCTAGTTTCATCTTGTTGGTCAAAACATTCTCCAGCAGGAAAGGCAGTATCAGGACAACCTGTAGTGATAAAACCTTGTTTGTTGTCATACTGAAGTAGCGAATCAAAATTTTGCTGGATGCTAGTATCTCCCGTTGTTGTCCAGCTATCAAAGTCATTTTCAAAATCAGTATTTTCAAATGTCACAGAAAAAGCCTGAACCGGACTGATTGAGAGCAAGCTACTCAGACCAACTAAGGTCAGCAAACCCATGAAAGGGGTAATTTTTTTAGAGTAAATAAGTATCGGATATTGATTAATCATAGATAGAGATAGAGAGAAATTATCGAGCAAGATATTAATTAAAACAAGATACTCACGAACCAATATGAGACTGGGTATTTTTCTTCTGGGAACTAAAAAATTAGATTATTAGCTCCCAGGGTCGTTTCATTGATATCAGCATTGGCTGTATCCACCACTAGAGCGACATCTTTAGGGAACAAATCACCCGTCCCATCAAAATCAATTTGTACCATTGTCCCCGTAGTGCCGTAATCAACCAGTACAACATAACCATCTGAGATCGCATCAGTTCCTGTGTAGCCAACCTCATCCCGTAATATTTGAGTCAAAATAATCTGGTCCCCACCACTCCCAACAGTAAATCCGTTAACAATGTCAACTCCATCACTAGTTTCGCTATAGCAGAAAGAATCAACCCCAGCTCCACCAGTTAGAGTATCTTGCCCTTTATAACCAGCAATTACACTACCACCAGGATCAGCAACGATGAGATCTGCTCCATCGGTTCCTCCCTTGCCACTACTGACCACACAGACATGATAATCTTCCACTTCGCCATCACTGAGCAAACCAATTGAGTCAGAGTCTTCAATAGTATCGAGGGCCGAATCTGTGCTGAGACGGAAGCGGGCATAGGTTTCGCCGGCTGTGGGAGTAATACTATTCCAGGTAATAGTTGCTGTTTGCTCAGAGCTGTTACTAGCAACTGTTGCCGTTGCAACTTCTGTGGCTTCAAAATTACCATCTTGATCAAAATCGATCCAACCGACCAAGGTGGCATTGCTACCCGTATCATTGGTGATATCAACCGTAACACTATAGCTAGTGTCTCCTGCTTCGAGAGTCGCCAGGAAATTTACCCCATCTTCGTCGTTGGTGCCATTATTATCATCTGCAACAGCGCCAACTCCTTCCAAAATGCCATCATCTTCATCTACTAGATCACCAATAAACAAATCACTGACAATAGTATGACTCGCTCCCCCATCAGCTAAAGTTGTTTTGTATTCTCCTGTGCCAGTGCCCACACCAACGGCCCCAACTACCGTATCCGGCGCATCACCATAATCGACTCCTCCTTGAACAGGAAGTTGATAGTCTTCAACTTCGCCACTATCAAATTGACCTATCGAGTCACTATTTTGAATATTTCCCAGATCAAGACTCGCATCTGCTGTGAGACGGAAGCGCGCATAGGTTGTCCCGCCGACAATTCCTGAAAGTCCAGTCCAGTCCAGGGTCGTATTTTGACCGCCAATGGCATGAGATATGGTTTGGGTAACAGCTTCGGTAGCTTCAAAATCACCATCTTGATCGAAATCTATCCAGCCAACTAATTTGGCATCACTCCCAGTTTCGTTGGTGACGACTAGATTAACACTATAGCTAGTGTCATTTTTATTGAGAATATTGTTAAAGGTGACTCCATCCTCATCGTCGGTATTGTCATTGTCATCTGCGATCGCATCTCGATCTTCTAAAGTACCATTATCCGCATCAACTAAACCACCAAGATACAAATCATCAACTATGATATGACTTGCTCCAGTGTTTCCCTCTGTAGTTTGATAGTCACCAGCACTATTCCCCACAAAACCGTCATCAGGAGCATCCCCATAATCTACCCCAATAATATTTAATTGATAGTCTTCAACTTCGCCATCGGTTAAGGCTCCTGTGGAATAACTTGTAGTGAGAGTGGTCGTATCTGTGCTCAGGCGGAAACGAGCGTAGGTTATGCCTTCACTAATATCGGAAGAGGTAAATCCGTTACCGTTAGTATCCCATCTCAGGGCTTGGCTACTGGAAGTCCCACTGGTAGGAATTGTTCTAATCACAGCTTCGTCGCTATCAAAAGTCCCCGAGCGATCGAAGTCAATCCAGCCGATTAATTTTGCGTCGCTGCCAGTATCGTTAAATACATCCAAGGTAATGCTGTAACTAGTATCTCCCGTGGCAATATCAGTTAAGGTTGAGGTGACACCATCCTCATCATCAGGACTGCCATCGGTATCATCAGCATCGGCATCATCATTTTGTAAGGTTCCGCTATCGGCATCCAAATTAGCGCCGAGACGTAAATTGTTATCAATTCCGTGAGCTGCACCATCATCAGTAGCAGTGGTCGCATAGTCTCCCGCACTAGTTCCCGAAGCAATATCCGGGGCATCGCCATAATCGGCTGCATCAATGGTAATTTGATAATCTTCTACTTCTCCACTACTGAGCAGACCAGTAGAATAGCTAGTGGTTAAAGTTGTGGTGTCATTACTAATGCGGAAGCGAGCATAAGTTGTACCCGGAAGGATATCGGAGGGAATAGTGTTCCAGGTTAAGGTTTGAGTTTGTAAAGCACCGCCATTACTAGAATAGGTTGCGGTAACAGCTTCGTCACTATCAAAGGTTCCAGATTGGTCGAAATCGATCCAACCAAGCAAAACTGCATCATTGCCTGTGGTATTGATGACATCAACATCTATACTGTAAGCACTATCAACTACTCTGAGATTATCAACAGCAGAGAAATCAACCCCATCTTCATCATCTGTGCCATCGTTATTATCGGCAGTTGCCGCATTATTTTGTAATGTTCCATCGTCGGCATCTGCCGCAGTGCTACCAATACTCAAATCAGCAACAATAATATGAGCCGCTCCATCATCATTTTCTGTGGTTTGGTAGTTACCAGTTCCTGTTCCTGTTCCTGTATCAGGCGCATCACCGTAATCTGTAGCGGTTATAGTAATCAAATAATCTTCGACTTCCCCGCCATCTAAGGCTTCAGTAGGAGTATTAGTATCAAGATTTCCTGGGTTGTCATTAAGTCGGAAACGAGCGTAGGTATCACCGACTTGAGTACCAGCCGGAATATTCGTCCAATTAAGAGTTACTTGCCCACTAGCAGAAATAGTAAGCACTTCCGATGCTTCGTCAGCGTCAAATACTCCATTTTGATCAAAATCAATCCAGCCAATCAACTCGGCATCACTACCAGTGGTATTCACTGCATCGACGGTAACATTATAGGTTGTATCGGTAGTTTGAAGATTGGAGCTAAAGGTGACGCCATCTTCATCATCTGTTCCATTGTTATCATCTGCATCAGCAGTTGCATTAGCAGTTGGAGAAGTATCATTATCAATGATACTTCCTAGGTTTAGTCCACTAACAATATTATGACTAGTTGTGGTCGATGCATAACTATCATTAGCACCAGAATTAGTAGCATCACCAAAATCAGTGCCACCTTCAATAAAGATTAAATAATCTTCTACTTCACCATCGCTAGCTGAACCTACTGAATCTATAGTTGCGTCTGGCAGTAATATTACATTGACATCATCAACACCAACCTCAATAACACTATTGTTGGCAACATCTGTAGCAATAAATCGTAAATAAACAGTAGATCCTGCAAAAGCATTTAAAGAAGAGTTAAATGTAGTCCAAGTTCCAGTTTGCTGAGCAGAAGGAGTTTCATCTAAAAGAGTTGACAAAAGAGTATCATCTGAAGTCTGACGAAGTTCGATAGTAAAGTTGTCGTCATTTGCCGCACTAACCGATAAATAATACTCAAGTTCTAACTCAATTGAACCAGCAGTGCTAGGTAAAGTGAAGTCAGGAGAATCAACGGTTGTCACCCCATCAGTACCACTACCACTAACATCAACATCTGTGTTAGTGCCTCCAGAACCAGTAACTAATGCATTAGGAGAACTATTAGCTTCGAGTTGTTCATTATTCCCGTCTCCAAATCGATCATGGGCGACGGGCTCAGCAATAATCCATTGGCCCTGAGCATCAGCTGTTGCAGTATCAGTACCATTGGGATTAACAGTCCAACCAGTAGCACTATCATCAAAATCTTCAGAAAAAATAGTGCTGGCATAATCCGTACTGAGACGAAAGCGGGCATAAGTCGTACCGCTAATAATTCCAGGGAAAGAATCCCAAGTTAAAGTAGTATTTTGATCTAAAATGCTATCGAAGACAATGGCATTAACTTGTTCATCTGAATCAAAACTTCCAGATTGATCAAAATCTATCCACCCAATAATCGCAGCATTACTACCAGTATCGTTTGTGTAATCCACAGTAACGTTGTAGGTTGTGGCAGAAACATCGAGAGTGGAACTGAAGGTAACTCCATCTTCATCATCATCATCGTTATTATTATCAAGATCATCAGCAGTTGCCGCCGTATTTTGCAAAGTCCCATTTTCCGCATCTACTGTAGCGCCAAGTTTTAAGCCATCAGTAATTATATGGCTCGCTCCGCCATCAGCTAAAGTAGTAGCATATTCTCCTGGACTGGGATTAGTTTCTCCAACAGTTACATCGGGCGCATCAGCATAATCGATACCAACAATATTAATCTCGTAATCTTCAACTTCTCCATCACTCAGTTGGCCTGTGGAGTAATTAATATCTAAAGTATCATCAGTACTCAAACGGAAACGCACATAAGTATCACCATCGGTAATATCTTCAGGAATAGAGCTAGAGCTCCAGGTCAAGGTTTGATTCTGCAAAGTGCCACCGTTACTAGGGAAAGTTGCAGTAACTGCTTCATCGCTGTCAAAAGTCCCTGACTGGTCAAAATCTATCCAAGCAATTAATTCTGCATCATCTCCAGTCGTATTACGAATATCTACACTAACGCTATAGCTAGTGCTATCAGTTCTTAACGTATTGCTAAAAGTTACACCATTTTCATCATCAGTAGAACCGTCATTGAGGGCATCATCATCAGCTGTTGCTCCTGTATTTTGTAAGGTGCCATCATCGGCATCAACGCTACTACCAATACTCAAATCAGAATCAATAATATGAGATGGACCATTATCATTGGCTGTAGTGCTGTAATCTCCTGTGGCGGTTCCAACTCCAGTATCCCGAGCATCACCATAATCTAGACCAACAGTTAGTTTATAATCTTCAACTTCACCATCACTCAATGCTCCATTGGCAAAATCACTATCTAAATTACCATCTGTACTAAGACGGAAACGAGCATAGGTTGTACCAGATAAAATAGTGGCAGGTAAGTCACCGTTGCCACTTAGATCACTTGTAGCATTATTGCCTGTATTATCATCCCAAGTTAGAGTTACAGTTGCATCGGTGCTGTTATCCGGAACAGTGGCAACAACTGCTTCACTCGATTCAAAAATGCCATCTTGATCAAAATCTATCCAACCAACTACAGTTGCACTGCTTCCTACAGTTTTATCATTCGTGACTTGCAAAGTAACACTATAGCTAGTGTCATCAATCTCTAGGTTAGAAGCAAAGGTAACCCCATCTTCATCATCGGTATTATCTATATCATCAGCAGTTGCATCAGTGTTTTGTAATGTGCCATCATCAGCATCAATGTTATTCCCAAGACTTAAATCGCTATCAATAGTGTGACTTGCCCCGTCATTCTCACGAGTAGTTTGGTAATCCCCAGTTCCATTTCCACTAGATGTATCGGGTGCATCACCATAGTCTACAGCAACATTAATTTTATAGTCTTCGACTTCTCCATCGTTTAGTAATCCTGTAGATGGTAGAGGATCGGGTACATCTACATTAACCGTAACATCTTCAGTGTAAGTTACCGTAATGTCATCAACACCTGCTTCTACTCTATCGTCACTACCACCATCTTGAGCTGTAAATTCTAGATAAACAGTTTTGCCATTGAAACTACTATCGATCGCCTGAGTAATTTCTGTCCAAACGGCTGCTTGAGTAGCGTCAGAAGCTACTGTATCGGTGAAGAGATTAGCGCGATCGCTGGTATTAGCAGAATTAACAATATCAACGGTAATTTCATCAGTGACGTTAGAGGTAAAAGAAGAAAAGAAATAGAAGAAGTTAACACTATGACTTCCAGAACCACTATCTAAAGTAAAAGTATCTGAGCGAGAGGTAATCGCACCTCCATCTATATCTGCTGTACTTAGATCACTAATTAAGGCATTAGTCCCACCATTAGCATCTCCTGGTTGCATGATAGTTCCACCAAGAGTACTTTGTGTTGGGTCTCCGATTGCCCAGTCACCACCAGATGCAGTATTGCCTGTGTTTAACGAACCATCATTTCTCCAGTCAGTAATTCCTTCAAAGTCTTCAGAATAAATTGTAGTGGTTACAGGCGAAGTCGTACTTTCAGTTGTAGTGGTAAAGTTTGTACTAAGCCTAAATCGAGCGTATGTAGTTCCAGATAGGATAGTGGCAGGTAAATCGCCGTTGCCACTTAAATCATTAATGGCATTATTGTCTGTATCATCATCCCAAGTTAGGGTTACATTGGCATCTGTATTGCCATTGGGAATACTAGCAACAACTGCTTCACTAGTTTCAAAAACTCCATCTTGATCAAAATCTATCCAACCAGTGATGATGGCATCTTCTCCAGTAGAGTTAGTAAGATCTACATCGACACTGTAGGTCGTATCTGTCAGGGAAAGATTCGTCGCAAAGGTTACTCCCTCTTCATCATCGCTACCATCAGTATTATCATTATCGGCATCGGTATTCTGTAAAGTGCCGTTATCAGGATCAACAATACTACCAATATTTAAACCAGTGGTAATTCCATGACTAGCACCTGTATCTGCTGAGGTCGTTTGATAATTACCTGTCCCTGTGCCAGAACTTGCATCAGGAGCATCACCATAATCGAGACCAACAGTAATCAGATAATCTTCCACTTCTCCATCGGAAGCAGCACCAGTGGCATAGCTAGTATCTAAATTACCATCAGTACTAAGACGGAAACGAGCATAGGTTGCACCATCGATGATGCCAGGAAAAGAATTCCAAGTTAGAGTTTGAGTGCTATTACTAGAAACAGTGGTACTAACTGCTTCATCGCTATCAAAAGTTCCTGATTGATCAAAATCTATCCAACCAACGAGAGTTGTGCTGCCAGTAACATTTACATCAACATCAACGCTGAAACTTGTATCTGTCGTTTGCAAAGTAGAAGTGAAAGTAACCCCGTCATCACTATCAGCCGTCGCATCGCCATTTTGCAACGTTCCATCATCAGCAGAAATTCCACTACCAATGGTTATGCCACTAACAATTGTATGACTTGCTCCTGTATTAGCAGCAGTTGTTTGATAATCCCCTTCTCCTATCCCACTAGTTGTATCTGGCGCATCACCGTAATCAGTAGTAGTGGCATTAGTTAAACCAAAATCAAAACTATAATCATTGGTTCCCGAGGCACCTGTCGTAAAAGTAATGCTAGGCAGACCACTATTATTAGTTGCATCAGAGTCTATTCTGTCACTACCATCACTATTGGCATTTTGAATGGTTGCTAAATAGCCATCGAGAACAGCTCCAGAAGTGAAGTTACTCGCAGCTAATCGTATTTCGTAATCGGTAAAAGGAGCGAGTCCTGAGAAATAATACTCTCCATTAGTAGTGGTAGTAGTAGCTATTTCAGTACCACTGCTATCGTAAAGTTCAACCTCAATTGAGTTGTTAGTGTCAAAATTAGTTTCGTCAGCATTTTGAATGCCATCCTGGTTAGCATCATCCCAAATTCGATTGCCAATTTCGATATCTGAGGCAGCGAAGATAAATTCGAGGTCACCTAAGCCATTAGATTTACCGAGAGAGTCAGCCACGGTACCATCAAAAATATCTAATCCGCTATCTCCGTTGGCAGCAAAGTGACCAGCAAAACTACCATCAACAGTATTGAACCATTCAAATCCTCCAGCAAATGCATCAATCGGATCTTCTGCCGTAGTCACAACTTCGGTGAAACCAGGAACTACTGTTAGACCACCCTGCGCAGATTCACTGTGCAATTCATTACTGTCATTAGCTCCGCCGTTTTCAAAAAATTCGTTACCGAATAATTCTCCATCAGGGTCATTATTTCCATTGATATTGTCTGTAGTGACATGGGTTTCAATCGTCCAGGTGTCAGTATCGGGATCTAAAATAGCAACTAGAAGATCTCCTCCCGAATTACCTGTAAACCCAGAACCTCCAGTCCCATCAGGCCTGTTTACTTGTCTTCCAATCTGATCTCCCCAGCGATCGCGAAAACCGAGGAGCATATTACCATTAATATCAAAGTCAATATCACTGAGAATTGGTTGTGTATAAGCTTCTTCTCCAGTTCCTGCGATCGTATCGGTAGGAAATGAGGCCACCCAAGGATGCCAATTAGCACTAGGTTCTTCAGCACCTAATTGAGCAGAACTTGATGCGAGATCTCTTTCGTAATCCAAAGGAATATCTAAAACCTGAACTGGTGCTGCGGTTGGGTTTTCAGGATCAAAAGTATAGACAAACGCTCGTAGATCACTAGCAGAAGTTGTATCATCAACCCCACCTACTCCATTGGGTGTACCTTCATTACCATCAGCATCATATTGTGCTGTATTAACCATTCCAAAATAGACTAAACCTTCTCTTATCGATAGTGCAAAGGGTCGAATATTTTCTTCGGGATTAACACCTAAATCATCACCATTATTGATAATATCTGTGATCAGATCATAGCTATCGATATCTGCACTAGCAGGGGTAGCCGGAGTTAAAGGGTCAGCACTGTCACCAACAGGGACTTTATATAATTTGCGATCGTTAAGATTTACTGCCCAAAGAGTTGTTCCATCAGCAGATAATTCTAAATCTCCTAAACCATATTTTCCAACAGCATCAAAAACAGCGTTGCCCCCAGCTGTATCTTGTCCAGTTCCTTGATCGCTCTCCCAGCTATAACCGATAGCATCAGAATCGATCGCACCCCGAGGATCTACTACATCATCTAATCTGGCAAAAATACTGACATTCCCCGTCGTATTAGCATTGCTATTATCAACGGTATAAATAATGCTTGTATATGCTGCACCTGTCGCATCATTAGTGTCTGCATTAGCATTATTATCATTAGTAAAGTCAATTGTTCCCAATAGAGCCGAATGCCGCTTATAGAAACTTCCTGCAAACAGAGTTTCACTTTCGCGATGATAGGCCAGACCATTGACTGTTCCAACTTCTTGGACTGTTGCTTTCTGAGTATAAGCATTTTGATTTTGGTCATCAAAATCGTTATAACCGTGGATGACAATACCTGAACCAGTACCGACCCCTTCAACATAACAAACAGTAATCAGTTGGATACTACTAGCATCTCCACTAGTAACTTCATGGGGACGGTGAATGCCCAAGTCCATCGTCGCCGCAACGCTTGCAAAGGCAATATCGGAGACTGTACTACTAGGGGCTGTATTTAAAGAAGTAGAAACAAAGCCACTAGGCAAGGTAAATTCTACTCTTACTGGATCATCAGTATTGATATTGAGAGTATAAGTCCCATCTGCTCCTGTAGTAGCAGTACCCACCACAACTTCTGAAGCATTATAGGCCGTGATTGTAATGCCTTCGACTCCCGATTCTGAGGCAAACCCCACTCCTCTGGCTGTCCCATCATTTACTCCGTCGCTGTCATAGTCATTAAAGACTGTCCCTGAGATGACATAACTATCAGTAAAATTAGTAGTTGCGATCGCGCCAGAATCTAACCCCAATGCTGTGAGCTCAAATTGAGAATTTAGCGAGTCAAAAGGATCAACAAACCAGCTAGTCTCAATATTACCATCGACAATGCCGTCTAGATCCCCTACTAAATTTCCAGCATCGTCGAAAGAGCTAATCCCATCTGTAATTTGCCAAGGTTGATGTTCCGGTCTGGTATTATCTCGTCCGTCCGTATGTAAAACTTGGAGCTGAACCGTTTCTCCTAAGGCGAAACCAGAGCCCACAATAAATGCTGTTTCCCCAGGAGAGTAATCTCCTTTGTCAGTAGTGACCGTGGCTTCTTGTATAGTCGTATTCTCTTGTGCTAATAAAAAGTTGGTAGATGATTCAAAAGTTTGATTCTTTCTGCCAAATCGAGAAGACCTAATTCGACCACGATCCAAAGTTTTAACCCATTGAAGGAGGGAATCTTGTTTACTACTATTCTCCCCAGAAAAATCAAAATTTAAGTTAAAACGACCCTTTGCTAAAGAATCAAGCAAGTTATCCAACTTTCTAAGCCCCTGAATAAACTATGTGTTCTTGTTTTATTGATAAGATAAACTTGTAGAGTGACCCCAACAAAGCTGATAAACTATGAGAATGCGTGGTTTCCGCTAAATATACTGAACAATCAACTTAAAAATATAAATACTTGATACTTCTGATATAAATATGTAACTACTTTCTAGGACAATGCTTAAAACCTAGTTGCAGGTTACTTATGTGTAAAATTGAACTATATAAATTTAGTGTCAATCTATACTTATTGTCATCAGTGAATTACACAGTCAATAATCAAAGAAAATCGGGTGACTAAAGTGAAATTACTGAGGGATCAAGCTAAGGAAATCAACTGCGCAGTGCATGTTAACTCATAAGGGTAATTTTAAGAATGACGCTAACAATAAGCCAAGATTTCCTCTGCCAGTCCAGATTTTAGTACAATGATTCTTTGAGAGTTTACCTGACGGGTTTTAGATATTGATAAGCAATAACATGATGGATACCAAAGCTTTTAAACGCTCCTTAAATCAATCGGACAACTACCATCGCAAAGGTTTTGGTCATGAGGCAGAAGTTACTGGCGTACTGAACGCTGAATATCAGAGCAATTTAATTCAAACCATTCGCGACAACAACTACCGTCTGCAACGAGGCAATGTCACAATCCGTTTAGCCGAAGCCTTTGGTTTTTGTTGGGGAGTCGAAAGAGCCGTGGCCATGGCCTATGAAACCCGTCAGCATTTTCCCACAGAAACTATTTGGATTACCAATGAGATTATCCATAATCCTTCGGTAAATGAACGTCTCAAAGAAATGAATGTGGGTTTTATCCCTGTTATTGATGGGGTTAAAGATTTTTCGGTGGTGAGCTCTGGAGAAGTGGTAATCCTACCAGCTTTTGGCGCTAGTGTAACTGAGATGCAATTGCTGAATGATAAAGGTTGCACAATTGTCGATACGACTTGTCCTTGGGTATCCAAAGTATGGAATTCGGTAGAGAAACATAAAAAACGTGATTGCACCTCCATTATTCACGGTAAGTATAAACATGAAGAAACGGTTGCTACCAGCTCATTTGCCGGAACCTATTTAGTAGTCTTAAATCTCGAACAAGCGAACTATGTGGCCGACTATATACTAAACGGTGGAGATAAAACAGAGTTTTTAGCTAAATTTGTTCATGCTCATTCAGAAGGATTTGATCCCGATCGCGATTTGGAAAAAGTGGGAGTCGCCAATCAAACTACCATGCTCAAAAGTGAAACCGAGCAAATTGGTAAATTATTTGAACAAACCATGCTTAAAAAATATGGCCCCTTAGAGTTGAACAACCATTTTATGAGTTTCAATACTATTTGTGATGCAACGCAAGAAAGACAAGATGCCATGTTAGATCTAGTGGAAGAAGATCTGTCTTTGATGCTAGTTATTGGTGGTTTCAACTCTTCTAACACTACTCATTTACAGGAAATCGCGATCGCGAAAAATTTCACGTCTTATCACATTGATAGTAGCGATCGCATTAAACCTGACAATACTATTGAACATAAACCACTGGAAAAAGATATAGAAGTCCAAGAGAATTGGCTCCCGAGCGGCAAAATTACCGTAGGCGTGACTTCTGGAGCTTCAACCCCGGATAAGGTTGTCGCTGATGCGATCGAGAAAATTTTTGCCCTGAAAAGATAAAAGTATTAAATAAGTATTGAACTTGCGATCACGTAGTGCCTGCAAAGCAGACCACGCAGTGCCTGCTTTGGCTGATCTTAGTATTTATTTCTAAGACTAAATACTACGTGATTGCGACTATTATATATCTAGTCGCTAAGACATAATTTTTTCTGTTTAAGAACTGTATGCTTTGAAATCGCTTCAAAATCTCTATCGCAATGATAGAGTGTTAAATGATTTTCTATGGCAAGAATAGAGATTGCACAATCGATATTGCTGCGAATAGTAATTCCTTTACGGCGCAGTTCAAAATAAAGTCGGGCTGAATTTTCCCAAATTGAGTCGTAATTTGGCATTAGATAGTTTTGACTGGCTAGATAAGAACTCATTTTTACCCATTCAACTTCATTTTTACATCCCTGCAATAGTTCCATCTTGGTAAATATAGGTAGATAGTAATCTCGTACAGCAATTATCTTTTTCAGCTTGGTTGCTTTAACTCTAGATTTATCCCGCAATACCTCAATCCAGATCGAAGTATCAATCAATAACATAACGATTGTTTCTCAAGGTATCCGTACTAAAATCTTCGATGAACTCAATTTCTCCTGCTAAATCGAAAAGGTCTTTTTTGCTATTTTTCTTAATTAATTCTGCTAAAGCAAAATTAACCAATTCCTTTTTAGTTCTTAATCCTGTAATAACAAATGCTTGCTCCACTAGTTGATCATCTAGATCTATATTAGTTTTCATACTTATGCACATAAAACACATTTTCATATACATTATATATATGATTTTCCTGTTTGGTTTTTCCCTGTTGAGTTTCCTCCTGTCTATGTAAGAATATATAAAGATAAAAGAAGGACGAATATTCGCCCTTTAAACAGGATTAATAAAGCAATAAACCAATAACTCCGGCAACAGGAATTATAAACACTACTTCGATGTTAAATTTCCAAATAGCAGCTAAGGACACCACAAAAATCCCCAAACTAACTATTTGTTCTTGCAATAGATCCATCGGCGCATCTTTGGCAACAATAAATCCTGCGATCACAATCATGCCAATTACCGCAGGTCGAATCCCCTTGAGTGCAGCCTGAATAATCACAGACCCCTTAATATGTTCCAATAAATGGGACATGGTAACCATCAACAAAGCAGGCGGAAAAAAGATCCCAACCGTAGAAACAATTGCCCCCCAAATACCCTGAACTTTGTAGCCAATAAACGCTGCACTAATAAGAATTGGGCCAGGAGTAATTTGTCCCATCGAGATCGCACTAGCAAATTCCTGCTGATTTAACCAACCAAAATTATTAACTACAATCTCTTGAATCATAGGAATAATCACATAACCGCCACCAAATAGCATCAGGCTCATTCCAGAAAAAGTCGTAAACAACTTGGCTAAGCTATCTTGACCCACAGGTAAAGGAAGGAAAGAAAATGACAAAAATACAGCAAGTATAATCAGAGGAATAATAATTGGTTTAAGAGCTAATGGCCCTTTTTCGGCAATGTCTTGTTTCGCTAGCTCTTTCGCTACTCGGCGACGATAGAGTAACCAACCAATAATCCCGGAACCACCAATGACAATAAAAGTAATATAAATACCACCAATGGTCTGTAGCAAGATGGCTGACACTCCCGCGATCGCAACTTCTCGCCATCCTTTTACCGCTTTTTTGCTCATGCGATAGGCAGCACTAATAATAATTGCGACAACTGCGGGAATAAATCCGGCCAAAATTCTATTAACTGCGGGAATGTCTCCTGCTTGTAAATAAACAATTGTCAAACCAACGACTAATAAAAAAGAAGGTAATAAAACAGCGGTTGTCGCGGCCAAAGCACCCAAACCACCACGCAAACGATAGCCAACATAAGCCACCACATTAGCGGCTACGGGGCCAGGTAACACACTAGCGAGGGAAATTCCGTCCAACATATCTTCGTGATTCAGCAATTTACGTCGTTCCACAATAATATTTTCGATCACGGAAACCAAAGCCATAAAACCGCCAAAAGCAGTACTACCTATTTTGAGAAAATTTCCAAATAAATAAACTAAAGATACTTTCTCGGGCTTTGAATACTCTTGAGGGTTGAGATTTGCATTATCAATCATTTTTTTAAGCAGTAGGATGTGAAGGGAAAGCAAAAATTAAAGGGTAAAAATTTAGGAAAATGTCTCTGGCTTACAGCTTAGTGTTTGGCGATTTTAAATTTCTCACCAGCAACAAGAACTGCTATAAATTATTATTGCCTCAAACTTATAAATTCTTATGTGCGGGAAAAACTCTCATATTATTAGTTTTACTACGACCTAAAAATTCCTATTTTAAGCTTAGCTGTAGAACTCGACGAAACTTAAGGTGATTGTGAGGGAAAGGTTTTAAGTATGGGATAAATATCGAGCTCTCTCCTTTTTGCATTCGAGGTCCTGTGAATTACAAATACTATTTGGGAAGACTATGCTTACAGTTGGCTGAAAAATAGTAACGCTCAGCAAAAAAGCTCAGCAAATATCATTGTGAATCAGCAAGAAATCCAAGGATTATTTATTAAAGGCGATCGCGCTTTGCAAACCGGTGATTATGCGCAGGCTATTGAACTTTTCGAGCAACTATCCCGAGAAATAGATGTTAGTTCTCCTCATTATTTTCATATTCAAAGAGGATTAGCTAAAGCTTATTATCAAAACCAAGCCATAGATAAAGCGATCGCATTATGTACAGAGATAATTGCTAACTCTTCATCCGGTAATCGTCTCTGGGGTGAACAATTGTTAGCAACCATCACAGGAGAATCAATAGCTGAAAAGATAACAGATACAGAATCAGACCCCAACAAAAAACAGGCGTCTAAACCGATAAAACTAAAAAGCCTGACGGAATTTAAAAACTATTGTCGAGCTAATTTATTACCGCAGCTCAAAGAATTAGAACACAAAAGAATCCAAGCACTGATTAGCATTATCATCTCAGGAATTATCTGTATATTATTATCAGGTGCAATCTCCTACTGGTTAACTTTTTTTCTAATACCCAAAGATTCTTTTTCGATCTTTTTTCTTATGGGATTAGTTTGTTTATTTCCTGTTTGGTTAATTTTTTGTCGTTCTTGTATCCAAGTATATGGACTAGGTTTCAAAAGAAAAATAATTGAAAAAATAGTAAATTTCATTGATAGCAATAATACTTTAGACTACGCTTCCCATCTATTCCTTTTAGATCAACATCATACTGAAGCATGTTTTCGTCATAGTCAACTTTTTAACAAAAATACAGAAATCCCCAATTTTTTAGAACAAGAAGATTGTATTTACGGAAAAGTTGGTGACACAGATATTTTTTTTGCCGAGATTTTAGTAGAGAGAACATCTAGTCTAAAAGAGAGATTCACCGCTAATCTTAGTGATTTATCACCAAAAATAGGCTCTAATAATCCAGTAATCAGAACCTGCTGGCAAACATTTTCCCTGATTCTCAATACAATACTTTATCTGATAGTTTTGGTAATTAAGTTAGAGCAAACAGAAAGTATAAGACAAAAAAAACCATATCCTTCAGAACTAACTTATAAACCATCCAAGACCAAAATTTTCAGAGGACTTTTCTTTGTTGCTAAATTCCCCAAGAAATTTGAAAGTAGAATTTTTATTTTGCCTAAAACCTTTACAAATAAAATATATAAACAATCGTGGCGAGGACAAACAATAAGGTTAGAAGATCCAGAACTCAATCAGATGTTTGATATTTATGGAGACTCTCAACTGGAATCTCGTTTTATTTTATCTACTAGTTTAATGAATAGACTAGTGAACTTTCAGAAAAAAGCTAACAGAAAAGTACATATATCCTTTGTTGACGGTCATGTATGCATTGCCATTCGCTACCACCACAATCTTTTTGAACCAAAGATTTTCACTAGCATGTTATCTTTTGCACCTCTGCGAGAATATTTTGAAAGTCTACAATTGATGATTGGGATCGTGCAAGATTTAAATCTCAATCAAAAAATATGGCAAACAGAAAATGGGTAATGGGCAGAGACGTAGTATGCTACGTCTCTACATACATGTATGAAAAAACTATTTCTATTCAACAATAGCCCCTTCAACTTCATTTTGATTGCGATATTGCTGTAGAATTCTTTCCTGTTGTAAACGCCTATATTCTGCTGCCGAATTTTGGATTTGTCCTTGGGATTGTTCGTTAAATTCTTCGGCACTTAGGCCACCACTAAGGTTGGCTCTGTGAATTAGATCCATAGGATTGATACCTGTGATTCCATCACCATACAGAGCATCTTTTTCCCCAGATTGATAGCCTTGATCATTGGGATCTACATATTGAGATCTAGCGGTTGAAGCTAAGCTGAAAGCAACAGCAACACCTAAACCTAAAGCGATCGCTATTTGAGAGAGTGGATTTTTCATAATAAATAAAAAGTTAAAAGATTTTTTTTAGGCAAAACGACGACGTAACAAAGGTTGAATAGTTAATAAGACTAAAGCATCAAAAGCTAGTAACACTAGGATAACACCTGCAAAACTAACCGATGTCCAAGGAGTATCCATTACGATACTGCTAATTGCCCAATCTCCGTGGGAGTAGAGATAACGAATTGGTTCGATCGCGTAGGTTAAAGGATTGAGACTCGCTACGACCTGTAGCCAACCTGCCATAAAATCTAATGGTGCGAGAGCTGTACTAGCAAACAAAAGCGGTAAGTTAGTGACAAAAATCACCGCAATCAGTTCAATGTGACCAGGAAGGGCAAAGGCTAAGCCCAAACTTAAAGCTGTGACTCCCAAGACCACCAGAAAGACAATTAAAGCGATCGCGCTTAATCCCGCCAGATTAGGGAATCCCGCACCCAAAAAAGCACTAGCAACAATAATTACTGCCGTTTGGATAAAACTCAGGGCAATAATATAGATTGTAGAAGCGGCCACAATCGAGTAGCGTGAGGCCAAAGGCGCAACTAATAAGCGATTGAGAAAACCAAATTCGCGATCAAACATTACAGGCAATCCAGCATTCAAAGCTCCCGAAAAAGCAGTAAACACAATCACTCCTGGGGCCAGGAATTTTGCATAACTAAGATCATCTCCAAATAAACCTTGAGGAGCGTTGCTAAACAAAGCCCCAAAAAGAATCAACCACATAAAAGGTTGAATAACTCCTGCAATCAAAGTCGAAGGACGACGTTGTAGTTGAATAAAGAGACGTTTGGTTTGGGCTAATGTTTCCTGAATAAAGTCCCCAACAGGACTACTAACAAATTCAGGCTCTTGACTAACGTTGGAATCTGGGGCTAAAACAGAATTTAACTCTTTAGTTGTTACCATATTTGTTTCTTCTCTAACCTGCTGTGAGCTCTTCAATCATTGTAATATTGTTCTCGTGATTGGAAATCACTAATAATAAAGTATTTACCCATTACCCATTACCCATTACCCATTGCTCATTTCATCTGCAATTTTTTCTCTTTCTTAAGATCCCTCGTTCCCGCAGCCGCCATTTCTGCATCTAAAATCGTTTGACCTGTCGCTGCAAGGTAAACATCATCCAAACTAGGACGAGATTGGGAAAGACTAAAAGTTGGCAATTCTACGACCGACAAGGCTTGTTCTATTTTACTGAGAACGTTATTTTCTCCTTGAACAATCAGATTTAAGGCATTGCCTCGGGAAGGATTAACAATGACAGTTTTAACAAAGCCCAAAGATTCTAAAAGAGATTTGGCTTGAGTCGCTTCTTCTTTGGGAGTAAATTCTCGGATTCTCAGGGTCACGCGATCGCCACCAACTTTGTCTTTCAGCTCAGAAGGCGTCCCTTCTGCGATCACAACTCCTTTATCGATGATTGCTAGGCGATCGGCTAAAGCATCAATTTCCTCTAAATAGTGACTGGTAATTAACACAGTTGTACCAGCTGCTTTAAGTTGACGCAAAAAGTCCCACAACACCATCCGACTTTCTATATCTAAACCCACTGTCGGTTCATCTAAAACCAGAACTTCTGGTTGATGTAACAACCCCGCAGCTAAATCCAATCGTTTCCGCATTCCCCCAGAATAGGTACCAGCTTTTTTATCGGCATATTCTTGCAACCCCAGGGTTTCTATTAGTTGGGGAATCCGCTGTTTACTTCTGGCCTTGGGAATATGGTAGAGTGCGGCTTGCAATTCTAATAATTCCTTTCCTGTGAGCATTTTGTCGATCGCGACTTCTTGGGCAATATAACCCAATCTACGCCGGGCTTCCCGGGGATTATTCACCGCAGAAACTCCCCCGACTTCAATTTTGCCTTGATCTGGTTTCGTCAGAGTACACAGACAACGAATTGTCGTCGTTTTCCCAGCACCATTGGGGCCGAGTAAACCAAAGATCTCTCCTTGGGGAACTGTAAACGAGATGTCCTTTAATGCTTGAACATCTCCGTAGTTTTTTTGTAGTTTTTCTATAGAAACGGCAACGGCCATAAAACTTTAATCATCTGGAGCTTTCTTTTGATTATTGTAATAGAGAATGATAAGGCGATGGATACATTATTGGTGATCAAACTTTGAAGACTAAAACATTCTGTACTATGATTGGGCAGTTCCCTGCATTACTAAATCGACAGCAATTATCATTTTGAAACCTTAAGTGGAGAAAAGAGAGGATACAAGATAAGAATTGCTGCTAAAGTTCCTTTTGCCGAATCTATCGGCGCATTATGATGTAACAGTCGGACAAATTGATCAGATGAACTACTTTACTCCTTAGTCCATGTTTGAAATTAAATCCTCAATATCCCTTTGAAAAGAATGAATTGACAGCCCATTTAAATCGTAACTGCATTCAAAATAAGGCTCTCTATCGTGGTTTTTTAATCCAATCATTCTTACGTCTATTGTGGCAATTCTAGGATTAGAAAACACTGTTATTTCTAGTTTTGACTTGTTGCTTTGATAAAAATAGCAGGGCACTTCCACAAGATGTACGCTGGTTTTACGTAACTTGCGATTTAGAAAATCAACCACCAAAGAAAAGTTGTGATCAATAGTCTGCATTGTTTGTTTGTTTAATCCTGTCATGAGTCTAAATTGAGCAATTGCCAAAAATACACTTAAATAATACTGAATATCTCGAAGAAAATGTTCATAAATTATTATAAAGAAGCATCTTGCATTAGAAATATTAACTTCTCTCACTTCTATCAATTGATAAAAATCCGATCCACATCAATATTTTGTCTTTCTGCTGCTGTCGCCACAAAAACATCCTTGATGCGATATCCCATCATATTCGCAATGATATTACTAGGAAACATTTCCAGAGCATTGTTATATTCGGTGACAGCGGTATTAAAAAATCTTCGGGCCGCAGAAATTTGTTCTTCTACTTCAGTCAAAGTCCCCAATAACTGACTGATATGTTGATCAGACTTTAATTCAGGATAATTTTCAATCATTGCCAAGATATTACCCATGGTGCGAGAAATTTGATTTTCTAGAACTAATCTGCGGTCTTGTGAAAGATTACCCGTCATTACTTGCGATCGCAATCTGGTGATTTCAGCCAAAGTCTTTTGTTCAAATTGCATATGTTGTTTGACAACAGCAACCAAATTGGGAATGAGATCACATCTTTTTTTCAGTAAAACATCCACGCTGGAAAAAGAACGATTTACTTGATTTTTCCTGATTACTAAACTGTTATATATGGAGATTCCAGTAATACCAATAATAACAATGACAAATAATAAAACGATTAAAGTAATTCCTAACATCGGTTTCCTAAAAAGTATGATGAGTAGTTGTGTAAAATAATTCTATGAGGGAATAGGGAATAGGGAACGGGGAACAGAAATCAAATAATGTGTCATCGATTCTGCTTAGGTACTTAAATATAATTCCCTAATTTTCATAATTCCCTAATTTTCAATTTTTAATTTCATCAAGCCTTCTTGTATTTTTCCCAAATGTAATGAATGTATTTTTCCCAAATCAAAATCATCGATGCTTTCTTGTTGATCTGTAACCACTAAAACCAAGGTAGGGATATTAAACTCCTGAAGATTGCGAATTAATTTTTTCCGAGCTTCATCCCAACGCATCAAGATACAAATACAGCCACTCAACAAAGAAACTCGATTCATCACCGTCGTAGTCAAACTTTCAAAAGACGTATCCTGACAAGTCTTAACTGCTGCCAAGATTTCTAGCATTTTTTCTGTTGTCCCCAATCCTCTCCCTGCCGTAAAACAATAAGCTTGATCTGCGACAAACATCAAATCCAATAAGGATTCCTGAGTCTGAAAATCACAAGCAAAAGAAGCCGCAACAGATACAGTTTCCTCCATAATTTCGCTATATTCATTCGAGTCGAAATTATCCAAAATCAAGGCATGACGGACAAAAAACTGTTCTCGTTCTTCTCTGACAATCGGTTTATTGGTTTTGGCCCAACTTCGCCAATGAATTTTTCGCAAAGGATCACCAGGGCGATAATCTCGTAATGAAACAAATTCTTCTGAATCACCCACAGCAGCAGCTAAAGAAGTACTTCCCGATTGAGCTTTTCTCATGCCAGGAAGTTCCAAACGTGGCACTTGATAGCGTTTTGGTAAAATCAACAAAGATTGTTTGAGCGTAATAGTTTTACAAGCATTAAATAGAGCAAAAGGATCAGGGCGTGCAATAGTCATCCCAGTTAATTCGATAATGCCCCTAGCGGTAGGTTCAATTTCCATCACAACCTTAGTTTTGCCATGAGCTTGAATAGTGGGAATATCAAAGACTTTGGTCGTAGCTTTGGTTCTGCGATTAACTAATTTCCGCCAACGATAATATAAATAAGAAATAGAGGTAAAACGATATTTATTTGTAGAAACAGCATGGCTAAATTCTGTATAACTAGGGCAAGAATCAGCGAAATTTTCTTTTAAACTTAAGCCCTTTTGTATTTTGTCCGTTTGATTTTCAACAAGAACTGAATATTGCAACTTCACGCCCACAGTTCCGAATCGAGGAAGAGTACGAGTTACAACAAGACGAGCAGCAAAGCGCAGACTAAACAAGATTGCGATCGCCAAAGCTGCCAGCAAAAAGGCAAATACTTGATATGCCATAGTTAGTCGGGTATCAATTCCGACAATGGCAGAGATCAGCAAACAAATAATAATTCCCTTACCCAGAACTGTAAATCTCCTGTTGAGCCATTGCTTCAACCTATGGAGCGATCGGAATAGATGATAGGGGGTTTTGTAACTCATAACTCTTATCCCAAGTTGGGAATTCTATCTTGGCACAGAAATGAGGGGAAAAATGCGGCATGGTGTTGTGAGCCAAATTGCATTTCTTTCTTGTAGCTTCAGTGATAAAGTTACCATTGATATATTGAATAAACTTTTTGGTTGAGAACAAGAAAACATGAGTGCTACTGTATCTGACATCAAAGTCAAAACTATTAACGGTTTAGAAAAGAAATTAGCTGAATATTCGGGAAACGTACTACTAATCGTCAATGTAGCTTCCTATTGCGGCTATACCCCTCAATATTCAGGTTTAGAAGAACTTAACCAAAAATATGGATCTCAAGGACTGAAGGTTCTAGGTTTTCCTTGTAATGATTTCGGAGCGCAAGAACCAGGAAGTAACAACGAAATTGCCCAGTTTTGTGAGACAAAATATGGTGTTACTTTCGAGATGTTTGATAAGGTCGCAGCCCTTGGTGCTAGTAAACATCCTCTCTATGCAACTCTTACCAGTTCTGTGGAGCCTCAAGGGGATGTCGCTTGGAACTTTGAGAAGTTTTTAATTAGTAAACAAGGAGAAGTTGTTGCTAGATTCAAAAGCGGCGTTGCACCTAGCGACTCTAGTTTAATTGCTGCTATTGAGGCTGAATTAGCCAAGTAATCATTGACCATTAATCATTAATCATTGATTATTTAATAACTACGAAGTTAGTTATCAGGCATATTTAGTTATTGCTTTTGTTCAATTAAGGTAATAACTAATTGTCTGAATTCTTTAATTGTTCTATTACGGCCATTTGCTTTTGCCTTCGCTAAATATTCAGGGATAATCTCAAGTAAAGGAATACCTGCAAAGATGGAGCTAAATTTAGATTTTAGATAAACACCATCTCGTAAGATATCGATCTTTAACTGGCCTTTTTCAAATCGCCACAATTCAGCAACTCCCAACTTCGCATAAATACTAAGGTTGCTTCGGGATGTCACTTCCACTTCAATAGCCAAGTCTGGAGGTGGGTCAACTGTCAGGTCTATCCTATCTTTACCTCTCACGGCTAATGAATTTTGGATGTAAAAACAATTGTCAGGCTCAATTCCTTGAAGCATAATTTTGTTTTTAAAAGTTGTTGACCCCAAAGACCAAAATTCCATATCTGATTCTTCCAACAGAATCTCAACTAAGTTGGTAATCAAGACCTTGTTAACTTCATGTTCTGGCAATGGCGTCATAATAGATAAAATTCCGTTATCATAGGCGATTCTAGAACTGCGACTTTCTCCCAAATCTTCGAGAATTGCTTCAAACTCTGACCAAGCGATATCCCGTAAAACGACAGTTTGTCCCGGAGGAACAACGATTTTCTTAACTTCTAATAACATAATATTTACTACTTATTACTTATTACTTATTACTCAATCCCAAAGCTCTCCCTTCATTACCGTAACAGCTTGCCCCTGTAGAAAAACCCTAGCCCCTCCATCATATTTAACTTTTACCACACCCCCACGAGCAGAAGCTTGATAAGCAGTAAATTCATTTTTCTGTAATTTGCTGTGCCAAAAAGGAGCCAGGCAACAATGGGCAGCACCTGTCACTGGATCTTCATCAATTCCCAATCCTGGAGCAAAAAAGCGAGAAACAAAATCATATTCGCTATCAGTTTCTCCTATACTTGTCACAATTACATCAGGCATAGCTAAACTCTTTAGCAAGGAAAAATTTGGTTGTAAATTACTGACAATAGATGCTGATTCTACTTCCACCAAATACCCGAGAGAGTTTTTAACTGTTGTTATAATATTTGCTCCTAAAGCAGTTACTAATTCTGGTGGTGGAGTTGTAACTTCTGAAAAATTTGCTGGAAAGTCCAACTCGATCCAATCTCCTTGTAAGCGAGCTTTTAATAAACCACTTTTGGTCTGGAAATTCGCGATTTCTTCTGGTTGTAAATATCCCTCTGCCCATAAAGTATGGGCGCTAGCTAAAGTCGCATGACCACATAAGGGAACTTCGGTTGTGGGAGTAAACCAACGCAGATTGAAACCAGATTCTTGCTTGAGAATAAATGCAGTTTCCGAAAGGTTCATTTCTCTGGCAATTAGTTGCATCCATTCTGCACTTTGAGGTTTTTCTAGGACACATACCGCAGCAGGGTTCCCTTTAAAAGGAGTATTGGTAAAAGCGTCTACTTGAATTATTTTTTGATTCATATGATAGGTTTTAGGTTTTAGGTTTTAGGAGAAATTTAACGAAAAATCAAGAAGTCAGGTCGCAAAATTTTGATTTGATGATTTATATTTGATTGTAAAACTTATTACTTATTACTTATTATTTATTACTTATGACTAATAGTGATCTCAATATTATTGAAAATGCGATCGCAAAATTAAGGGCTCAGACTCAATTAGATATCCAAGATAATTGGCATTATGATCCAGAATTTAATCCTCAACAAGATTTAAAAGCAATTAAGTTAGAAAATAAGCAAAAAGCAAAACTTAATGAGAACAAGTACATTGTATTTCCCAAAGGCAGACAAATCAGATGGCTAGTCCAAAAAATAAAGGTTCCTCAATGCTTAAAAGATTATCCTTTACCTGGATTAATTTTACGGTTAGTGTTGACTTGGTGGGCAGAAGATACTCGAATATTTGTCAATGGCAAACTGCTACAAGAGGGTGATTTATTTGATTCTTCGGCTAGAGTTTTAATTACAAATAATGCTATTGCTGGAGAAGAATTTTTAGTCGCTATTCGTTTAGTAAGTCCTAATCATGATATTGGGGCTTTGATGCGATCGCATTTAGTTTACGAAAAAGATAATTCCCAACTGGAACTTCAACTAGATCCTGGCCTAGTCGCTAATGAACTTAGTGTCTTAGCCAAATATATTACCAAATTTGAACCAGAGAAAGTACCAGATTTTCTAGTAGAAATCAAACAAATAGACTGGAATATTTTTCATAATATGGCAGAGGCAGATCGTCATTTAGATAGTATTCGCCAAAATCTGCTACCTCTAGCAAAAAACATTAAACAAAGAGAATTTAATCTACTAGGACATGCCCATCTCGATATGGCATGGTTATGGACAACAGCAGAAGCTTACGAAGTTGCGCAACGTACTTTTAAATCTGTACTAAATTTACAACAAGATTATCCTACACTTACTTTTTGCCACACTAGCCCGGCATTGTATCAATGGATTGAAGAAAATTGTCCGGATATATTTACCGCAATTCAAGATTCAATTCGACAAAATAAATGGGAAGCTGTTGGCGGAATGTGGATCGAACCAGAGGTCAATATTATAAGTGGAGAATCGATTATTCGTCAGTTATTATATGGGCAAAAATATCATCTAGAAAAATTTGGTAGTAGGACAAAAATTGCTTGGCTGCCCGACAGTTTTGGTTTTCCTTGGCAATTCCCTCAGCTATTACAACAATGCGGTATTGATTATTTTGTGACGAGTAAACTCCATTGGAATGATACAACCAAATTTCCCCATGGTTGTTTCTGGTGGGAATCTCCTGATGGGACAAAGCTCTTGACTCTGATGGCTCCTCCTAATGTTGCAGGTGTTATGGATACCAACCCAATTACCATGACTAATCATGCTGTGGAGTGGGAAAGTCAAACGGGATTGCAAGATATCTTATGGTTACCTGGGGTGGGGGATCATGGAGGGGGGCCGACAAGAGATATGTTAGATGTTGCCGCATTATGGCAAAAGTCGCCTTTTTTCCCTGATATAAAATTTACCACCGCAACAGAATACTTAGATAAGGTTTCTAAAAAGTCTCCCAATAATAAGATTCCTGATGAGTCAACTGAGTCAACAATTGATAGCATTCAACATCCAGTATTTCCAATTCATAATTCAGAACTATATTTAGAATTGCATCGTGGTTGTTATACGACCCATGCAGAACAAAAAAGATTTAATCGCTATTGTGAAAATTTACTTTATCAGGCTGAGTTGTTCGCAACTTTAGGAAGTTTGACTAATCGGAGTGAGCAGCATGAAGCAAAATTTCTATCTTGGCAAGATGAAATAGAAAAAGCTTGGAAAAAAGTATTATTTAATCAATTTCATGACATTCTGCCTGGAACATCTATTCCCGAAGTGTTTACTGAAGCTAATCAAGAATGGGACGAGGCGGTGAATATTGGGGAAAGAGTTTTACGGCAATCTTTAGAGGCGATCGCGTCTTTTATCAAACTCCCTGATCCACCAACTCCTGATGCTAAAGCGATAGTTATCTTTAATGCTCTTAACTGGATGCGATCACAAATAGTCTCTATTCCCATGCAACAAGAATACTATCAAGTTTACGATCTAGAGCGGAATCCTATCCCATGCCAGATCACAGATAATAATCAATTACTATTTACCGCCAAAGATATTCCTTCTGTTGGTTATTCTGTATATTGGTTATCGCCAATCTTAGAAGCAGAATATATTACATTTCAACAAAAGAAAGAGCTAAAACTAACTCATAAAAAATACAGCCTAGAAAACAAATATTTAAGTGTGGAGATCAATCCAGAAACGGGAGACTTAAATAGTATTTATGACAAGATTAATCGACAGGAAATATTATCAGGACAAGGTAATCAACTACAGTCTTTTACCGATAAAGGACAATATTGGGATGCTTGGAATATCGATCCAGAATATGAACAAAAAGCACTACCAGAAGCAAGCCTAAAATCAATTCAATGGTTAGATCAAGGAATAATACAACAAAGTATTAGAGTAGTCAGAATTATTGGGCAATCAGAATTCATTCAAGATTATATATTAGAGGCTAATTCTCCAGCCTTGAAAATATCTACCACAGTAGATTGGCAAGAAACCCATGTACTCGTCAAAGCGGCTTTTCCTCTGACGATAGAAAGTGATTATGCTACCTATGAAATAGCCTGTGGTGCCATAGAACGCCCCACAAAACCCCAAACAGTCGCAGAAAAGGCTAAATGGGAAACCTCGGCCCTAAAATGGGTAGATCTAACAGATCAGACCCAAAAATATGGCGTAAGTTTACTCAACGATTGTAAATATGGTTATGACATTAAACCTAGCCAAATTAGAATTACCTTGTTGCGTTCTCCTCTGTGGCCAGATCCCAATTCCGACAGAGGAAAGCATCAGTTTACCTATGCTATCTATCCCCACAGAGATAGTTGGCAGCAGGCACGAACAGTGCACAAAGCTTATGAGCTCAATATTCATTTACAAATAGTAGCAGCAAGTCAAGAAAATCAAGAAAATTCCTATCTTGACTCTGGGTTAAGTTTTCTCAATTTGTCAGCAGATAATTTAATTTTAATGGCTTTTAAGGGAGCAGAAAATACGGAAAAACAAGCTGGAAGCGATGTTATTTTACGCTATTATGAATGTCATGGGGAAGTAGCCAATTTGGCTTTGAAAAGTAATTTAGGATTGGCAATTAGCAGTGAAGTAAATTGTCTGGAAGAGAAAAATAATCAAACAGTGAATCTTTCTATTGATCCTTGGAAGGTGAAAAGTTTTAAATTGAATTGAAATTGGATATAGTAATCATTTTGCTCCTGGAACACAATAAATCTGCACTTTAGGGAATTGGGAATTGGGAATCGGGAATCGGGAATCGGGAATCGGGAATAGAGGAAAATTAATCCTCAACACACTTGCATATTTAATTTTCAATTTTCCCCCATTCGAGGACAAGCAATTTTGGCGTTGCTGATTTAAAACATGAAAGAATTTTGGACTAATCTTCTTTGCTTCTTTCTTTGCGTCTTTGCGCCTTTGCGCGAAACGAATTCATATCTGGATTCAGCAACGCC
>NZ_ALVZ01000214.1 GCF_000332055.1 Xenococcus sp. PCC 7305 | reverse complement strand
GTAGGCGTAAATAAGCTATCTATCAACGAGGAGTAAAAAGCTGATGTATCAAGACTTATTACTCATTACTTATTACTTATTACTTCCGCGCAGCGGCATTAGCAATGGTCAAAGAATTATGTAGTTGAAGGTTAGAAGACTAGGCATTGACTGTAATATATGGGTGTTACTAAATCTTTTAATATTTTTAGGAGTACTCACCATGAATTTTGTTGGAGCTATTATTAGCTTAATAATTACTGCGGTGTCATTGATAATTGTTTCTAAATTACCTACAGGAGTAGAAATAGATAATTTCCAAAAAGCACTGGTTTCTGCGGCTGTTTTTGGAATTTTAAATTTCATTGCGAATCTGGTTCTCTATAATCCTTTATCTAAAATTATCGTCATTCCTCTCCAATTTGTTTCCTTTGGTTTATTTAATTTTATTGTTAATGTTTTTATTTTTGGGCTAGCAGCATTTCTGGTTAAGGGGTTTAGATTGCGCTGGGGTATCATGAGTGTGTTCATTGGCTCATTGGCTCTCAGTGTGGTTAATTCGATCATTCACCATATTGTTCCCGTGTAATTTGTTTCTACATTTGATTCCTGAGAAATACCCTTCTACTTGATATGTTAGAGGGGTATTTTGATAAGAACCACGTCTCCTGACAATGACAAATCTTCCAATCAGCATTATTATTCCAGTTCTCAACGAGGCGAAAAATATTGGAAATACCTTGGTTGAGCTGAAAAATCACATGGTTGCGGCTGAAGTCGAAATTATTGTGGTTGATGGCGGCAGTACTGATAGAACAGTCGCGATCGCGCAAGAACTAGATGTGATTGTGATTGATTGCCCAAGTAAGGGAAGAGCTAATCAAATGAATGCTGGGGCGGCGATCGCAACAGGGGATATTTTGTTATTTCTCCATGCAGATACCCAATTACCAACCAATTACGATCAATTAATCAAAGATATTTTATTGCAACCTAATGTGATTGCTGGTGCGTTTGAATTGAAAATTGATAGTCAACGGCAAGCTGTACGATTTATCGAGATGATGGTGAAACTGCGATCGCATTTATGGTCGCTTCCCTATGGCGATCAAGCATTATTTATGAAGCAAGAAACTTTTAATAACATTGGTGGCTTTCCAGATCTCGCAATTATGGAAGATTTTGCCTTGGTCAAACAACTAAAACGTCGGGGAAAAATCGCGATCGCTCCTGCTGCGGTGACAACCTCGGCTCGTCGTTGGGAAAAACTGGGAGTATGGCGAACTACCTTGATCAATCAATTGATGATTATTGGTTATTATGCTGGTATATCCTCTGATAGGCTCAGGAAAATTTATTCAAATATTGCAAAATGATAGGTTTGAGCTTTTGCTAATGTCCTAACCAAAATGCGTAGTGCTATAAATTCCAGAAATAGGTAAACTCAGTTTTTATAATAAAATAATCCAAAATGAACAGTCCAAAAATTGAAATTGATATTGCTGAAATCTTAAAAGATATACAGTCTAAGCAATATAGAATGTTTATGGATATGCAGTCTAAGCAAGATAGAATGTCTATAGATATGCAATCTAAACAGGACAAAATCCTAGAAGAAATAAAAGAGATTAAAGTAGGGCAGGCAAAACTAGAAGGTCGGATTGATACTTTAGACGAGAAACTTTCAGGTCAAATCAAAACCTTGGACGCAAAAGTTGAGCAAATTGATAAACGGGTAGCTAATCAAGAATTTGCTAATCGCGGCGTTCTAGTGGGGTTAATTGTAGCCTTGCTAGTAGGTACAGCTAAAGTGTTTGGTTTTGGCGGAAATATATAGGCTAAAACTACTACATGAATCACAAGGTCTAAAAAAGAAATTATCTTTATACTAACCTGCTTACATAGACGTAAGATCATTTTTAATTCCCTTTGTGTCTTTGCGTCTTTGCGCGAGATACAAAATTACACTTTAGAACGCGACTTAGTATTAGTCTTGAATATAATCTTCCCCAGTTACTAGAGCATATTCAGCACGCATAAATTCTCTTCCCAGATAGGCAGTATGATCTAGCATCGTAATCGGACAAGGATTCACCTCTTCAATAACCTTGACGCAGAGCTCTTTGGCAGTTCTAGCAGTGTAGAGCGTTTCTGCGGTTCTGGTAACTTTTCCTCTAGCCGCAATAACTTCTCCTGTATCTGGATCGACAGCTAAACCACGCTCGTTAATAATATTCGTAAAATGCTTGGCACAAATCAATTCAGCTTCGCGATCGATATAAATGACATAATAACCTCCTGGGTCAAGGGCTATTGGCCTTTTGGATAGTTTATCGTCTATCGCTTTGATTTTTTCTTTAAGTTCACTCATTAAAGTTACGAAAAATTGTAATTATGTATAATAGCAGGATTTTCAGGAAGGAAAATGAACGCAAACTCTGATCGCATCGATTCATTCCGAGCCTTGGCTCTTCAAGTGACCTGTCACGCCGTTAATCATGCAACCGATAAAACAGAAGTGCGATCGCTGATAAAAAAAACGATCGCCCGTTTAGATCCCCAAATTGCAGCAGCCCGTGCGTTTATTGGTGCAGACTGTCGTTTAGTAGTACTGCCTGAATATTGGCTCACTAGTTTCCCCATGGGTGAAAGCGTCTCAGGTTGGGCAGCCAAAGCTTGTCTGGAGATGGATGATCCCCTTTATGATGATTTGGCGAAAATAGCTCAGAAGCATCATATTTTTCTGGCGGGCAACGCCTATGAACTAGACCCCAATTTTCCGAATCTTTATTTCCAAAATTGTTTTGTTTTCGATCCTGCGGGGGCAATGGTCTTGCGCTATCGGCGGCTAAATTCTGTTTATACCCCCACACCCGGTGATGTTTGGGATAAATATCTGGATTTATATGGCTTGGAAGGAGCTTTTCCTGTAGCGAAAACAGAGATTGGGAATCTTGCTGCGATCGCATCTGATGAGATTTTGTTTCCTGAAGTAGCGCGTTCTTTAGCCATGCGGGGAGCTGAGATTTTACTTCATCCCACCTCGGAAGTTTACGGTGATGCGCGATCGCCAAAGGAAGCAGCTAAGATTTCGCGGGCAGTAGAAAATATGGCCTATGTGATTTCGGCCAACACCGCAGGCATTGCCAATAGTCCGGTGCCTATTTCGTCGGTAGATGGCGGTTCGAAAATTGTTGATTATCGGGGAATTGTCCTGGCCGAGACAGGTTCAGGAGAAAGCATGGCCGCCTATGCAGAGATTGATCTAGCAGCTTTGAGGCGCGATCGTAGAAGACCGGGAATCAAAAATCTTTTGTCGCGACATCGAGCAAGTTTATATACACAAAGTTACGATTTGCCCCATTTTTATCCGGCCAATAATATGCAATCAGGAGAAATTCCCCGCCAGCATTTTATCGAGACACAGCAAGCAACTATCGAGGGGTTAAAAAAACAAGGATTAATCTAAAAAATTCTTTTAAAGATTGCATTTTGCAGCGTTAGCAAAAAATTCTACCAAGGTGACATCCCACATTCCCCATTTCCCTTCCCAAATATCACTGGGAAGGCTACCTTGATTTCCCTCACTAACACTATCCTTACCACGAGCATCACTTGGGCTGCCATTTTGCTGCCAGATTTCTTTTTGCAAGCTAAAACCAAATTGCCCTTGGCTAGATTCTGACCAGAGTTGATCAATAGTTTGTAGATATTCACAGGAAAAATTAACATCTTGTCTCCGAAACCATCCTTCTTGGCTCCTCCCCGCAGTTCGCAACATCATCCTTGTAGTTTCCTCATCTGCCTCCTGCCATTTTTCTGCAGCCAGGAGATCGCGCAATCGATGATATTCTGCCCCTACAGTTTTTACTTCTCTACGAGTTTGTTCTTCCTGTTTCCATTGGGCTATTATATTGGGAATTTTAGAGTTGGCACTGCTATTATCAGGAATCAGATCAGCAACTTTAATAGCCTCTTCAATGTTTCCTGTTTGATAAACTTTTGTTGCATGGTTTAGTATCTCTTCTGACCACTCATTAATACTATTTTTGACTTCTGGGTAGTTGGGTACTGTATTCGGTATGGTTTGGGCAATTGCGATCGCACCACTATAACTATTAGCATTTGCTTTGAGTTTTGCTGCTGCTAAACCACATTTTCCGAGCCATTCTTGCAATTGATTATGACCTTGATGAGCATTTTTCGCGGCCGACTGATAACAATCTTGATATTTTCCCTTGTTATATTGAGCTTCTAGCTTTTCCACAAGAAGATTGTTGTTATCAATGGATTCTTGAGTAGTATTTATCGCTTCAAGTTCAGGCTGATTAATTAATAATAAATAACCTACTACTCCGATCAGACCAGTTACAAAACTAGCTAAAACAGCGATCAAGCCAAATCTTACAGAAGATTTTCTTAAAGTTTGCGCCGAAACAAAAACAGCTGGAGGCACATGGGGATGCTGCTCCTTGGCTTCTTCTATTGATAGTGTCGGAGAAGGCACAGTAGAATGCTGCTCATTTTCCAGCAGCTCTGTTGATAGCAGTACAGGAGGAGGAGATAGAGGACGCAATAAATCCTGGAGCACAGCCTGTGAGTCGGGATAGCGATCTTTGAGCGAAGAGGCGACCATCCTATCCAAAATTGCGATTAATCGCGGACTAACCTCAATCTTGTTTTCCTGTAGGTACTCTTTCCAGCAAAAGCAATTTTCATTATCATCATAAATCGGATCGCTTGTGCTGCTGGGCAAACAACCAGTCAACAAACGAATACAAGTAACTCCTAGACTATAAACATCACTGGCTTTAACTGGTCTCCCCATCATATGCTCTATGGCAGCATAACCAGGTGTATAGATAGTCGTTAACACGGTGGGAGTTATGCCAGTTTTCACCCTCGCTGCGCCAAAGTCAATCAACATTAACAAACCATCACCATGGCGACGCATAATATTTTCGGGTTTAATGTCACGGTGCAGCAGATTTTGGCCTTCAATATAAGTAAGTACGGGCAAAAGTTCTTGCAAGATAGTTTCTATTTTTTGTGACGAAAGAGGTTTACCTTGCTCTAATTCTTCACGGAGATTAATGCCGTCGATAAATTCTTGAACTAAATATAGGTTATTATCTTTTTCAAAATATTCATATAATTTGGGAATCTGAGGATGATCTAACTGATAAAGTTGTGCTGCTTCTCTGGTAAATAGTTCTTTGATTTTTTGCTGAGTCTGTTTTTGCCCATTAGTGATTAAGGTTTTAATCAACCTTGGCTCATTGTAGCGGCGTAAATATTCAGCTAAATAAGTCCGCCCAAATCCGCCTTCTCCTAGAAGTTTGGTAACTCGGTAATTCTCAAATAGGAAGCTTTGGCTAGTTTCTGTCAAATTACCACCACAGCCATGACAAAACTTGTTCTGCTCTAAATTACGAGGGTTACTACAGGCTGGGTTGAGACAGAAGTTTGACATGTTTAGGCAGCTATTTTGCATCAAAGAAGTTGTTTAAAGATAAAAACCGACTATTAACAATGGTTTCGCCAATGTATAATACGACATTAAAGATAATTTTTAAATAATCTCAGTCCGTGTTCTTTCTTCGCTATGCCTCACAGTGTCTTTTTTTCCCCTGTTTCTTGCTAGGTAATTTATTTTGCACATGAATGAACAAATTCTTCAGGTTCGTAATCCGCGATCGCTTAAGGTTGATTACTGGATTCATCCTTTGACGAGCTTGGAGCTCAGGGCAAAATGCGATCGCCTAAGAGAGTCTCAAACTGCTTGGCAACAGTTGGGCATAGCAGGACGTATCAAGGCTTTACAAGATTGGAAACAAGCACTTATAGAACATAAAGATGAGCTGATAGAGTCTTTAATTCAAGATACGGGAAGATACTCAGAAACCTTGATTGAGTTTGACTCTGTGATTTCTGGCATAGATCGCTGGTGTCGCCTAGCACCAGAATTATTGTCGACCGAGCCTGATAAAACTACAGCGATTAGTTTTATTCAACTGCAACAGCAATTAGTTCCTTATACTTTAGTGGGAGTGATTAGCCCCTGGAATTTTCCCCTATTGCTCTCGACCATTGACACTATTCCCGCATTATTAGCTGGTTGTGCGGTGATCGCCAAACCCAGTGAAATTGCCCCTCGCTTCATTGCTCCTTTAACTAAAACTATTAACTCAGTGCCTGAATTGAGCAATGTTTTACTCTATATAGAAGGAGCCGGGGACATAGGGGCTGATTTAATCTCAGAAGTAGATCTAGTTTGCTTTACAGGAAGTGTCGCTACAGGGAAAAAAGTCGCCGCCGCCGCCGCCGCCAGATTTATCCCAGCATTTTTAGAATTGGGAGGCAAAGATCCCGCTATTGTTCTAGCTTCGGCGGATCTTGATTTGGCTAGCTCAGCTATTTTATGGGGTTCTGTGATTAACTCAGGACAATCTTGCCTCTCCATTGAGCGGATATATGTCGCCGCATCTATTTTTGATGACTTTGTCGAGCAACTGGTGAGTAAAGCAAAAAAACTCAAGCTCAATTACCCTGTGACGGAATCAGGAGAAATTGGCCCTATTATTGCCCAACAACAGGCCAAGATCATTACGGAACATCTAGAAGATGCGATCGCGAAAGGGGCAAAAATTCATTGTGGCGGGGCAGTCGCAGAATTAGCTGGTGGTTTATGGTGTCCTCCCACAGTATTAACCAAGGTAAACCATGACATGAAAATTATGAGCGAAGAAACTTTTGCTCCGATTATGCCAATCATGCCCTTTGCTAGCAATGAAGAGGCGATATCTTTGGCGAATGATACTTGCTATGGATTAAGTGCTGCGGTGTTTGCTGGTTCAGAAACAGAGGCCATATCTGTAGCTGAAGGTCTAGATGCGGGTGCAATTAGCATTAATGATGCTGGCCTAACGGCCTTTATCCATGAAGCAGAGAAAAATGCCTTCAAGTTTTCAGGAATTGGGGGCTCTCGCATGGGTGCAGCTGCTCTGAAGCGGTTTATGCGCAAAAAAGCTTTTTTAATTAAAACTCAGTCTTTTGCCGATCCCTGGTGGTTTGATCCAATTTAATAAATAAAGACGCTCGATATTAGCTAAAAGTCCAGCATGTTAACAATTCCACCTCTAAAGAATAGCAATCTCTCAAACCATCACTATAATATTTTAAATTCACCAGTGAAAAAACTGGTCACCAACATTTTTCTTTAACAGCTTCTCGATGACCTTTATGGCATTGATTTTTGGAGAAATTCTCAGAGCATGGGCAGGAGATTCTAGCTTAGTGAGACGATAAGTTGTCGCCGCAATTCCATAATTTCCCCTAGCTTATTTGCCAACAAAGGAAACTGTTTAATCTTAGATTGCAAAAGCTCAATAGGAATAATTACTAGCTCAGTGTCAACTAATGATGTTGCTGTGACATCACTTCTTTGTCCGGAGAGGAGACAAGACTTTTCCCCAAAAATTTCTCCAGGAAGAATATGACCAACGATTTTTGTCTGACCAAATGAATTAATAAAAGACAAGGCAACTTTTCCTTCAAGTACAATAAACAGACCTCTAAGTAATTGTTCCTCTTTAACAATCACTTCTTCTTGAGCATAATTCTCAAAGATTGAATATTTTAAAACCTCAGACAAGACATTTGGAGCAAGTGAATCCCATCCCGGAACTTGTTTTAAAATATCGAGCGCCTTCTGGGGATATTCATCAGCAATGGGAATAGATGATTGGTACTCTAAAGTGGTGGGATAAGGCATAGTCAAATTATAACGTTGAGATGAGTACCACATGCGTAACTGGAATTCATGTCTGCTTTCAATACCTTGAACATAATCTTTCACAAAAAATGTTGTCTTATACATAAGAAACCAATCATCCAAAGATGTTAATCGAACTTTAGGCGGTGGTTCTCGAAGGACTCCCTTGGTGTCTAATACGGTTTTTCTAAGAACTTCAATTACCCTATTTGGGGTATCATTACATGAGAACTTGATTTCCACTTCAACTCCATGTATTGGTTCAGGGCTACTATAATTTCGAAAACTGCCTTTAGCTAGTTCTGAATTAGGCACAATCACCAAATCCCTTTGACGAGTATAAATATGAACTGAACGCCAGGTGATCTCATAGACTTGTCCTTGTATGTCTCCCAATTCTATCCAATCTCCAATCTTGATTGGTTTTTCAAGAAGCAAAGTAACTCCGGAAAAAATATTACCTAAACTATCTTGTAATGCTAAACCAATAACAAGTGAACCTACTCCTAGAGCCGTGAGTAATCGCCCCAGATTAGCATCCCATACATTAGATAAAACAACTGCTGCGCCTATTAAGACTAAAAAAGTTCGACTCAGATCTAAAAGTAATTTCGGAACATTAGATCTCCAAGTACCTTGTTGAGCATCTTCGAATAATATTTGATTGATAAGAGTCAAACCAAAATAAATTAAGATAATCCAGAGAAAAGTCTCAGTAAACCTGAGAAAAATACTATTTTTAGGTAATTGCAGTAATTTAAATTGGATAACAAATAGAGCAGAAAAAGGTATTATTAAATTGCGAAGGATTTTTATTAAATTGGCAATTCGATTTTGCTTTCGCTCTAGATTTAGTGTGATTTCCCCTAAGAGAATCATAAGTAAAGGAAAGAGAATAGCAGATATAAAACTCCAAAATAACCAATTTTCTCGCATTTTTCGTTTTTTTACATAGTAGGGCAGTGGAATTTTTTAATAAAAACTTTTTCCATTAAGTTTATAAAATGACGGTTTTGGTTAATATAACTTATGAATAACAACTGAGTATTTTCATCTGCACTTAGTTATATTTTCTGCGATGTAATTTTGAGAACCCAAACAGGAATTGAACCAATTCCCTTAATAAATACATCCTTAACTTTTTCAAAATGGTAAATTTTATCTAATGCATTTTTAACCTGTTCTGTTACCTGTATCGAATTAGTTTCTGGCGAGGCATATATGCCATGGGTTATTTTCATCGCATCACCCCATAACTCGTAAATAAATTTAGATTTACCAACTATCCCCCCGACAACAGATCCAGAATGGATGCCTATGCCCAAAGTAATTGGAAAACTATAATTCTGACTAAATTTCTGAATTATTTCCACAAGCTCAATCGCAAAATCAACAGCTTTTTTAGCATGATCAACTCTGGGTATAGATAGACCGGATACGGCAATGTAAGTAGTGCCTATAGTTTTTAATTTCTCGATTCCGTATTTGTCAGCGGCTTCATCGAAAGCTCCAATCATTTCATTGAGCAAATCTACTGCTTCTTGGGGTGTAACTTTAGACGTTAAATTATTAAACCCTTCTACATCTACGTAAAGCAGAGATACATCAGAATAACTATCTGCAAAATACATGTCACCCTCTTGAACTCGCTTTACAGCAGAAGGAGGCAAAATATTGAGTAATAAATTCTCATTTTGTCGAATCTGCTCCTGAAGACGATGTTCTTTTTCATGTAATTTCTGAGCCATGACATTAAAAGAGTTGGCTAATTGCCCAAATTCATCAAAACCATCAATTTTTACGCGTACATTTGTTTCCCCCGCTGCTAGTCTTTTTGTGCCTCCTAATAAATATTCAATAGGTCGAGTAAAAAGATTAGAAAACCAATTAGCAATCAACGCCATTAACGGTAGAATAACTGCCGCAGCAATGATGATACGACGATTCAAGTTATTCACCGGGTCAAAAGCCTCTTTTTCCTCGATTTGAGCAATCAAAGCCCAATTTAAGTCTAAAAATTCTAAAGGTTGATAGGAAGAAAGAACAGTAGCTCCTCTAAAATCTTTACTGATTTCAGTTCCTTGTTCACCATCAAACACTTTTTCAGTAATATTATTTTTTACTTTTTGCTGCAAAATCGGTGTGTTCAAATCCCTAATTCTTTCTATCTGAGATTTTGAGTAGCCTGCTTTCAGTAAAGAACTAAAATATCGCTCTGGATTTTCTATGAAAAGACGAGGTTCCGAGCGCATTAACAAATCCGGGCCAATTAAAAAACTTTCCCCTGTATTTTCCAACCCAACCTCTTGCCATTTTTGATTAACAGTCATTACTTGGTTAATAGATTCAATAGGGATTTGAAAAATTAAAACACCTAAAAATTTATTGTTGTCAAAAATATTAGTAGCAATAAAAGCAGCGGGACGATCATAGGATGGACGATAATTCTCAAAATCGACCATAACTATGTGATTGGGGTCTCTTATTTTTAGAGCCTCTTTATATGCCCTGGCTAAATTGGTGTTAGAGTATAATCCTTCTTGAAGATTGGTGCCTAGATCGATTTCCTTTGAGACAGTGTAGATAATATCTCCTGATTCCCCATCAACAAGTATAAAATCGTAATATCCAAATTCCTCAGCAGCTTTTCTAAGCCGAGGATGGATTTGAGCATGAACATTACTGTAACTACTCTCATCACCTGCTCGATTCAATTCTGCTTTTGTCCCAATCTGATGAGGATTAGAAGCTAAATAATAATATTGTAAATATTGGGCAGCTGGGTTAGAAGGAATGTAGGCATCTATAATAGGTTCTCCTTTCGATACCAACTTTAGTCTTGGAAAAATTTCTTTTTTATAGAATCTTTTTAACTGCTCTGTCTGTTCAAAAGTTAGGGATTGATTGTTTAATTCTTGATAAGCTTGTTTGAGTTCACTGAACGCACGTCGCACACCCAATGAATTACTGTAAATTTTTGCTTCGCGAGCAATACGTTCTGTATAAGAAGTAAGTGCTGCTGCTTGTCTGGTTCTTAATGCGGCGAGTTTGCCATATATACTATCTTCGAGGGCTTCCCGTGAAGTTGAGTAGCTAATATAGCCCGATATGGTAAAGGCAAATAAACATGCAAACAAAATTAGCGTTTGCAATTTAGAACGAATGCTAACTGAATTCGTAATAGATGCTAATTTCCTAAAAAAAAGTTTCATTTAGAATAAATCTTTGTTAGACAAGAGTATATTTAGTATTCTCTTTGCCCGACAAAAAAAGAATTATTAGTACAAAAAAATTCTGGTCATTGCCCCAAGATAATACTATGTTGTGCTGAGTTTTGTACAACATATTACATATATTTATATTTCTTGTTTAGCCAGCGCTCTATGGAGGCAAATGAAAAAGGATGGAGAAAGATTGTAGCTTCAATCTGCTAAACAATGCTTTTTTACTTTTGTCCCCACTCCCAACAAAAATAGTACTTTATAGAGTGTTTTTGCCGATAAAATTTAGACAGCATCTAATTTTTTTCTGGTTGTTGTAATGAGCGTTGACGAATTTTTAAATATATAGTGGTAACGATTGTACTAATCACCAAATAAAGAATCACAGCTGCTAGAGAAAGTTTTTGGTCTGGGAAATTAATCCCTGCAATGGCTAGTGCTATCCCAGGATGACGAGAAACAGTAGATAAGGCTAAAGCTGTTCTATCATTGGGAACTGGGCCCCCGAATGTATGACCAATTGCCAATGCTATGGCAACAAAGAGAATGATTGCAAAAATTGTTCCACTGCCAATTAGGGAAATAATCGCCGGAAAAGCTTTGAATAAGATAAATGAGCTTCCAAATAGCAAAAAAACAGAACCAATTGAAAGTATTGGTCTTGCTACTTTGTCGGCAATATTAGGAAGTAGATACCTAAATATTAAACCTATAGCTAATGGAATTAATATTATGCTGAGAACGACTTGTGCAACTGCAGAAGGAAAAATCCCTCCTGGTCGATTAAAAGCTAGGGAAAAAATTTCAACAAGCAAAGGAACAACAATAATTGCCAGCAGAGACATAGCTACAAGGAGCCCAATAATATAGGACAGAGTTCCTCCTGTTTTAAGATGCTTTCTTGGCAGTAGGGGTGGAATAGGAGAAACTGAAAGGGAAAAAATAGCAATTTTTGCAGCAGGGTGAATATCGCTGAAAATCAGTATAATAATTCCCGCTGTTAGAGGAACGAAAAGATAAATAGAAGCAAATGACAATAAAAACTGTCTAGAATGACGAAGAAAATAGGAGATGTCTCTGAAAGTAGCCTCTAATCCGATCGCAAAAACGGACAGAATAACACTAGTTTTCATGAAAAAGAGGATTAATTCTGAAGGACTCATGAGCTATAAAAATTAGATATCTAAGGATATTGTTAGGTTAACGAAGTAGAGCTTGAAATAGAAAAGAATAAGTAACATTAGCTAAAGCTACTGTCGAGGAGATGGCAGGACTTTTAGCTGTCTAACTTAGATATCATGAATTATTCGAGCGCTCTAGTTGATGAGAATGAAATCGAGGGACAATTCCTGCCAGTTTTCCCGCTTGAATCACAATATGAAATCTAAGTAGGGTGAGTTAGTCATATCAAAAAACTCTTTTAAAGCTATTATTCACTCCAATTAAAATCCATTTTTTTTGAAATGACAAAAATGCGATCGCGTTCTGGGGGTTTAAAGCTGAAATACTTCTAAATAGATACAACTAGGAATTAGCGATCGCAAATATATTACTCAGCGATCGCCAAATTAAGAAAAATACGTAATCCTTTAGCGCTATATTTGGACTTGCGAAAGGAGGATTAAAACTGATTACGATAAGGTTTGGTAGGTTTTTTCTTTTTCTTCTTATTTCTATTTTTCTCGTAGTCGATTTCTTTGAGTTTCTTCATGATGCGAGTGAAGTACTCATCCATATATTCTTCAAGAGTCGTTATTTCTTCTTTGGCAATGCCAAAAGTCTGATAAACATCCTTCATCTCGGCATCAAAAGCGTTGCCACTAGCAAAAACTTCAGCGAAAGTTAAACGGTCTGCGGTATTTTGTCCCCATTGAAAGAAACGAGTAACCCGACGCATCAAACGCAATACAGTCAGAGAGACCCTCGAAATTCTAGCGTTTTCACCTGACAATCTTTCACAAAGACTCATAATCTCAGAAGCTTCCCACGCTCTAGTTCCCACAACGGGGAAAGTTTGCTTTTCAGTCTCTGGGACTTCTAAGGCACGAATAGCAAATTTAGCAATATCTTGGGTATTCATATAGGCAATTGGTGTACTTTCCCCAGTAATCCAGACTACTTGATTATCCAAAATGGGAATTGCATATTGGGCGATCAACCCCTGCATAAACCCACCAAGACGCAGAGTCGTATAGTTCAAGCCAGATTCCGCCAAAAAGAGTTCGGTACAATGCTTGATTTCCATCAAAGGAACTTCAGGATGCTTTTGGGCATTGAGAATCGAGAAAAAGATATATCTATCTATTCCCGCATTCTTAACAGCTTGAATAAGATTTACTTTACCTTCCCAATCAACCGCTTTTACACTAAGAGAATCGGTAATTCTGGTAGTAGCGGCATCAATAACTGCATCAATGCCTTCTAATGCAGGAACGATGGTTTCTGGCTCACAAAGATCTCCTTTAACTAATTCAGCACCCCATTCTTTGAGAAAAGAACCTCTGTTAAGACTACGCACTAAACAGCATACTTCGTAGTTCTGGTCTAGAGCATGACGCACTACTTGTCTTCCTAAAGTGCCAGTACCACCAATTATTAATAACTTCATTTAATATTTTTTTGTTAACATTTTGTAATCTTTCTCTAAGATTCTACCAAAGAAAGCCTGATTGTTTCGCTCAAAATGATAAAAGATAAAAATGCGATCACTACTATTAAAGGCTATTTTAAAGCTTTTCATCTTTAATTATCACAGATAACAAATAAATAAAGACTTAAAAAGCGACCCCATAGTTATATGGGGCATATATGTGAGGTGCACAACCCCACTATCAAACAAAGATAAAAGAATAAAGCAAAATTAAAACAGTCAAGAAAAATAAAATATGATTTGCCCAATCATCAAAATTCCAATCTTTAAACATAAAACTTAATTCTCACTTATTACTTATTACTCATTACTTATTACTTATTACTCATTTTGCGTAGAAGTTTTAAAACTAGGAACAGGTGAATCATCTGGAGCTGAAGTAATTGGCGGCTCTTTGGGTTTACGCGAAGAACCACCTTTACCACCGCGTTTGCCACCTTTAGGTTTTTTACCTCCTTTCAAGAAATTTTGCTCCAAAGTTTTGATCACAATATAAAGGTTGGGAACAAATAACAAACATAAAACAGTGGACACGGCCAAGCCTCCAAAAACAGCTGTTCCCAAAGACCAACGACCCAGGGCTCCAGCACCATCAGCAATTACCAAAGGTAAGAAACCAAATAGTGAAGAGAAAGCTGTCATGAGAATCGGACGCAAACGCTGTTCTCCAGCAGTAATAGCTGCTTTGGTAATGCTCATCCCCAATGCTCTTGCTTGGTTGGCAAATTCTACGATTAGAATAGCGTTTTTACTTGCCATCCCAATCAACATTACTAACCCTACCTGACAATAAATATTATTGTTGAGAATCGGCCAAATTCCTGCTCCTGGGTTAAAAGGCAAACCTTGCCACATCGACCTTAACCAAATTCCTCCCAAGGCTCCCAAAATAGCTAGAGGGACGGTAAGCATAATGATGGTGGGATCAATATAACTTTCGTACTGAGCGGCCAACACCAAGAACACCACCACAAAACCTAAACCAAAGATAATCGGAGCAGCCCCACCAGCAGCTTTTTCCTCGGCAGCTGTAGTTGTCCATTCATAACCAAAGCCTGGTTGCAAGGTTTGTTCTGCTACTTCCTCCATCACTGCAATTACCTGTCCTGAACTATAACCTGGTGCAGGTGCTACGTTGATTTTAATTGAAGAAAAGACATTGTAATTGGTCACAATGGGAGGATAAGAAATCGGTTGTGCTGCCACAAAGTTACTTAATTGAATCAAAGCTCCATCTCGCGATCGCACATAAAGACGGGAAATATCTTGGGGGTTGGCACGAGAGGTTTTTTCTGCTTGAGCATAAACTCGATAGAGACGACCATCTAATACGTATTGGTTGACATAGTTAGAACCCAGATAGGTTTGTAACGTGGTCATAATCTCATTAATGTCCACATTCTGAGCTTTAGCCTTGTCACGATCAATATCCGCCTCTAGCATCGGACTATCGAAGGTAAAAGTACTGAAAGCAACAGCAATCTCAGGGCGCTGATTAGCTGCTTGAAGAACTCGCTGAGTGTTGTCAATCAGAGCACTCATTCCTTTCAATTGCCTATCTTGGATGAATAACTCCGAACCACTAAAGTTACTCAGACCATCAACCGCAGGAGCATTAACGGCCAGGACTGTCGCGCCATCTATTTTCTTGCTCAGTACCCCGTTCAAGCGATTCATCACCCCATAAACAGAATGTTTGGCCCCAGGTCGTTCACCCCAATCATGGAGTTTGATAAATATAATTGCTTTATTACTGTTTTGACCTTCAAAGGAGAAGCCATTTAAGGCTAAGGCATGTTCAACTTCCTCGAACTCCATAATTTCAGGCAGAACCTGTTGACTAACTTCACTCGTGTAGTTGAGGGAAACTCCAGCTGGGGCTTCGATAATCGCGAAAAAGTAACCTTGATCTTCGTCGGGGATAAATCCTTGAGGCAAGCTCTGGTACACCCACCCCGTTGCCACTAGACCAGCAATGAAGATAGCAATAATGATTAGTTTGAAACGGGTTAGCAGTTCTAGTAATCTTCGATATTGCTCTGTTACCCAAGCGAAGAAACGATTGAACAAATCAAAAAACTTGCCCAATGGCCCCTTAACATCTTGCTGACGCTTCATGAGGATCGAGGCCATAGTGGGCGAAAAAGAAAGAGCGTTGAAGGTAGAAAATGCCACTGCTGCGGCCATAATTAACGCAAATTGCTTATAAACTACCCCTGTACTACCAGGGAAGAACGACACCGGAACAAATACTGCGATTAAGACCAAAGAGGTCGCAACGATCGCCCCTGACAATTCTTCCATCGAATCAAGAGCTGCCTGCATTGGCCTCATCCCCTGGGACAACTTTGTTGAGACTCCTTCTACCACGACGATCCCATCATCTACTACTAGTCCTGTTGCCAGAATCAAAGAGAACAAGCTCATATTATTGAGGGTAAAACCAAGAGCCATAGCGGCAATTAAGGCCCCTAGCATCGCCACAGGAATCGCGATCGCTGGGATAATTGTCGTACGCCAGTCCTGCAAGAAAACAAAGATTACCAAAACAACCAAAGAGATCGCCTGAATCAGAGTAATTGCCAAATCTTTAAGGGAAGCATTAACAAACAAAGTATTGTCTAGAATAATTGCCTGCTTAATTCCAGGCGGGAAAGAAGGTTCTAGCTCGGCAATTTTAGCTTTTACAGCCTCGGCAGTATCGAGGGCATTAGTTCCAGGAAGCTGATAGATCAATAACGTAACTGCCGGCAGATTATCGTCAACATAGGAGCTGGTATCGTAATTTTGTACTCCTAATTCGGCTCTGCCAATATCTCTGATACGAATCAACTCCCCATTATCACCTACTTTCACTACCATGTTTTCTGCTTCTTCCGGGGTAGTAAAGCGGCCTTGAACTTTTAGAGGAAACTCAAAATCCTGTTCAGATGAAGCAGGCTGTTTCCCAATGGCGCCTGTCCCAATATCAAAATTCTGCTCTTGAATAGTGTTAACCACATCTGATGCCGTCAAACCTCTAGCCGCTAGCTTGTCGGGGTCAACCCAGATTCGCATTGCATAGGTAGAACTTCCATAAAGCGTTATGCTACCGACCCCTTTAATTCTTCTTAAGTCATTCCAAACGTAACGATCAATATAGTTGTTAATAAAAATAGTGTCATAGGGAAACTCTCCGTTCTCATCTTTTTCTGCGTAGAAGGCATAGGCCAAAGTGATACTAGGAGATTGCTTCTCGGTTTTGAGTCCTGTAGCCAAAACTGTCTGAGGTAATTCGGCTTGAGCTTGGGAAACCCTATTTTGCACCAATACCTGAGCCATATTACTATCATTTTCTACAGGGAAGCTGATATTGATAGTTGCATTGCCATTATTATCGGTGAAAGAGTCAATCCATTTCGCATCCTCTACCCCGTTAATTTCCCGCTCTAGAACAGTAGTAACATTATCAATGGTGGTTTGGGCATCAGCTCCAACATAGTTTGCCGTGACAGAAACTCGCTTGGGGGCAATTTCCGGCAGCTTATCCAAAGGCAATAGTGCCATGGCAATCAAACCAACCAGAATAATTAGAATAGTGCAAACCGTCGTTAAAACAGGTCGTTTGATAAAGGGGGTGGCAATGGAAAATATCATCAATTTTCGGGAGTAGGATTTTTAAGCGACAAGCCTTAGAAGAATTTTAGTATAGCTTCCCGGCTTAAGAATAAAACGGAGGAACAATTATTATCTAGTAAATAGATTACTTAAGATCACTTAAGTAGTTGGCAAATGTAAAAAGTTATGATCAATTAAGGCTCTGTTCACTGGCCGCCGACTCGTCTGAAGCATCCGTAATTGGAGTGCCATCTTTGAGGTCAAGGATTCTGGTTACCGCAATGCGATCGCCTTTGGCAACCCCAGAGATCACCTGATATGCCTGACCTTGAATCGTCCCAACCTTAATTGGTTGTTGTTTAGCAACTAGTTCGGTTTCTTCCGATTCTCCTGGTGCGGCTACATAGACAAAGCTCTGTCCTCCAAGAGTCGTTACTGCCCTTGTGGGAACCAAAACTCCAGGATTTTCTTGCCAAATAACTTTTACCTGAACATATTCTCGGTCTCTAAGGCTGCCATCATTTTGAAAAGTTACTTTAGTCAAAATAGACTGGGTGTCCTGATCGACTTCGGGGGAGATAAAGGTCATTCTTCCTGTAATTCCGTCAGTGCCATCTTTCTTGATAATTTTGACGGGTAAACCTGCTTTTAATTGCGAGCGGAATTCTGTCGGAATAGAAATATTGAGGTAGAAAAGTTGATTGTCTGTGATCGTGGTGATTTGCTCCCCAGTATTTACAAAGTCACCGACTTTTTTCTGGCTAAAACTACCAACAATGCCACTAATCGGAGCATTGATCGTATTGAAGGCCAAGTTTTGGCTAACTGAACCTAATTCAGATTCAGCTTGTCTGACAGCTGCTTGTTGACTCTCTATACTGGCAACAGCTTGTTCAACTCTTTTCTGGGCTGCATCTAAAGATTTAATACTAGAATTGAGGGCCTCCTTTCTAGAATCTCGCTGAGCAACGGTAGTAGCAAGGTTGCGGGTTTTATCATCCAAATCCTGTTGGGGTTGAGCCCCGCCCTTAACCAACATTTCGGAGCGCTCAATATTAATCTGAGCAAGTTTTACTTCGGCTTCGCGATCTTGAAGATCAGCTCTCGCTCTTTCCACTTCTGCTGCTGCTGCTGCTCGATCAGCCTCTGCTGTGCCTAACTGAGCCTGAGTTTGGGCCAACGTCGCTTTCTGCACATTGACGGCTTGGGTTGCTGCGTTCACATCTTCTTGTTGCTGAGTAGGTTCTAGCTCAATTATGGGTTGCCCCTGAGTCACGCGATCGCCCTGCCTCACAAAGATATTGAGAATACGACCGTTAATTCTTGGTGCAAGGTTAACCCTGCCTCTAGCCTCAAGCGTTCCCACATACTGCGTACTATCAACCAAAGTGCTCGTCTCTAGGGTCTGCAATTTCACCGGGACAGCCCTGGCTCCTGGTGCTTGAGCTTCTTTTCCGCCACAGCCAACAACCAACAAAGGTATCGCGAAGACGGCACCTAATAGTTTCTTTGCAAAAGGATTACTAGTTTCTGCCTTACTCATAAGCCTTATCCCGTATACCTATACTGAAAAAATGTTAATACCGCTCAATTCTAAATTCAATCCCCGTATTATTACTATACTACTTGAGACTAAATTATTCAGAACAATAATTATAAATTGCTCAAGACAAAATGATCTCTTGCATAATCTAGATTGATCATTAAGATAATTTTTTTTGACGATTGCAAAATACTTAGGTGAAATAATATTTGAATCAAATTAGTAGCCCCAGGCAAACTGCTATGGTGTTACTATGAGGAGTCAAGAAAATATGGCGCAAAGTCACACTGGTTAATTATTTTTCCCTTATGCAGATCAAGTATAAAGCGATCGCTTGTTTAAGTGCTTTTATAACTCTTAACTCTCTACTAATTCCATCCGCAAGAGCTCAGGAATCTTATGCTAATTTTTTCGATTGGTGTCAAGCACAAGACAAACTAGATGCTGAAACCCAAAACACTATCAAAGCGGTGATGGAAGCCATCAATGTCGACAACTGCACTAGTGCTGCCAAAAGAGCAAATGTGATTACCAGACTCAATCTTATTTCTAGCGAGATCTCTGATGTTAGACCCTTGGGATCTCTGACAAATCTCACGCAACTTGTTATCTACAATAACCAAATCTCTGATATTTCACCTCTGAGCTCTCTAACAAATTTAAGAACATTACAACTTGGTTATAATCAGGTTTCAGATATTAGCCCTTTAGCATCTCTTACCAACTTGACATTGCTCGGTTTACTGAGGAACCAAGTATCCGACCTCACTCCTTTGGCCTCTCTCCCTAATTTATCTATCCTGCGTCTCAACCAAAACAAAATATCGGATATCAGTCCTCTCGGATCATTAACTAATTTGACTGAGCTCTATCTAGGGAGAAATAAAATATCAGATATCAGTGCTCTTAGCTCTTTGACTAATTTAGATGAACTTGATTTGAATTCTAATCAAATTTCCGATGTCAGACCTTTATCTTCTCTGATAAATTTGAGCAAGTTGAATCTAGATCGCAATCAAATTTCTAATGTGAGACCCTTGGGTAATCTGACTAATCTATCGGAACTATATCTGAACAATAATCCAGCTTCCAATCAAGTTTGTCCTGATAATAGTGATGCGCTCTGCTTCTTGTAGAAAATTCTATATTGATTACCTTGTATAACATTTCTAGCCAATAACAAAACGACTACGGCCTTGTTTTTTAGCTTCGTAAAGGGCATCATCGGCAATTTTAATTAATTTTTGGGGTTGACAAGTTTTATTCGGAATTAAACTAGCAACTCCCACACTAAGAGTTACATAGGAGTCGATGTCAGATTTTTCATGAACAATCTGAAGACGGCGAACATTTCGGATAATCCTTGCTGCAACTATTGCCGCATCAGCTGCATCGGTTCCAGGAAGAATCAGGGTAAACTCTTCCCCTCCATAACGAGCTGCCAAGTCTCCGTTTCGTTTTGCTCCATCAGCAATAATCTGAGCAACCAATTTTAGACAATCATCTCCTGCTTGATGACCATAAGTATCATTGTACTGCTTGAAAAAATCAATATCACAAATTAGTAACGAAAGATTTTCGCCGATTTTTTGTAAACGATACCACTCTAGCTCTAATGTGTGATCAAACTGCCGACGATTGGCCAATTGAGTTAAACCATCAATGACCGCTAATTGGCGCAAAGATTCGGTCTTTTTCCGGACTTCTTGATGCAAAATATCGTTGTAATTACGTAAATAAGTAATTACAGAAATGATGCTAATAAAAAGCAAAAAAACAATTATGGCAATATTTAGCTGAATAACTTTCATGCCATCCTCAGCAAAAATCATGACATCATTAATAGACTGATTAACTTCAATAACACCTCGTAGGTCGCCAACTTTCCAGTCTTTTTTCGGACTAGTGGGGTATGAATTGTGACAATCAACACAACTCGATTGCATTGTGACACCTTCGGCATAACGAAATAATACGAAATCTTTTACCTTATCTCGACGAAAAAAAGGTTGAGCAGGATTTATTTTTAGATGCTGTAGAGCTTCTTCTTCAAAACTATCTTGAGGGCCGCCATTGTCCTTTCGATACGGAAAAGGATATTCACTATAGAGTTGCAGTTCTGTGCCAGTAATTTGAGAGCTGAGGGTTTCGCCTAATTCGATGAGATAAGTTGCTGGATTAGGAATTGCATTGGGGATATTGTGATATTGAGGCGTTACCTTAATATTTTGATCCTTGAGACGATTGACGACATTTTGACTATAGGTAAACCAAGATTCTCTTAATATTTTTGATGATAATTCTGCCCGGCTCAAAGCCTGATTATCGATAAGACTATTAATTAAATGATTGGTGCCAAAAAAACCAATGGAGATTGCAATAAAAGATAAGAGAACAATAACCGTAGTAATTTTTTTGTGTAGTAATGCTAGGAATAAATCAAGTTTCCAGAAATGAATCAATTTTTTCATCTTCAACCCAATGATTAACTACCATATACCTGTCAAGACCACCAAGATTAATAGACTAACAACTATAAAGTAGATATCTAATACCGCCTTAAAATTGGCAATTTTTTAATAAAAAATTACTCATTCCATATTGGCACAAACTTTTATTTATAGCGCTACGCGCTGGGGAATGGAGAAAATGGACGATTTGGCGATGCGAGTCAAAGGTTTTAGGTATTGGGTTTTAGGTGTTAGGCAACTCCTAAAATAGGGATTGCCCACCATATAGTTAACTACATACAGAAACTAACTACGTAGAGAAACCTCAAACTTTTTAACTAAAGTATCGCGAACCTCTTGATGCACAGGATCAACATCCTGGTCTGTTAAAGTGCGATCGCTAGCTTTATAAACAATATTAAAAGCCAGACTACGCTGTCCTTCAGGAACACCTTTGCCTTTATATTCATCAAATAGTTCTACCTTATCGAGCAATTTACCACCAGCTTTAGTCATAATCTTGGTAATCTCAGCAACAGATAAGTCTAAAGGTGCAAAGAAAGCTAAATCTCTTTGGCTGGCCGGATAGGTAGAATAGGATTTGAATTTGGGAGTGGTGATTTGCTCACGGTTTAAGGCGTTATGTAAATTTTCAAAAGCTAATTCAAAAACATAGACCGCATCCAGAAGATCTCTTTCTTGACAAAGTTGAGGATGAAGTTGCCCAAAAACTCCCAAACGCTTACCTTCCAACCACAAGGAGGCTGTCCGCCCAGGATGGAATCTGACATCTTCTGACTCTGCTCGGTAAGTAATATTAAGCCCTAGGACCGCAAACACCCCGTCAAGAACTCCTTTGGCTTCATACCAAGTCATGGTTGCTGGCTTGCCGCTACGTGTCCAACCGCCTTCGGTGGCAAAATCTCCGCCCATAATTCCCGCAACGCGATCGCCTTCTTGAAAATCAGCGCCATCTTTCCAGAAAACATGACCGATTTCAAAGCCATTAAGACCCCCATTTCCTTGGGATTGATTATAAACATAGGCATCAATTAGCCCAGAGACTAAATTAGTCCGTAGGGCAGAATATTCAGCAAATAGGGGATTCGCTAAGGTAATTTCTTCTGCTACGGGTTTGACCAAAGAATATTGAACCAACTCGGTTAACCCAACACCTCGGAAACTAGCACGAAGCTTATTGCGCGTTAGGTATTCAGGGGAAAGATAACCTGGTTCGGTTTTCTCGGGCAAAGTATCGCAAAAACGATCATAACCATAAAGACGGGCCACCTCTTCGATCAGGTCGATCTCTCGTTCTAAATCGCGATAGCGATAGGGTGGGACTGTTACTTTCCAAGTATTAGGCTGATCGACAATGGTTTCGAGCTTACAACCCAAAGCTGTCAAAATAGTTTCTACTTCCTGAGTTTCAATATCTCCTGGGCCTTCTCCTTTGACTACTTGACCCAATAGAGAATGAATTCGACTTAAACGCAATAAAATTGAGGGTCTTTTAGTAATATCAGGACGAAAATTAGCAAAACTTTGATTGACTACTTTACCGCCTGCTAATTCAGCAAACAACGCGATCGCACGGTTACAGGCCATGACCAATTCTACTTGGTTAACTCCTCTTTCATATCGGGTCGAAGCTTCACTGCGTAAGCCCTGACTGCGAGAGGAGCGACGAATCGCTACAGGATCGAACAAGGCTGCTTCTAAAACGATATTTTCTGTCTGCCCATAAACTTCCGTCTCTTCTCCACCCATAACGCCTGCTAGAGCCACAGGGACATTATTCGCAGTAATTACCAAGTTTTGAGTGTTTAATGTTCTATCTTGCCCATCGAGGGTTTTGAGGCTTTCTTCCCCAGTGGCAAATCTCACCCCGATAGTTAAATTATCTCCCCCGGCAATTGCTTGTAATCTTTCTAGATCAAAGGCATGGAGCGGTTGCCCCCATTCCAACAGGATATAGTTGGTGATGTCTACTATGTTATTAATTGGTCGCACTCCCGCGGCTTGAAGTCGCCATTGCAACCAATTTGGAGAAGGCGCAATTTTTAAACCTTCAACTATTGTGCCAATATAAGCAGGACAAGCGAGCTTATCAGCAATTTCTAAACTCAAGCTATCACTAGAAGAGACGGTAACTTCCTCAGCAACAGGTAATCTAACTTCTTTATCGGTCAGAGCAGCCACTTCTCTCGCAATTCCCACCATACTCAGAGCATCAGCTCGGTTAGCAGTAGTAGCCAAGTCTAAAATTACATCATCCAAGCCCAATAAAGGACGGACATCTGCTCCTGGTTGCAGATCACCAGTGAAGATATGAATTCCTGCCGAATCTTTCTCTAGACCCAATTCTGATAGGGAACAAATCATCCCCGCCGAAGGAGCACCTCGCAATTTGGTGGGTTTCAACTTCAGATTCACCGCAGGAAGATAAGTTCCGACTGTGGCGACAGGGACAAAGATATTTTCACAAACGTTAGCGGCTCCACAAACAATATTTAATGGTTCTGCCTGTCCGATATCTACGGTACAAACACTCAATTTATCAGCATTAGGATGGCGATCGCGCTTGATAACTTTGCCAATCACCACTCCATCAGCTTGTTTACTCAAATCCTCAATCGCTTCTACTTCGAAACCCGCGATCGTTAAAAGTTTGCCTAACTCTTCGGTTGTCAGGTCGATATCTACTAATTCTTGTAACCAATTAAGAGAGACGCGCATTGATAATGTAATTTAATTTATATTTCTGACCCAGCCCAAAGATTTTAACATTCTTCTTTTAACATTCTCCCCAAAGAGCCCCCTTCCTTTAAAAGAAATAACCGCTCGTTTAATTCCTAACCAAATAGAAAATAGACGAACGGTAAAGTTGTTATTACTTATTACTCATTACTCATTTTCCCTCTAGGGAGCCAGAGCATTACCTCTAATCAAACTACCAATAGTTTTCGCTGTAATCTTCATTTGGGTTAGAGGATTTGCAGGAACTACAGTTTTATAGAGATAGCTGTCAAAAGTCATTTTTTGAACATCTACATCAGCACACATTTCCACAAAAGCCTCACGAGTTGCATCAGAGCGATAGAAGACTTTTTGCAGAATATCCAATACAAGATAAGTTGCACCGTATTGTTTATTCCATTTTTTCAAGAAGCCTTTAAGATCTGCTTCGGTAGGTAGCTTAGCACCATTTTGAGAAGCTTCAACAATAGTTTCGGCACACATTCTGGCAGATTTGGCAGCGAAGTAAATCCCTTCACCAGAAGATTTGGTAACCGTACCCAAAGCATCTCCCACTAAAACTACTCTGCCGCGAATGGGGCGAGGTCTGGGATGTTCGGGAATTGGATGAGCTTCTACTTTGATGATCTCCCCACCTTCTAGTTTACGAGCTGCACGAGCACGAATTCCAGCTTGGAGATCTTTAATTGTTGCTTTATGAACTTTCATTGTCCCCGTGCCCACTGCCACATGGTCAAATTTGGGGAACACCCAAGCATAGAAATCTGTGGAGACATCGTTGCCGACATACATCTCTGCTAAGTCTTCGTAATATGCCATTTTATCTTCAGGAAGACGAATCCGTTCTTGGAACGCGATCGCATAGTTATAGTCTCCAGCATCGATAGCTTTAGCAATCCGAGAGTTTGCTCCATCAGCACCAATTACAACATCGGCTTTGAGGGTTTTCATTACTCCTTTGCTACTACCATTGGAATGATCCGCGTAATGAAGAGTGTAAGGATCTTTATCGTTAGTGGGAACATCCAACTGATAAACTGTGCCGTTAATGAGATTAGCACCCAACTTAGCAGCACGATCACGCAGGAAGCCATCGAGGACTTCGCGGCGACACATGCCAATATATTCACCATCTTTAAGGGTATGACCGATATTTACTTCCACATTAGAAGGAGATATCATTTTCATCTTTCTAACCTGGCGGTCAATAATTTCTGGTGGGAGATCAAACTCGTCCACCATACAAAGGGGAATTGCCCCTCCACAAGGTTTAGCGTTATCTAGCTTTCTTTCAAATAAAAATGTTTCAATACCAGCTTTTGCCAAAATTTCTGCTGCGGATGAACCAGCAGGACCTGAGCCAACAACTGCAACCCTAATTCCCAAGGTCTTTCTCCTAAAAATATCTTCTTAAGCTACGGATCGGATAGTATCATGTAGTCTGGTCTTCTGGAACCAGATCTCCCGAGTTTGACCAAAGTTGCAATAGAGCTTAACAACTGACTTAATAAAAGTTAATTTTTAATGAGTATCAACTGTTATTTTTAATACAAAATATACATATAGCAATTCTCGTACTAATGAGGTACATAAACGCCTTGCTTTCGGGAACAGGGAACGGGGAACAGGGAATAGGGGAACAGGGAATAGGGGAACAGGGAACAGGGAACAGGGAATAGGGGAACAGGGAACAGGAAATAGGGGAACAGCAGGGAACAGGGAACAGGGAATAGGGGAACAGGGAATGGTAGAGTGTACCTCCTGACTCCGAGAAAAGCTATAAATGCTTCTAATTATTAGCTTGACGAAATGGGTTGGCCTTGGTGAGGCATTGCAAAAGGATTAACAAAAGTACAAAATTGATTAAAATTTAGGTTGATAAATCTTTTTTTTAATCCAATATATATGGAATTCAGCCCCCAGAAATCATTTCTTACGACAAAAGCATTACTTTTTATTGCACCGTTTTTTCTTTGGGGAACTGCAATGGTTGCAATGAAAGGCGTCATCACCCAGACCACACCTTTTTTTCTCGCAGGGTTCAGATTAGTCCCCGCAGGAATTTTAGTTTTAGTTGCTGCCGCTATTTTAAAACGGCCTCAACCTCAAACTTGGAAATCTTGGTTATGGATTAGTTTGTTTGCCTTGATTGATGGAGCAATGTTTCAGGGTTTCTTGGCCGCAGGTTTAGTGAGAACTGGCGCTGGTTTGGGTTCGGTGATGATTGATTCTCAACCGTTGGCTGTTGCCCTATTGTCTAGCTGGTTATTTGGCGAAATTATTGGTTTCTTTGGCTGGCTAGGTTTAATGATCGGCATTTTTGGTATTAGTTTGATTGGAGTTCCCGATCGCCTGATCTATGGGATCTTTCAGGGGGATTGGATGTCACTGAGTTTCGATTGGCTAGAATTTTTCAATAGTGGCGAGTTGCTGATGTTACTAGCGGCCCTGGCGATGGCAGTAGGAACAGTTCTTATTCGTTATGTAACGCTTCATAGTGACCCGATTGTGGCAACTGGCTGGCATATGATTTTGGGTGGAATTCCCTTATTTGCGATTTCTTGGTGGCAAGAGTCGACTCAATGGGTCAATATCGATTTATCAGGTTGGTTAGCCCTTAGTTATGCCACGATTTTTGGTAGCGCGATCGCCTATGGCATATTTTTCTATCTCGCATCTTCCGGCAATCTTACGAGCCTTAGTTCTTTGACTTTTCTGACCCCTGTTTTTGCCTTGCTATTTGGCAATCTAATTTTGGCAGAAGTTTTAAGTCCTCTCCAATCTGTAGGCGTTTGCTTAACTCTAGTTAGTATTTATTTAATTAATCAACGGGAACAAATTCGCAAATGGCTAACAGCTAATGAATAATGGCTTATGAGCTTTTCTCTTATTCTGTTCCCCGTTCCCTGTTCCCCATTCCCTTCACCCACATAATAAAACCAGGATCTAAGCCTAGTTTTGTGGCTCAATCCTGGGGATGTTCGAGAAGTATCTGCCACTATAGTAGAATTTTGAGGGTGGTCAATACATCGGTCATTTGACTGATTAAGACTGGGTATTCACTCCGCAATTTGTCTAATCTGCAATCGCAACTGCTCCAAATTTTCCGCTGGTTCTAGACAAGATAAACCCTGACAAACTAAAGCGATCGCGTCTTGAGGAAGTTCTGTAACTATGCGATAGACTGTGGTAGGGAAATAATCGGTGATTAAGATCGCAAATTCTTCTGTTGTTGTTTTGACCACTGTGCCGTTAAGCAACCAATCCAACGCTACAAATAGACTTGGACAGGCTTGGGGAGAAGATTTCATAATGCCAGCAAAGGCTTGTAATCCCTGCTCTGCGCGATCGCGATATTCTAGGTTATCAGTCAATAAGAAGAGACGAACCAAATTTGCCATTGCTACTCCATTAGCCGCAGGGGTAGCATTATCCATATAAGATCTTTCTCGGATTAATAAATTATCTCCCACATCTGAACCATTGTTATAATAACCACCGCCCATTTCACTCCAGAAGAGACGATCGAATTCTGCCTGTAGCGCGATCGCAGAATCCAACCATTGAGGATTTTGGGGACTACTCTGATGCAAATCTAATAAGGCTTTAATAAATAGGGCATAATCCTCTGATTGAGCCAAAACCGTAGCTTGTCCATCATAATTTAAACGATGCAATCTGCCTTCAAGCCATTGCTGTTGCAAAATAAAATTCGCAGTATTTTCGGCTAACTGTTGATAATTAGTAATCCCTAAAACACTGGCAGCCCTCGCCAAACCAGAAATAATTAAGCTATTCCAAGCTGTAATCATTTTCGTATCTGTTACTGGGGGAATTCGACCTGGCCAGGGTTTAGTTTTGGCTTCTCGGTTATTTTTAGCCACAGGAAAAGTATCAATCCCAGTTTGCTTTTCTCCGTAGCGAGCAGCAAATAATTTCTGAAGAGTTTGCTCTAAACTAGGGGATAATTCTTCGTGATTGAATCTTTGTAAAACATTACTACCTTCAAAATTTCCTTGGGGCGTAATACTAAACTCGGCCTGCAATTCGGCTAATTCTTCAGCAGATAAGAGATTTTCCAACTCATTGTAACTCCAGACATAAAAAAGGCCCTCTTCCGGTTCGGCTGCCTCAGCCGTCGCAAAATTATCCGCATCTTGAGAAGCATAGAAATAACCTTGGGGGGCCAGCATTTCTCTTTTTAGCCAGTTAACAATTCCTGCGATCGCGTCTTCAATCGTTAGGAAATGTCTTTGACAACTCCAAAGATTAGCCAGATATTCTAAAATTTGCCCATTATCATAGAGCATTTTCTCAAAATGGGGCACTGTCCAGGTGTGATCGACGGTATATCGATGGAACCCCCCGGCAACATGATCACAAATGCCCCCCAGAACCAAATCTTGTCCCCGTTGTAGACATAATTTATCTGCGTCATAACGATTATTAAAATTCAATCTACTGCCTTGCAGAGCCGCGGTTGCATAGGGAATCATGGGAAAATTCGGACGACCTGGATCACCTGATGACAAAACTGCGGTATTGGTTTCTAGACCTTGATCTAATAATTCTGAAGTTAAAGCATCTTCCGTGGTTTCTAAACTTGTACTGCGTTGTAAATTAAATAAAATCTCTGTTTTAAAACCCTCTAATTTTTCAGTTTCCACATCATAGAAACGTCTAACTGATTTTAAAATATCGATAAAACTGGGGCGATTATAACGAGGAGTCACCGGAAAATAAGTCCCGCCATAAAAGGGGACTAAATCTCCAGGAGTGAGAAAGATATTGAGGGGCCAACCCCCTTGCCCAGTCATCATCTGGAGCGCTTGCATATAGATACTGTCAATATCGGGTCGCTCTTCGCGATCTACCTTGATCGGGACAAAGTTATTATTGAGATAATCTGCGATCGCATTATCAGAAAAAGCTTCTCCTTCCATAACAGTGCACCAATGGCAGCTAGAATAACCAATCGAGAGGAAAATCGGTTTATTTTCTGCCGCGGCAATACTGAGTGCCTCATCACACCAATACCACCAATCAATGGGATTTTCAGCATGTTTTTGTAGATAAAGACTACGAGATTCAGCAAGATGATTAGTCATTAATAGTTACTAAATTGATAGTTAATAAAAGAAAAACTCTCTTTGCCCTCTGCCATCTGCCCTCTCTCTTGGTGAGCGTTCCCTTGCGCCTGACGGCGGCGCGGGGTCTCACCGCTGCCTTCTGCCTTCATCACTATTTCTTATCTGTCATCGATGATGGCAATCGCAAAATTCGCTCCAAAAACATAATGCCCTGAGAACGGATTTTCCGACTTAAGCCAATGGCATCTCCTTCTACTTTAGAAGCAAACTTATCTTGCAATAACTCTTGGAGTCGACTACTAGTCAAAGGACGATTAAGATTACCTTTTTCAGCGAGGGAAATCGAACCTGTTTCTTCAGAAACTACAATGCAGAGACATTTATCTACTCGCTCGGTAATTCCCATAGCTGCACGATGGCGGGTTCCCAATTGACGAGAAGCATTGCGCTCAGAAAGAGGCAAAATCACTCCCGCAGCGATAATTCGCGAACCTCGAACAACTACCGCACCATCATGGAGCATGGTAGAAGTCTGAAAAATAGTTTGTAGTAATTCTTTGGACACTTCTGCATTCAACGGAACGCCAGGGGAAACAAATTCTTCATTCTCTAAAGCATCAGTTGTCTCCAGCAACATTAATGCTCCTGTCCGATTTTGAGATAATTCTTTGACAGCTTCAACAATACGTTCAGTTGTACTATTGGGCTGAATACTAGTTCTTTGGCTTACTTGGAATAATTGAACAATTTCCCCCTTGCCAATTTGTTCGAGAAAACGACGGAACTGAGACTGGAAAATTACGGCCATTGCCACAGCAGCCCCGATAACCAACTTCTCCAGCAAAAAACCCAGCAATAGAAGTCCCAGACTTCTACTAACTACAGTGGCTAGCATAAGTGTAATAAATCCCCTGACCATCCATAGGCTACGACGCTCTCCCTCGTCAATAATCAGAATAAGAGCGTAACTCAAGGCAAGAACTAAGCCAATCTCGACACTTTTGGGCAGCCACGAAGGAATCCAGCTCAAGTCAGGAAAAAAACCCGACAATGACATTATTATTTTTCTAGTTTTTGTTTACAGGTTGAATATAGTGAGGGAGTATCATCAAATAGTTAGGAAATACAGCAATTAAATTAAACTCGAAAATCAATCAGCCTTTCTGGTAGGCGATCACGCTCCAAAAGATTTTGATAGGTTTCTCGCTCGATAATCAGATTAGCTTCTCCTTGATTAACTACCACTGCTGCTGGTCTTCCTATACGATTATAGTTAGAGGCCATGCTGTAATTGTAAGCCCCCGTCGCCATAACGACCAGGATATCGCCTGGTTCGGTTTCAGGAAGATTCGCATCTTTAATTACAACATCTCCAGATTCGCAATGTTTCCCTGCGACAGTGACGTTCCGACTCATGGGCGCCGACATTTTATTGGCAATCACCGAACGATACAAAGACTGATAAGTAATCGGACGGGGATTATCTGACATGCCACCATCTATTGCAATGTAATTGCGGATATCAGGAACTTCCTTATTCCCCCCCACAGTGTATGCAGTCACACAGGAAGAACCAATTAGGGAGCGCCCAGGCTCAGCAATCAATTTTGGCAGGGGAATTTGATGTTTATGACAAGCAGACTCGGTTGCCTCGGAGACTGCTTTCACCCAATTGGTGATGCTTGGAGGATCGTCCGTTTCGGTATAGCGAATTCCCAGGCCGCCACCAATATTCAGAATATTAACAGGTAAGCCGTACTCATTAGCCTTTTTCAGCCATTGTGCTAAGACATCTGCGAGATCTTGATGAGGTTGCTGCTCAAAAATCTGCGAGCCAATATGAGCATGAAGACCAATGCAGTTTAGGGCAGGCTGCCCACTTACGAAGGAGAAAACCTCTTCGATTTGATTAGGATCAAAGCCAAACTTGCTATCAAGATGACCAGTCTTTATATATTCGTGAGTATGACATTCAATCCCTGGCGTTAGGCGCAGCAAGATTGGCACAGGCTTAGGACTTTTAGCTGAGGAGATCGCGGCTAATGTCTTCAGCTCCAACCAGTTATCAATAATAACAGTACAACCACTCTCTACCGCTAATTCCAATTCCGCTGCGGACTTATTATTGCCATGGAAATAAATCTTGTCACTGCTCACTCCTGCCTGCAAAGTAGTGTAGAGTTCTCCTCCTGAGACGACATCAAAACCCAAACCTTCACTATCAATAATGCGACATACCGCCAGACAACTCCAAGCTTTGGAGGCATAAATAACTTGAGATTCACCGCTATAATGATTCGCAAAACCCTCTCGATATTGGCGACAAGCTGTTCGCAGAGTAAACTCGTCTAGAATATATAAGGGAGAACCAAATCTTTTTACTAAAAGCTCGACATCACAACCTCCTATTTCCAGAGTGTCATTTTTATTAACTTTTGCGGTTAGAGGTAATAATGATTGATTAGGAGACGGGGGATTTTCTAGATCATCGACCTGGGATAAATATTGATGTCCAGAATTTTCTAAGTTGCGATCTATCGAGAGCATGATTGGTGGGATAATGTTGATTAACGATTTAGAAGGTTAAAGATAAATAGCATTCTACCAGAATCTAAGTATAACTGCGGAAGAGCGATCAAAACTCTTCTGAAACTTCTGATTTGCGTCGGGGGAGCAACAAATCTTTGAGAAAATATTACGGATTGTTGCTTTGTTTGTAACAAATGAGACTGAATTAACAATGATTTCTTATGCTCGATCGCAAGAGCGGATTATTTTATTGTTAATAAGTTATGTTTCAACCTTTTAAAGAGTATTTAGAAGAAGAATTATTTGGTAATTTTAATTTGCGGAGCCGACCCATTCCCGCAGGACTTGAGGCTAATGTTAGCGATCGCGGTAAGAGTAAGGCGACTATTCAAAGTTGGTGTTATCAATCTGCCGAGCTGAGAAAAATACGCTACACCTATATTGATGCAGGAGAGATGTCTCAAGTGTTCAACTGCGTCATGTATCCTAGTCACAACTATGATCTTCCCTTGTTGGGAATTGATTTTTTATCTTTCGGCAAAAAGAAAATTTTAGTTGTTCTAGATTTTCAACCTTTATTTCGCGACCCAGCCTATCAGGAAAAGTATATTGAGCCGATGCGGGAGATTCGCGACAAGTATAATGACTTGGCACAAAATTTGGAGATGAAGTTTTATGATGCCAATCAGTATTTCTCTAAATATTTACTGTTTGCCAAAACCGACGCGGAAACAGTAGTTAACCGATTGTTTCCTGCCTATCAAGAATATGTCCAGTTATATTGGCAAATGTTGGCTTCAGCAGAGCCTTTAAAGACAGAAAGAGAGATTAAACGCATCATAGAAGCTCAAAAGCATTACGACCAGTATAGTGCGGAAAGAGATCCAGCGCATGGTCTATTTAGCAGCTATTTTGGTGAAGAATGGTCAAATAGATTCCTTTATGAATTTTTGTTCGAAGATGCCACACCTTTGGCGGTAGCTTCTGTCTAATTTTGGGTAATGGGTAATGGGTAACTTTCTTATTTCCCTCCACTCCTATTAGACCTAACACCTAACACCTAACACCTAACACCTAAAACCTAACCTACATGCTATATCAACCCTTTCTCGATTATGCGATCGCAACGTTGCAAGAGCGATTGGAATTATCCCCCTATCACATTCCAGAAGGTTTCGAGCGAAAAGAAGGGGTTATGGGCAAGGGAAAAAGACAGGAGAATGTCTTAACCACTAGTCATGCTTTCAAGTCAAAAAAGCTCAGGCAAATTAGAGCGGCTCATGTTCAAGGAGGAAATGCCTTACAAGTACTGAATTTTGTGATTTTTCCCGAGCTAAATTATGACTTGCCTTTTTTCGGTGGAGATTTAGTGACTCTTCCTGGGGGACATCTGATTGCGATCGATATGCAGCCTCTATTTAGAGACGATCCTAGCTATAAGGCCAAATATGCTGAGCCGATCATGCCAATTTTTGAGAAACACCAAGCAAATTTGGAATGGGGTGGCGATTTTCCAGCCGAAGCATCACAATTCTTTTCTCCTGCTTTTTTATGGACTCGTCCCCAAGAAACTGAAGTAGTTCAAACCCAGGTCTTTGAAGCATTTTGTGATTATTTACAAGCCTATTTAGATTTTGTTGAGCAAGCTGAAGAAGTAACAGATGGCAAGCAATTAGATGATATTTTGCAAGCTCAGAAGCGTTATCTAAATTACCGAGCAGAAAAAGATCCTGCAAGGGGAATGTTCACCCGTTTATACGGGGAGGAATGGACTGAGGAATATATTCATGGTTTCTTGTTCGATTTAGAAAGAAAGTTGGCCCTATCAACTTAAACCCTAACACCAGTATTTTCAATTGAGACTTCTGCCCCTGCCCTCTGCTCTTATGGATTGCGGTGTCCTTTGGTGCTGCCTTCTGCCTTCGGTTTATATTTATTTAAAAGCATCAGAAGTCCACTCACCTGACAAACTTCAACCTTTGAACGCACTATGTCAAGCTTGACGAGAAGAGGTTGTTTAAGTTATCAACAAAAAAAGTGCTACTAATGGTTAATGTTCAATATAGTGAAATGATAAACATTTCGAGACCTGATATTTTTTTCTCTAAGGGATAATAAATGTAAGGCGAGATCTGAGCTCCCAATGTGCAGCCGATATCTTTTATTTTAAGTCGTTAGTTATCTGTCTATGTCCACTCTTGTTATTGTCGAATCACCTACCAAAGCGCGTACCATCCGTAACTATCTGCCCAATAGCTTTCAAGTAGAAGCTTCTATGGGACATGTTCGCGATCTCCCTTCCAAGGCTGATGAAATTCCCGCGGCCTATAAGGACAAACCTTGGAAAAATTTGGCAGTTGATGTCGAAAGTGGCTTTAAACCGATTTATGTAATTCCTAAAACAAAAAAGAAGATTGTTCAGGAACTCAAAACGGCGCTCAAAGAGGCAGATGAACTGATTCTAGCGACGGACGAAGATCGCGAAGGGGAGAGCATTAGCTGGCATTTGCTAGAACTTCTCAAGCCCAAAGTACCAGTGAAAAGGATGGTATTTCATGAGATTACTCAGGAGGCAATCCAAAGAGCTTTGAGTGAATGTCGGGAAGTTAATCGGGATTTGGTTCATGCCCAGGAAACTCGCCGCATCCTAGACAGACTCTATGGCTATACCCTCTCTCCTCTTCTATGGAAAAAAATTAAATGGGGACTGTCTGCTGGTCGAGTACAATCAGTTGCGGTAAGACTTTTAGTAGAAAAAGAAAGGGAGCGTCGTGCTTTCCAGTCAGGAGATTATTGGGATCTCAAGGCGACTCTTGAATATGATCAGGACTTATTTGAGTCGAAATTAATTACTCTAGCAGGTAAGAAACTCGCCACCGGAGCAGATTTTGATGCTGATACCGGCAAAATTGCTCAGGGCAAAAATGTCATCTTGCTTAATGAGACCGAAGCGATTGCACTAAAAGAAAGATTAATTAATAAAACCTGGACGGTTAGTAAACGAGATGAAAAAGCCGTTAAACGCAAACCTTCGCCACCTTTTACGACCTCGACATTACAGCAAGAGTCCAATCGTAAATTAGGCATGTCGGCTCGTGAAACTATGGGAGTAGCCCAAAAACTCTATGAGCAGGGCTATATCACCTACATGCGGACAGATTCAGTGCATTTATCCCAAGAAGCGATCGCGGCTGCACGTTCCTGTGTCGAACAAAGATACGGTCAAGAATATCTTAGTCCCCAACCTCGCCAATACAGCACGAAAAGTAAAGGTGCTCAAGAAGCCCATGAAGCAATTCGCCCCGCAGGACAAACCTTCCGCACTCCCAAGGAAACAGGGTTAAGCGACAAACCATTCAAACTCTATGATCTAATTTGGAAGCGCACCGTTGCCTGTCAAATGGCAGAGGCAAGATTAACTCAGATTGCGATTAATATTGATGTTGAAGATGCAGTATTTCGTTCTTCGGGAAAGAGAATTGATTTTCCCGGTTTTTTCCGCGCTTATGTCGAAGGCTCAGACGACCCCAAGGCGGCCTTAGATGACCAAGAAGTCCTATTGCCAGCATTAGCAGTTGGCGATCAACCAGACTGCAAAGAGCTAGACGCCTTAGGCCATGAAACCCAACCGCCAGCGCGCTATACAGAAGCTTCTTTAGTCAAAACCCTCGAAAAAGAAGGCGTCGGTAGACCCAGTACCTATGCCAGCATTATTGGCACAATTATTAATCGCGAATATGCACAAGTGCGAGCCAAAGCCTTAGTCCCCACTTTTACCGCTTTTGCTGTGACCAGTTTGCTAGAAGAACATTTTCCCGATCTTGTGGATCTTAGTTTTACTTCCAAAATGGAGCGTACTCTAGATGAGATTGCGGTGGGAAAAGCACAATGGTTACCCTATTTAGAACAATTTTATAAAGGGGAAGTAGGACTAGAAACCCAGGTCAAAATCCAAGATGAAACCATCGATTTGGAAAATGCCAAAACGATTAAATTAGACAATCTGGATGTGGCGGTGCGTATTGGTAAATATGGCCCTTTTATTCAGGTTGATAATGGGGAAGAAGAACCAGTAAGAGCTTCCATCCCCGATAATTTGACTCCAGCAGATCTCAATCCTGAGCAAATTGCCGAGATTATTCGCCAAAAAATTGAAGGCCCTGATACTTTAGGTGTCCACCCGGAAACTGGGGAAAACATTTACATCAAAGTTGGAAAATATGGCCCCTATGTAGAATTGGGCGAAAAAACAGAAGAGAATAAAAAACCCAAGAAAATGTCTCTTCCCAAAGGAATGAAACCGGAGGAGGCAACTCTAGAACTTGCCGTTGGGTTATTAACTCTGCCCCGTCTATTGGGAGAACATCCGGAAACTGGAGGTAAAGTTAAAGCAAGTCTTGGTTTTTACGGTCCTTACATTGTTCATGAATTTAAAGCTGAAGGGGAGAAGAAAATCACGAAAGATTATCGTTCTCTTAAAAAAGAAGATGATGTGATCACTGTGAGCTTTGAACGAGCAATGGAATTGCTGGCTCAGCCCAAACGGGGTCGTGGAGGCGGCAAGAAGAAACCTTTGCGAGAGCTGGGAGAACATCCTGAAGATAAGGAGCCAGTAAATATTTACAACGGCCCTTATGGCGATTACATCAAACATAATAAGACCAATGTGGGGATTCCTGAAGGGGAAACAGTCGAAAGTATGACCTTAGAAGTTGCGATCGCACTTTTGGCAGACAAAGCAGGAACAAAAAAAACTACCAGAAAAAAAACTACTGCCAAGAAGACTACCACCAAGAAAACTACGGCTAAGAAGACTGCGACTAAGAAAACTGCTGCTAAAAAAACTACTACCAGAAAGAAAACAGCTAATACGTAATTGAAAATTATTCAAATTATTCGCTTTTTAGTTAAGGGACTTGGGTTCTTTTCCCAGACTATTCATTTTTGCCAGATTGTTGTGCTAGACCTGAAGCTCCAGCTATGGCTGAACCTGCTAGACCCATGGCAGCGGTCAGTCTCGTTTCCTCAACTTCTAGGAATAATGCATACCCACCAATTATGCCTCCAATTAATGCAATTGTAATAGGTGTTAAAGCGCGGATTATTTCGACATGACTATTGGTGGTCTTTTTGCTATGGTCATTTGATTTTTTAGTGCTATCATCTTTTTGTCTTTTAATGCTTATTGCGGCATTGCCGCTGAATTCTGGATTTGTTGTAAGCATGATACTTCTCTCTATTTATTCTGTTTAAATTTGTGCTTAACAAGAAATATGTTGCGTTGTTAAAGATTATGCGCCACGAAAAAAATTCTTGTTATTTTTCCATGACTAATCACTTCTCTTGCTATTATTTAAGCTTTTAATTTAAGGCTATAGTGGGTAATCATTTATTGATCGTCAAAATTAAAGAGTGTTGGGTTGAGCCAATACTATGTAATGTATTTATAAATATATGTATCGCGTAATTATCTGTCTGTGCAACTCCCGAAAATAAGAAAATTCATTTTTTCTAGAATCATTGCTTTTAGAATTATTTGCTTGACCTGTTTTATCGCTATTTCTATTTTTTTTGCAAATACATTTGTTTATTCTCTTGCCAACCCTTTAAATCAAAGTGTTTGCGAACAAGCCAATGAGTGTGTTTTGATTTCGCAAATAGCCGAAAGTAATGATCTTGAGTCTGAAAAAACTGACTTGACAAATATCATTGAGCATCAAATAAGATTTATCAAAGACATTAGAAAAATTTATGGCAAGAACTCCTTGTCTCGACTTGCTATTATCTTCTTGATGACTATTGGCCCGATAAAAATTATTCCTGTTTTTGTCAAGCTGACTCAAAATGCCAGCAAAAAGGTCAAAAGAAAACTAGCTATACGGAGTTTCACTTTATCAACTTCAGTGATTTTTGTGATAGCTCTATCTAGTCAAAATATACTAAACAAGTACAATATCAGCCTGAGCTCTTTAATAGGGGCAGCAGGAATTGTTTTATTTTTAGTTTCAATCAGAATGCTTTTAGCTCAATATGAAACCAATGTTACTAATTCTATTAAAACACCGGACAATCCTCTAACAACGCTAATTTCCCCACTTACTTTCCCAACTATTTTAACTCCTCAGGGAATAGCATTAGTAATGATTTCAATGACGATCGCAAAAAGACTTGACAATAATGTTGATAAAATTTTGGGCTTGATTGCGATCATTATGATCCTCAATCTGCTCTGTATGCTATATGCCGATAAGATCTTGAGTTTTATCAGGCCGGCACTGCTTCTGGTTTTGAGTTCAATGTTAACCATTATTCAGTTGGCATTAGCAATCTCTTTTATCTTTTCGGCCATCAATCTTCAGGTTTTGACTATTTATTATATTATTCAAAAACAACTTTTAAGTTTGCCTATTCTTTGAAGTTAAGCTTAAATTTCCGAGTTAAAAAAATTGTAATTTGTAAATAAACCTGAAAATTGTCACTTTAAAGAATAAGTTGCTTCTAATATGTGGAAGAGGAGAATATTGTTCTCTATATTTGACAAGATGAGTTTGCTTATTTTTTCTTGACTATGGTTAAATCAACAGCGAGTAATGACCTAAAACTTTTCCGGCTTTTAATTGCTGCTGCCTGGATTGATGGTGTGTTTCAACCGGAAGAATGGGAATACCTATACAAACTTGCTTCCAAGCGTGGTCTGCTGGATGATCCAGAAATAAAATCCTTATTGTCCAGCAAAGAACCAATTGATGCGGAAAATTGCTATCAATGGCTATCAGATTATTTGGGCACCAACCCAACTATGGAAAATTATCAAAGTCTATTTGCCGAAATTGCTGGAGTGATATATGCCGATGGTTATATTGCCACTGAAGAGGCCCAACTTTTAAATCAACTTCAGCTGTTAGATCCCAGTAAAATGAATTCTCGTTCTGCCTTCAATGTAATTTTTGGCTCAATTCGTAGGCTAGTAGGCCATGATTAATTCTGAAACTTAAATTTATTTGATCCAATATTTATGCAGTCGGCATTATTTTCCCGAGGGATAGAGCAGTTTAACCAACAGCAATTTTATGAGTGCCACGATACTTTAGAAGCGATTTGGATTGAGGCGCTTGAGCTAGACAAAAGATTTTATCAAGGTATTTTACAGGTTGCGGTTGCTTGTCATCATCTCCATGAGTTGAACCTGCGGGGTGCAGTAATCTTGTTGGGAGAAGGTGTTCGGAGATTGAGTGATTACCAACCTGATTATCAAGATATTGATGTTACGCAACTGCTCATAGAAAGTGATTTGCTTTTGCAAACATTACAAAGACTCCCTCCAGAAAACTTGGCTGATTTTGCCCAAAAGTTATTTTCTCCAGAAAACGCCACTGCAACAAATAAAGTAAATTGCCAGTTACCAAAAATCTTGAGAGTTGATAGTTCGACATGACTAATTCATCTCAGGCACAAAATACCATTGGGCAATAATTTTTGACTCTTGACTCTTGACTCTTGACTCTTCAGTCAGCTCGTTCCACAAGTTTCTTAAATCGCAGATAAGCTTCTTGTGGAGTCATCATTTCTGATTCCCGACGATTGGAAAAAGAAAATTGCCAGCAGTCTGGAAAAACATGGACTGTCAAACTAGAGATTAGCCCTAACTGCATTGCCCTTTTTCCCAGTTTTTCAGCTTCTTCGGCTAGAGTCATTATGTCGTGGAAGCGATATTTTTGGTTGCTTTCTGCTGTCAGCATGGTTTTAGCTCCGTGAAAATCTAAATTTTTGAATTAATTTTTCTGCTTATATTTATATATTGACAAAAAAACAAAAAAATGTATTTGGTTCGGCTCCATTATAGAGGTGTTTTCCGGACCTGGCGACCAAAATTCTGGAATTGAGAAATTTTGGGACGATGAAATAGCCTGAATTGCCGACAGAGACTGGTCTTGCGCCTCGACAAAAATCTCTATAGCTTTCCTTGTCCAGCAAACTACAGCAAAATGATGGTAAAAGAAGTTACATTAACGAAGTCAGAGGAAAACCTGTTGTTTCACGATGGGTTCTCTGGTGACAATTGCTGAATTTTAATCCCATCCCAAGGAAAAGGAAATGCTGGAGTTATATCAATTTGAACTATCCCAATATTCAGAGAAAGTTCGTCTAATTCTCGATTACAAAGAACTGGAATACCGCAAAATTGAAGTTACTCCCGGTGTTGGACAGATAGAACTTCTCCAAAAATCTGGTAGTAAGCAGGTGCCAATACTCAAAGACGGTAGTACTTATATTGCTGATTCTACTGAAATAGCTTTTTATCTCGATCGCAAATATCCCGATCGCCCCATTATCCCCGAAGATCCTTTGGCCAAAGGTCAATGTCTACTCATCGAAGAATGGGCAGATGAATCCATCGGCCTCAAAGGCAGAAAGGCTTTTATTGGAGCTTTAAACCAAAATCAGAACTTCCGCACTTCTGTGTTGCCAAAGGAAACTCCCGATCTACTAAAAAATCTTGTGGGGGCAATTCCCGGTGAGTTATTAGATGTTTTAGGTATGGGCGTTGGTTTTGGTGGCGATGCAGTTAAAGATGCCAAGAAGGGATTAAAACAAGATTTAGAAGCGCTAAGTTTGATATTACAAAACAAACCCTATTTAGTCGGAGATACACCCACCCTAGCAGATTTGGCTGTTGCAGGATTAAGCATTTTATTGAAGTTTCCTGAAGGCTCTTATCTCGATATTCCCAGTCAGCTCAAAGGCAAGGGAATTCCCGGCCTTGCTGATAATAGTGATTATGATATCTTCTTCGACTGGCGCGATCGCCTTTATGCCGATTATCGTAAAGCTTCTACTTCTAACAGTAGTTCGACCCCCAATGATGATGCGGCTCCAACGTCGATTGAAATAGAATAAAAAAATAAGAAGGAACGAGGAACGAGGAGCGAGGAGCAAGGAAAAGTAGCTGGTCTCTTCCCTGTTCCCTACTCCCTGTTGCCTATTCCCTGAAATAGTAGAGATGAAAATTAATCTAGAACATTATTTAAGTGACGCTCATATTGACGCTAACAGTAGAAATAGTCAGCGTCAATTGTCTCTAGAAATATCCGCGATCGCCGAATCAACGGATTATGATTTGCCACTAAATCTTTGTTTAGTTTTAGATTGCAGTGGTTCGATGAAAGGAAAACCTCTAGAAACTGTCAAACAGGCAGCAATCTCAATCATTGAAAAACTACAACCAGGGGATTGCATTTCAGTGATTGCCTTTAATCAAGAAGCCACAGTGATTGTTCCTAGTCAATCAGTAACCGATATTGCCAAGATAAAATTTTTGATAGATAAGCTAGAGGCAGAGGGTGGTACTGCGATCGATCGCGGAATGAAATTGGGTATCAAAGAAATCTCCCATCGCAAGCGCAATAATGTTTCTCATATTTGCTTGCTCAGTGATGGGGAGAACGAACATGGTGACGATGAGCGTTGTGTCCGATTTGCCAAACTAGCTGCCGAATATCAAATCACAATTAATACTCTTGGTTTTGGCGAACATTGGAGTCAAGACACTTTAGAAAAAATTGCTGACTTGGCCAACGGAACTTTAAGCTACATAGAAGAGCCAGAACAAGCCTTAATTGAATTTGAGCAGGTTTTTGCTCGCATTCAAACAGTAGGTTTAACCAATGCCCACTTAATGGTGGAATTATCTCCGGGAACTAGATTAGGCAAACTAAAACCCATTACTCAAGTAGCGCCAGAAGCGGTGGAAATACCGTTTAAACTAGAAGGAAACTATTTCAAAGTTCGTATTGGTGATTTAATGACCGATAAGGCCAGAATTGTGCTAATAAATCTTTATATTAACCAATTATTTCCAGGTAGTTATCAAATAGCCACAGTGCAGGTTTCCTACGATAATCCAACTATGGCAGGAGAAAATGAATTGTCTCCTATTTTTTCGATAGAAATCAACTCACAAGAAGAATATCATCCTCTATTAAATCAACAAGTACAGCAATCAATTCTTCTCTTAGCAAAATACCGTCAAACTCAAATTGCCGAAACAAAATTGCAAGAGGGAGACAAGACTGGAGCCGTGACTATGCTGCAAAATGCTGCCAAAACAGCCTTGCAACTGGGAGATAAAACTTCGGCTACGGTTTTACAAAATAGTGCCACTCGTCTACAGCGAGGAGAAGAATTATCACCAAAGGAAAGAAAGAGAACCAGATTGGCTTCTAAAATTGGTTTGTAAAAACAATACTCATTACTTATTACTTATTACCTATTACTTCCGCGTAGCGGCACTAGATACTTCTCGTTATCCCAGCAAAGCTATGAACCGAACAGACTAATGGTTTTAGGAATAGTTTGATTGAGATTTCCTGCCCCAAGGAACATAGTTAAATCTCCTGGCTGCAAAATTTGCGATCGCAAATATTGAGGCAGAGTAGCGAGATCTCCGTGATAAAAAACTTGAGGATGATGCTCTGCGATCGCGCTAGCCAATTGTTCTCCGCTAATCCCAGTAGTATTCATCTCTCCTGCGCTATAAATGTCTGTAACCACAACCAGGTCAGCATCCTTAAACGCAGCCGCAAATTCTTCCAAGAAAGTTTGTGCCCGACTATAGCGATGGGCCTGAAAGACCGCAACCACTCTTTGGGTATCCAGATTTTGACTAATTCTTAATTTAGCTGCGGCTAGAGTCACCGCGATTTCTTTTGGATGATGGGCATAATCATCAATAAACCTAATCTGATTAACTTCTCCACGTAATTCAAAACGTCTTTTGGTTCCAGTAAAACTTGCCAAGCCCTCAGCAATTTCGGCAAATCCTAAACCAATTTTACGTCCCGCAGCAATCACAGACAGGGCATTACTCAGATTATGAGTTCCCAACAATTGTAAATTTAAAGTCCCCAGAAATTCCCCTCTTTCCCAAATATCTGCTTGCGTGCCTTGATCATGATAGTTAACATTTTTTGCCAAGTAATCAGCATTACTATCAGGGTCGAGACTGTAGCTAATATCAGGTTTTAAATGTTGCTGAATATTGGGATCATCAATACAGCCAATCAAAGTTTCGCATTGCTCAGCAAAAGTCTGAAAAATCTCGATAACTTCGGTCAAATCTTGATAGCGATCGGGGTGATCTAGTTCAATATTAGTAATAATTCCGATGGCGGGAAAATGCTTCACCAAAGAGCCATCAGACTCATCTGCTTCTGCGACCAAATAATCGCTTTCTCCAGCGCGAGCATTACCTGACCAAGCATCAACCTCTCCCCCAATAATAATTGTGGGGTCTAAACCTGCTTGGAGCAACACATAGGCGATCGCGCTACTAGTAGTCGTTTTCCCATGAGTTCCCGAGACGGCAATACTAGAATATTCATTAATCAGAGCGGCCAAAAGATCCGAACGATGAAAAATTGGACACCCTAATTTAATAGCTTCTTGATATTCGGGATTAGAAGAATTAATCGCTGTCGAACAAATTACTTGAGGTAAATTGTTAACAGTATTCTTTACTTGAGTTGCCACAGAATTTGTTGCTGTTTCAACATTCGAGACCGCCATAGTCGACAAAGATCTGGCGTTAGCAGTATTAGGCAAAGCAAAAGATGCCAAATTACTCGCTACTTGCCGACCAAAAATCTTGGCACCCAAAGCTTCTAGGCGATCGGTAATATGACTAGTCCGCAAATCCGATCCCGATACTGGCAATCGACGTTTCGCAACAATATATGCTAGAGCAGACATTCCAATCCCGCCAATGCCAATAAAATGAAATGGTCTGCCATTTAAATCTACTTTCTTCACCCTCAAGTCTCCTTCAGAACCACTGGTATTTTGGCTGTTCACGACGAACGTACATCGCTAGCGGAGATTTTCTCCGCACAATAGTCACAAGCGATACGGGCTATGATAACAGCAATTTTTCGGACTAGTGATATTGCTCAAAAGCAAATGACAAATAAATAAGAAGCAATAAGTATTGATTTAGGTTTCTTTTATGATCATTTCGCTCCGGAACCGAGAAAACACCATAAAGGAAATTTCTATTTACCATCAGTTACTAGGAATATCTGTGGTTTTACTAACTAACTAGACTCTTGCGATCCCCGGAGAAAAAATCAATTTTTTTTAGCATATTGAATAAGTCATACTTTACGATATGATGAGTCTTATTAAGAATCATTTAATTTATTGACGTAAAACTATTATAGAGGGCAAGACGCAGTGGTTAGAGTAGCAATAAACGGTTTTGGACGTATTGGACGTAACTTTTTAAGATGCTTAGTAGGCAGAGAAAATAGCAACTTAGAATTAGTGGGGATTAATGATACTTCCGATCCCAAAACTAATGCTCATTTGCTCAGATATGACTCAATGTTGGGCATTTTAGATGCTGACATTAAGGCCGACACTAACTCTTTGATTGTTAATGGCCAAACAATTAAATGTGTATCTGATCGCAATCCCTTAAACTTGCCCTGGAAAGAATGGGATGTGGATATCGTAATCGAATCAACTGGTGTCTTCCGAGACAAAGATGGTGCAGGTAAGCATTTACAGGCTGGAGCGAAAAAAGTTCTAATTACTGCTCCTGGTAAAGGTGCTGGTATTGGGACCTATGTGGTTGGGGTTAACGAAGATCAATATCAACCTGGCGAATTTGATATTGTTAGTAATGCTAGTTGTACTACTAACTGTTTAGCTCCTATTGCCAAAGTTCTTAACGATAAATTTGGCATCATTAAAGCAACAATGACGACTACTCACAGTTACACTGGAGACCAACGTATTCTTGATGCTAGTCACCGTGACTTGAGACGAGCTAGAGCAGCCGCTATTAATATTGTTCCTACTTCTACTGGTGCAGCTGAAGCAGTAGCTTTGGTTGTTCCCGAATTGAAAGGCAAACTCAATGGGATTGCTATGCGCGTGCCTACTCCCAATGTTTCCGTTGTTGACTTGGTCGCTCAGGTCGAGAAGAAAACTATTGCCGAAGAGGTAAACGAAGTTCTCAAAGCTGCTGCTGAAGGAGAACTTAAAGGAATTCTTGGTTATACCGAATTACCTCTAGTCTCCGGCGATTTTAAGGGAACTAATGTTTCTTCTACTATCGACTCACAGCTAACTCTAGTTCTTGATGGCGACATGATGAAAGTTGTTGCTTGGTATGACAACGAATGGGGTTACTCTCAAAGAGTTGTTGATTTAGCAGAAGTTATGGCTGCTAAATGGAATTAATTTTCAAATCACTTTGCTCTAAGCTATAAGCTCTAAAAAGGCAATGGGAAATTGATGCTTTTCTCATTGCCTTGCTTTTTTTGAGTTTCATTAACTATCAAAGCATTAAACCTAAAACCTAAAATCTAATTCAATCCGATTCGAGGCAGTCCGCAAAATTGCATTTTCCCATCGATACATCCAACAAATGAAAACCAAACTCTTGGGATAAATCTTCGAATACTCGTAATCCCCTAACACTATTCCCTTGTTGATCAATTAGTGGCGAGAAGACAGCGATCCCAGCTCTTTCGGGAATTACACCAATAATGCCCCCAGAAACTCCACTTTTAGCAGGAATACCGACACGATAAGCCCATTCTCCTGCGTAATTGTACATGCCGCAGGTATGCATCACACTCAACATATCCCTGACATATTCGGATTGGACAGCCTGTTGATTCGTAATTGGTTGAATACCTCGATTCGCTAATGTTGCAGCCATCATCGCTAAATCTTGACAGTTAACAACCAGGGAGCATTGTTGAAAATAGAGATCGAGAATTTCTTCAATATTATGATCAATTGTGCCAAAATTAAGCAGTAAGTTAGCTAGTGCCCGATTTCGATGACCTGTTGCCCTTTCGGACATGAATACGGAAACATCGATAAAAACGTCGCGGTTGATATAACGACGAAACATTTCTAACATTCGATTAAGGCGTTCTGTTAATTCATTACCCTTAATTAAACTAGTGGTGGCGATCGCCCCAGCATTGACCATCGGATTATCAGGTCGTTTCGAGTTTTCATCCAAGCGAATTACCGAATCGAAGGGGTCACCTGTTGGTTCTACCCCCACTTTTTCGAGTAATGCGGCCCTTCCACAATCTTCCAATGCCATACCATGGAGAAATACTTTGGAAATAGATTGAATTGTAAAATTTTCCTGGCTGTCTCCTACAGTAAAAACCTTGCCATCTGTAGTCACCACAGTGATGGCAAACCAGTCGGGATTGGCATTAGCCAACTGAGGAATATAACTTGCTAGTTTTCCTGAGTTAAGGGTTCGATATTTTTTATAAAGAGATTCCAGAAATCTTTCTAGTTTAGACATTAAAGATAAGATGCTGCGGTCAATATATTTACTGAGATTACCAGAAAGATTCAATCTCTGTTGATGGCCTGTTAGTAAATCGAGAGAAATGGGAATACTCTAATCATTACAAAATCTCTTAATAACAGCTATCACTAGGTTAATAAATCATGAATTTACTCAATGAGATAACCGCTAATCTCCAAGAATGGAATTATCAGGTTTTAGATGATGGTACAACGATGCATTCACGTCGGTTTTCCGGCAAGATGCATCACAAACTGAGAAATACTTTTAATAGTGCTTATAATTCTTTTAACGAATATGACAAAACAATTATTGTTAGTTGTTTTGATAGCTATACAAATATCACTATTTTTGAAGAGTGAGGAAAAGGTTTTAGGGATTGGGTGTTAGGTGTTAGGTAAACTTCAAAAAATCATAAACCTAGCTATAATAGGCGGCTAAAGCCTTAAAAATGCTTTTTACATAAAATATTCTTCGATTTAAATTAAAATGTAACTCTTTTTAACCTAAAACTTACCACCTAAAACCTAACACCATTCTTAGCTAGACCATAAGCTAATAAATATTTTGTTGACCTGCGCTACACTGACTCAGATAACAATATTGATAAATTATGGATAAAAATCATTTGAATAATCTGCAAACTTGTCAGATCTGTGGCGTTTCCATCACAGAAAAAGGACAAGTCAATTTTTCCAATGGCAGTCCGGGAACCCGAGCGCGACTCTATGCTAGAGTTTGCAAATATGCCAAGAGACCTGAATGTATTAATCAAGAACCTGAGCTTATCGGCGAAATTACAGCCCAAGATGGCTACGAATCGGGCAAGGGTCTAATCCCTTCTTTTGGCAACACTGAACCGACCAACTAACTCAACAGACTCAAAATAGTAATCGAATTACGCCTTAACCTCTCGATTACTATTTATTTACTTTTATCCAATACACTTGGGATCAGGTTATCCCCCTCCCCTAAGTGAATAAGTATTTTCATTATGTTATTGACTGATAGACTGTCACCGAATTTTTATCAACCAAAGGATTCTCAAGAACCATTACTAGAATTTTACGAAAAAGGCGAGGAAATTACATTATTAGAAACTGGAATTTGGCAAGTTTATCGCGGGGTGGTGCAGTTAAGTAAGATTAATTTTGCAGAAAAGGGAATAATACTCGGCTGGGTAACTCCTGGTAATGTTTTTGACAATAGAAATTTGCAGTCTGCGCCCTATCAAGCGCAAGCGCTATCTGATGTTTACATTAGATGTTTGAATACTCAATATTTAAAAAAATACCCTCAAATTATTGCAGAATTAATTGCTAAATTAAGTTATCGCTTAATTAAAACTGAACAACTTTTAACTGTTACTGCGATTAAACTAGTTGAAGATCGTTTGTGGGAGTTATTCGTAATGCTTAGAGACGATATGGGACAACCTGTTAAGGGCGGGACTCGTCTTGCCGTTCGTTTCACCCATCAAAATCTAGCCAATGTAATTGGGGCCACCAGAGTAACTGTCACCAGAGTGTTAGGTGAGTTTCAATCTAAAAACTGGATTGAATTTGATAGCGATCGCCATATTATTATTAAGAGACCATGATCGAGAGGTGTTAGAGATTATAGTGTTAGATGTTAGGCAAAAAAGAATGTATAACTGATTTTGCATAGCTACTGAATCTCTTAAACCATAGGTCAGGTCATTATGAGTCTCAAGTTTGGGCGAGAAATATGTAGTAATTTTGAAATTTCTCAGTCGAGAGAATGGTTGGTGACCAATGGCATTGGTGGTTATGCTTCAGGTGCGATCGCGGGAGGATTAACAAGGCGCTATCATGGCTTACTTGTTGCCGCTTTAAAGCCCCCTGTGGCTAGAACTTTACTCTTAACTAAACTAGATGAGACTGTTCAATATAATACAAAATCCTATGATCTCTACACTAATAGTTGGGCTGACGGCACAATTGCGCCCCACGGATATCTGAATATCGAGAATTTTTATTTAGCAGGGACAACGGCTGTCTGGAACTATGCCTTTGCTGATGGCTTGCTTGAAAAGCGTATTTGGATGCAGCATGGAGCAAATACAACTTATATTCGCTATAGTTTCCTCCGAGGTACTCAGCCCTTAAATTTGTCCCTCAAAGCATTAGTTAATTACCGAGATTATCACAATAAAACAGAAGGCAGCTCATTATTCTCTGTGGATCATCTTGGGGAACAGAGCTTAAAAATTAGAGCCTGCGATGATGCAGCTAGCTTATATTTATTTGCCACCCAGGAAAATCAAACCAACAACTTTAGCTGGGAGATTAATAATAATTGGTATCGCAATCTTACCTTAGCAGTTGAAAAATATCGAGGTTTAGATGAAGTAGAAGACCATCTTAATGCTGCAACAGGCAAGGTTACTTTACAGCCAGGAGAGGCCATAACAATTGTGGCGAGTACGGAAAATACTCCTCAATTGGATAGCAAAGTTAGTCTACAGGAAAAAAACAATAGAGAAAGTAAATTACTGAATCTGTGGTACTTCTCCAATTTTCTTGCTAAAAAACCCCATCCCCGTCAGCCTAAGGATTGGGTCGAACAGTTAGTTTTAGCAGCAGATCAGTTCATTGTCGATCGCCCATTAACCGATAATCCCAAGGGGAAAACGATTATTGCGGGCTATCCTTGGTTTACTGACTGGGGAAGAGATACGATGATCGCCCTACCTGGCCTAACCCTCTCCACGGGAAGATATGAAATTGCGAAAACAATTCTTCTCACCTTTGCCAAACATCTCGACCAGGGAATGTTGCCCAATATGTTTCCCGATGCTGGGTCAACGCCAGAATACAATACGGTAGATGCAACTTTATGGTATTTCGAGGCGATTCAGCTTTATTACGCTGCCACCAAAGATCAAGAGTTTTTAGCCAAATTATTCCCTCTTTTAGCAGAAATAATTGACTGGCATCTCAAAGGCACTCGCTACAATATTCATCTGGATGATGATGGTTTGCTCTATGCTGGAGAAGAAGGAGTTCAGCTGACCTGGATGGATGCCAAAGTTGGAGATTGGGTTGTGACGCCACGTATTGGGAAGCCTATTGAAGTCAATGCTCTTTGGTACAATGCTTTGGTCTGTATGATGTATTTTGCTCAGGTTTTAGGGAAATCTGGCAGTAAATATCAAGAACTAGCTACAAGAGCGCGATCGCATTTCTCCAAATTTTGGTATGAAGCTGGGGGTTATTGCTATGACGTAATTGATTCCCCTGAGGGTAATGATCCTAGCTTTCGACCCAATCAAATTTTTGCAGTTTCTCTCCCGTCAATAGAGGCAATTGAGAGTGAATGGTCTTCGCCTCTACAAAAATCACAACAGAAAATGGTAGTAGATAAGGTTAGTCAAATTTTGCTTACTTCCTCAGGTTTGCGATCGCTTGATCCTAATGATCCTGATTATGTAGGAATCTACGGCGGCAATCAATTGCAGCGGGATGGTAGTTATCATCAAGGAACCACATGGTCTTGGCTCATTGGTCATTTCATTCAAGCCCATCTGCGAGTCTATAACAACCCCGAACTAGCCCGTAGTTTCATTGAACCAATGGCTGATCATTTACAAGCTGGCTGTATCGGAAGCATTAGCGAAATCTTCGATGGCGACGCGCCCTTCACTCCCAGAGGTTGTTTTGCCCAAGCTTGGAGTGTCGCAGAAGTTCTAAGAAGTTGGCTCTTGGTAAACAAATAGCTCATTACTTATAGCGTTTCTCATATTCATAAGATACAGTTTGCTGTTCCCTATTCCCTATTCCCTATTCCCTAAAGCATATCCTTATGTATCTCACTAATTAGAGAAGGGCTATATTACCCATTACCCATTACCCAATTTAAGGATTAACAGGTAACTTCTCTTTCTTAATGCGATCGCTAACCTTACGTAAAACGCCATTAATAAAGCGAAAACCTTCATCATCAGAATATCTTTTGGCTAGCTCTACTGCTTCATCGATCGCCACTCTAATGGGCAATTCTAGATATAACATCTCCGCAACCGAGATCCGCAAAATATCTTGATCGATCTTCGGTAAACGACTGAGTTGCCATGCTACCAAGACTTCTTCAATATACTGTTCGATATATTGTCGGTTTTCTTTGACAGCAGCAATAATCGCGATCGCATATTCTTTAACTTTTTCTTGATTACTTAACTGAACAAATTCGGGAATTTCAATCGCAGTGCCCAATCTATTAATTGCTTTTTGAGTTAACTTAATAGCATCGGATACCATCAATTTGGCGCTGTCCAAATCATTACTGCGGGTCGCACTGCTGAGAAGACGCTCTTCACCACGTTTAGTCTCGGCACTAGCAGTTTCTAAAATATCTTGCACTTCTGAGGTTAAAGTTCTCACAGCACCTAACATCAGATCTTCTAAATCTTGTTCAGCAAGCTTACTAGGACTAGTTTTGATTTGACTAATACTTAAAAGTGCTAATTCGCGAGCAATACTTCGAGGTTGTTGACGAGGAGGCATAAGTCAGTTATTCAGTAGGTGACGTAAATGAAGAGAATGTAATTTTCAATTTTCAATTTTCAATTTTTAATTTCTAATTTCTAATTAAGAGTCCTCTGTTACAGGTGTTTTTAATGACATTTTTTGGTGAGCCTTTGGCAAAGGAATAGATAAATTTGGGGCAAGAGTTTCAGCCGCCTCTGGATTAACAATACCACCAGAGATTAAAACTTTAAAAGCATCTTCTATAGAAATCGCCAGATCAATTGTTTCCTCTTCCGGAACCATTGCATACCATCCGGAAGTCGGATTAGGCGTAGTAGGAATAAACACACTAATCATTTTCTCGGAAATATGGGCTTGAAATTGAGCACTAACAGCCCCAGTAACGAACCCCAGAGTCCAGATACCCTTACGGGGATACTCCACCATTACCACGCGACTAAAGCGGCTCTTAGAATCTCGCAACAAAGTCTCTAAAATTTGCTTTAAAGTCTTATAAACTGAACCTGCCAGGGGAATCGCTTGCAATAGCTGTTCGCCAAAATCCAAAAGCCAGCGTCCCACAATATTTCTTGCCATCAAACCAATAACAAGAATAGATAGTAGGGGCACCGCAAACCCCACAGCAAGATTCAGAACATTCGTTAAAATTGGATTTAAACTCTCAAAAGGATTGACCTGCTTCGGGATACGAGTCAACAGGTCAATTACCCATTTAGCAATGGTAATAGCTAACCAAATGGTTGTAGCAAGAGGGATTACTACTAAAAACCCTGCTATCAAATCATTTTTTAAATCTTGCTTTAAGCGTTGCAGCACAGAGTGCAAACTCTCCTGAAATATTCTGACAATAAAACTGATCTCGAACTATATATTATTTTTAAGGCTTGCAAAGAATTATTGCAAGCGTTGACTTAATAATATTTATATGCATCTTAACAAAGATAGCAAAAAATTGATTTTCTAGTTAGTGATAGATTTATTTGATATTTTACCCTGTGCTGCCTCAATCACAATCAAAAAAAACCGCAGAGATTTCGTTTGATCAGTTTTTATTAACGGGATGAAGACTTTTTATTACTAGTCTTTGCAACCTTATTATTGGAACTTTGAAGCCCAAACCATCCCATAAGTAGATAGCCAATAGATAATAGGAAACTACTGATCCCTACCCGTAAACCTTGCTTAACGGCCTGACTCTTCGCTCGTTTTTTTTGTGCTAAGGTTTCTGTCTTTAGTTTATTTTGTGCTTCCTGACGACGAGCATCAATTGTTGCGGGATTTTTAGCACTTTGACTTAAGCCTTCCAATTGTTGCTTTGTGCTGGTTAGCTGTTCTCGCTGTTGCGGATTGATAGTTTGCCCTTCTAGTTTTCCGCTATTTAAGGCTTGATCAATATCACTAATTCTGCGGGTTATTAGTTGAGCATTTTGCGGATTTTTGAGTTGTTCGTATCTTTGACTAATTAGTGATTGGGCTTCTTCGGTACTAGCATCAATTTGCGCCAAATTCTGGACACTAATAGCTCGTAAATTATTTAAGTGCAAAGGAACCAAAACAAAAAAAACTACACCTAAAAGCAAAGATAGGCAAAAGGCTGGCAATCGCAGGTCAAAACCTTTGCTATCGCTGTCTTGCGAGATAATTGATTCGACCCAATAACTTAGGACAATAAATGAGATCCCAACCATAGGGACAATTCCCCGGTCCACCATCTGACTGGCGAAACTAATTTGCCATTGGGAATCGGAGAATTGAAAAGGAATTGCTAGTGTCAAATAGTCTAAAAGAGAGGTCAACACTAGAATTCCCCCAATAGTTTTGAGGCAAAGGGAAGTAAAACTGGAAACTTTAGAGCTACTCATAATTTTTGTAAGAATATGACCTAATAATCTTGCAGCGCAAGGTACGCGCGAGTTTGACAAGCTTTCTAATCTGCCTATCTTAGCCTCTATAAGATAAATTGGCTTCCTCATATTCTGGGGTCAATATCTATTGACTTAAAGCTTTCAAAAATTTCTGTAAATTCCCCAAAAGTCCAGGTTTTTTGATGGTTGAATTATTTTTTCCGGCCTCTCCTTCGGGGGTAGTTAACTGGATTAATAAACGATCTAATTCTTCTCCCATCGGTTTACTAGATAGCTCCATTGCTAACTCGTAACCCTCTTCTTTTTCTAACCAAATTTGCCAAGATGAGGGGTGAATTCGTAAAATGCTCGCCCCCTCTAGAGGTCTAATGTAGTAACAAGAATAAAGGGTGCTAATAAATCTATCTCTTAATCGACGAGCTGCTAGTCCAATTCCCACAACGGCGACATCTTCTAGTTGGGGAATCAATAATATTACAGGGCGATCGCCTACTAGATTGCACAAGGTTTCCACTCGCTCTACTTCCACCGAAGACGGACAGACCATAATAAAAATTTCATCGGTTTCAGCTATTTGCTGCTCTATCGAAGTGAAACGTCCGCCCATATCTGTGACTTGAAAAGCAATTTCGCCCCAATCTCTTTTGGCCAGCATCGCAGCACCTGTATCGGGAAACATGACTTTGACTCCCGAACCATGGGATTCTAAAAATAAATTGGCAAATTCTAAGGCCAAAGACTGAGCTTGGAGGGGAATTTCAGGAATGACTAATTCTACTTGCAATCTGGTATAGCCATCTGCGATCGCATCTATCACAGTCTTTTTTGCCTGTTCAACGGCTTCAGCAATACTTTGGGGAAATTCATTCATGGCTTTTGATTATGATTAAGTATAAAAGTACTAAAAGTGAGGTTTTGCTAAAATTGCGCAACACTATAAATGATAATTGCTAAGATACTGTACCCAATCACCAATCCCCAAAACAACTATTAAGCTTCTCCTTATCCTTCATCCCTCATCCCTTATCCCTTAAAAACATGTCTTTCGTTGGTTTACATATCCATAGTGATTACAGCTTACTTGATGGAGCGTCTCAGATTCCCCAAATGATTGATCGCGCCTTAGAATTGGGTATGAGTGCGATCGCTCTAACCGATCATGGAGTCATGTATGGCGCGATCGAATTAATTAAAGTATGCAAGCAAAAGGGCATTAAACCGATTATTGGCAATGAGATGTATGTCATTAACGGCGATGTGGAAGATAAAACCCCGAAAAAGCGCTACAAAAAATTTCACCAAGTAGTTCTCGCCAAAGATACCCAAGGATATAAAAACCTCGTTAAACTAACCACGATTTCCCATCTTCAAGGATTTCAAGGAAAAGGGATTTTTGCCCGCCCTTGTATTAACAAAGAACTACTCGAAAAATATCACGAAGGTTTAATTGTAACTAGTGCCTGCCTCGGAGGAGAAGTTCCCCAAAGAATTCTCAGTGGCGATTTAGAAGAGGCCAGAAAAGTTGCCCAATGGTATCAAAGAGTTTTTGGTGATGATTATTATTTAGAAATCCAAGATCACGGCTCCCAAGAGGATCGCATTGTCAATACAGAATTAGTCAAAATATCACAAGAATTTGGCATTAAAATTGTTGCCACTAACGATTCTCATTTTATTTCTTGCTATGACGTAGAAGCTCATGACGCATTGTTATGTATTCTCACCGGAAAACGCATTACTGACGAAAAAAGATTGCGTTATAGCGGGACGGAGTATTTAAAATCTGCTGAAGAAATGCGTCAGTTATTCCGCGATCATCTTAGTGATGAAATTATCGCCGAGGCAATTAATAATACAGTGGAAGTTGCCGAAAAAATCAAACCCTACAAGATTTTGGGAGAACCGAGAATTCCCGATTACCCAGTCCCTCCTGGCCATACTCCTGATAGTTATTTAGAAGAAATTACTTGGCAAGGATTGATTGAAAGACTTAAATGCCGCCAACATTCAGAAATTCCTCCTGTTTACAAAGAAAGATTGTTAACAGAACTAAAAGTAATGCAGACTAAAGGATTTTCTACTTACTTTTTAGTGGTTTGGGACTATATTAAACATGCTAGAGATAAGGACATCCCAGTGGGGCCTGGAAGAGGAAGTGCCGCAGGGTCTCTAGTTGCCTATGCTCTCAAAATTACTAACATTGATCCAGTTCATCATGGATTATTATTTGAACGCTTTCTCAATCCTGAAAGAAAATCCATGCCTGATGTTGATACGGATTTTTGTATCGAACGTCGGGACGAAATGATCGAATATGTGACAGAAAAATATGGCGAAGGCAATGTTGCCCAAATTATTACCTTCAACCGCTTGACTTCCAAGTCAGTTCTCAAAGATGTGGGACGAGTTCTTGGTGTAAGTTTTGCGGATTCGGATCGCCTGGCTAAGTTGATTCCTGTGGCGCGGGGGAAACCAGCAAAACTCAAGGTCATGATTTCCGATGACAGTCCTGATCCTGAGTTTAAAAGATCCTATGATCAAGATTACGTTAAAACCTACAACGACAAAAAAGAGGAAGTGGGCACGATCAGTGTGCGTCATTGGCTCGATATGGCAATTCGCATTGAAGGGACGAATAAAACTTTTGGTGTTCATGCTGCGGGAGTGGTAATTTCTTCTCAGCCTTTGGATGAGGTTGTGCCGTTACAGAAGAATAATGAAGGTGCCGTTATTACCCAATATTATATGGAAGATTTAGAAGCTCTAGGACTATTAAAAATGGACTTTCTGGGCTTGAAAAATCTTACAACCATTCAAAGAGCGGCGGATTTAATTAAACAATATCAACATACGGATTTAGATTTAGATAGTTTGCCTCTAGATTCTATTAGGGCTTTTAATATTATCGAAAAAGGAACAAGTAAAAAATTACCACCAGATGTTAATAAAACTCAGAAATTATTAGAAAAAGGCGATCTCGAAGGTATTTTCCAATTAGAATCTGATGGGATGCGTCAGATCGTAAAAGATCTTAAGCCTTCGGGTATTGAAGATATTTCTTCTATTCTCGCTCTCTATCGACCAGGACCATTGGATGCAGGCTTAATTCCTATTTTTATCGATCGCAAACATGGTCGCCAAAAGGTTGAGTTTCAACATGAATTGTTAAGACCAATTCTCAAAGAGACCTATGGTGTGCTTTGTTACCAAGAGCAAATTATGAAGATGGCTCAAGATCTGGCTGGTTATTCTTTGGGTGAGGCAGATTTACTCAGAAGAGCTATGGGTAAAAAGAAGGTTGCGGAGATGCAAAAGCATAAGGTGAAGTTTATTGATGGCTCCACGAAGAATGGGGTTACTCAGGATGTGGCAGAAGATTTGTTTAAGCAAATGTTGGATTTCGCCGAATATTGTCTGAGTGCTGATACTGAGGTTTTGACAGTAGAATACGGGGCGATTTCTATTGGTAAGATTGTCGAGGAAAGAATCGAATGTACTGTTTATTCTGTGGATGCCAATGGTTTTGTTTATACTCAAGAAATTGCCCAATGGCATAATCGAGGAGAACAGGAAGTTTTTGAATATATGTTAGATGATGGTTCTGTGATTCGGGCGACTAAGGATCATAAGTTGATGACTATTGATGGTCAGATGGTTGCGATCGATGAGATTTTTAGTCAGGGATTGGAGTTGAAGCAAGTTTTGGGATTATGATTTCCTATTCGATATTAATGGTAAATAAGGATTATAAATTATGCTTCAAAAGTTAAAATAACTTCAGTAGTTTAAGTATGGTTAATCTTGATAATTGGCGATCGCGCTTTATTAACATAATTAAAACATAAACCCACAAAAGAAAAGTTAATACCCATCGTATATAATTTGTTGTCTTCACTTGGATAGTGACCTCTTCAAATTAGTAATGCGTGTATTTGTGACGGGTGGTACTGGTTTTATCGGATCTAACCTAGTTAGATTGCTTCTAAAACGAGGTTATAAAGTAAGAGCACTGGTACGTCCTACCAGTCGGCTCGATAATCTTGAATCTCTAGATGTCGAAATTATTACAGGTGATCTTAATGATGGGGATTTAAAGCAAAAAATGCAGGGATGTCGCGCCTTGTTTCATGTCGCGGCTCATTATTCCCTGTGGCAAGCAGACCAAGAATCTGTGTATCTCAATAATGTTTTGGGAACTCGAAACATATTAGCCGCAGCTCAGCAAGCTGGCATCGAACGCACAATTTATACCAGCTCGGTTGCTGCGATCGGAGTAGGCCATAAAGGGATCACTGTTGATGAAACCCATCAAAGTCCTGTAGATAAATTAGTTGGTCATTACAAAAAATCTAAATATTTTGCCGAACAAGAAGCCCTAAAAGCCTATAATTCAGGCCAGGATATTGTCATTGTTAATCCGAGCACGCCCATTGGTTCTTGGGATATCAAGCCCACTCCGACAGGAGAAATTATCTTACGTTTCTTACAGGGTAAAATGCCTTTCTATGTAGATACAGGTTTAAATTGGATTGATGTTGAGGATGTAGCCTGGGGGCATCTTTTGGCATTGGAAAAAGGAAAAAGTGGCGATCGCTATATTTTGGGGAATCAAAATCTGACCCTCAAAGAGATCTTAGATAACTTGGCAGAAATCACTAATTTAACTGCACCACAACAACTAATTCCCCATTGTATTCCCCATACTTGCGCCTGGATTGATGAGTTACTTCTCGGTGCGATCGGAAAAAAACCTTCTGTTTCTCTAGATGGAGTCAAAATGGCTCGACAAAAGATGTATTACGATGCGACCAAAGCTGTTAGAGAATTAGGACTTCCCCAGTCCCCTATCAAGCCTGCCTTGCAAAAAGCTGTAGAGTGGTTTTTAAATAAATAAAAATTTATTCGCTTCGTGCCAAAATGCCAAATCCAGATGATTTAGATACTACAAACAATATTGAGATAAATACTATTGAATTAGAGGTAAAAACTCAAAGCGATCGCCTGGATCGCTGGCTAGCCAGTCAGTTAACCGATATTTCGCGATCGCGAATTCAAAAATTAATCGAAGATGGTCACGTAATTCTCAATGGCAAAGTATGTGGTAGCAAAAAAAATTCCTTGACTAATGGCGATCGCCTAAAGATCACAATTCCCGCTCCGACTAAGCTAGATTTGATAGCTGAAAATATTCCCCTCGATGTGCTCTATGAAGATGAAGAACTAATTATCATCAATAAACCTCCAGGTTTAGTTGTACATCCCGCCCCAGGTCATCCCAATGGGACGTTGGTAAATGCCTTGCTCTATCATTGTCAAAATCTGGCAGGCATTGGGGGAGTGGAACGGCCTGGAATTGTGCATCGTTTGGATAAGGATACGACAGGGGCGATCGTAGTAGCTAAAAGCGATCGCGCTCACCAACATCTACAAGCTCAAATTAAAGCAAAAACCGCCAGAAGAGAATATTGGGGAGTGGTTTGTGGTTGTCCCAAAACTGAGTCTGGCCAGATTAATTTACCCATTGGCAGGCATAAAAGCGATCGCAAAAAAATGGCAGTGATTCCGGTTGACCAAGGCGGCAGAGAAGCCATAACTCATTGGTCAATCTTAGAAAGGTTGAGCAACTATACCCTAATGCAATTTCTCCTAGAAACGGGACGCACCCATCAAATCAGAGTACATTGCACCTATAATGGCAATCCTATAGTCGGCGACATGTTATATGGTTCTGGGGGTTCAGTGCGAGTGAATCTTTCTGGGCAGGCACTTCATGCTAGGAAATTAACTATAGAACATCCTGTATCGGGAAAGATTATAGAAGCGATCGCGCCTTTACCTGAAGAGTTTACAAAATTACTACGGGTTTTGCGAGAGAAAATAAATTAATAGCTAATCGCTAATCGCTGCAATTAATACTAGCTCTCACTTCAGCGATCGCTTTCATCAATAAAAGAGGGTCACTTTTTGATTGTACAAAACCAAATGACTTATAGAAAGCAGCAACCTTATCATTTAAAGCCTTCACTAGAATTTTTACTGTTCCCAAGGGCTTTTGCTCTTAAATAGTTTGACTAACTTAGGAGCTGGTTGATGATCTGTACGAGAAAGATATTCGTAGTCTGCTTGATCTAATATATAAATTTTTTGATCTAAAATAGTCTGTTCGGCTTCTCTATATGCCGCTTCTACCATAAATTCAGTGCGAGATTTCCCTTGAAGGTTTGCTGCTTCGTCAATTAGATTCCGTCTAATCTCATCAATTCTCAGATTTACTACCTTTTGTTTGCCACTTATTTTCATAATTATTTCTCCCTTATTTTATTTAACAATGGACACAGTTACTTACACTGAATTTCGACAAAAGCTAGCTGGATATCTTAACTAAATTGAAGCCGATCGCACGCCAGTAATCGTAACTAGACAAAATGCCCCTTCGGTTGTGGTTATGAGTTTGGATGACTTTAAAGCTTATGAAGCTACTTTCCATCTATTGTCTAGTAAAAATAATGCTGATAGCATCAATGATGCGATCGCAGAGCTTCGTTCTGGAAAGGGTTACAGAACATGAGTTAATAGTTGAATGAAGCTAGTATTTGCGAAACAAGCCTGGGAAGATTATCTTTATTAGAGCATCTAAGTTTTTGTCTGATGGAGAGTAAGGCTAAATTCAGGCTACTCTAAGTCGTCTCAGCTATTGTCTGTGATTATTTAGTTAATTGATAAAAATATGGTTAGCCCAGGTTTGATTTTAGCGATCGCTTTAGCTCTAGTTCATGGATTTGCTGCCCGATTGCCGATCTTTTCGATCATTCCCCGATTTCGCTGGACGTCATTTGCTGGTGGAGTCTCTCTTAGTTATGTATTTCTCGAAATATTCCCTGAGCTTAGCCATACTCAGGAAGAACTTCAGCATAGTGAAATTTTACTAGTACAGTATTTAGAAAATCATGTTTATATCCTGGCACTGATGGGACTATTGGTGTTTTATGGCTTGAATTTATTAACCCATAGAGCCAAGTCCCTTCGGCAAGAGAACTCTGAAATCACTCATGATGAATCAACTAGTTTTTGGATTCATATCATTGCCTTTGGCATTCTTAATGTCATTTCTGGTTATCTTTTACAGGACTTGAGTGAACATACCTTAATTGACTGCCTGCTCTTTTTTATGGCCGTTGCCCTGCATTTTTTCATTATCGATGAGAATTTACGGGAACATCACCAATCTCTATATGACAAGAAAGGGCGTTGGTTTTTAGTTGGGGCAATTGTCTTGGGAGCCGTGATTGGACAAGCCGTTCATCTCAACGAAGCCGCGATCGCGATTATCTGGTCTTTTTTAACAGGAAGCATTATCCTCAATGTTCTTAAGCGAGAACTACCTGACGAGAAAGATACTTGTTTTAAATCTTTTCTTGCTGGAGTGGTGCTGTTCTCAATTCTCTTGCTCTTAATGTGATGATACTTTGGTGACATCCTCCGCACACTGAATCAAAGATTACAGTGTGGGCTTCTTACGTGATTACACTTGCTGAGGAAACCTCAGCGTGTCTCACGCGCTTCCAACTCTCACGAATTGGGATTTCTGGA